>DAOTTM010000130.1:0-7998 GCA_034437915.1 Dehalococcoidia bacterium | reverse complement strand
CGGGACCGTGCTGATCAACACGGGTTCCAGCGCGGTGGCGGGACGAGTTGTCGCCGTGCAGAGCGCTGGTGGCCAACACACCGTCACCTTGCAACTCCTCTCCCTGCGCGAGATGTTCCCGACGCTGAATCTCACCGAGACCATGGACCTCTCCCGCGCTCAGCTCAGCATTGCGCCCGCGCTCTCGTGGGGGCGAGCCAGCCGGGAAGTTCTTCGTAGTTCGGCTTCACGACATTGAGGACGGACTCCCGGGCGAGCAGCGTCTCTGATCTCGCCGTCGAGCACGTCGAGACGTGTCAGCGCGACGGCGCCCAGACCGTTGAAGCGCACGCTGTAGCGCGCCGAGACCGCTTCGGGCCAACTGGGGCACCACTCACCGACCCACAGCCCGGTTCCTGTGAATGTTTCCGGGCTTCCCTGAGCGGACCGCTACCTCGGCGCGAGGCCCGCTGCGACTTCACAACGGCGCAACGTATCGTCCATCATCTCGAGCGGACCGCTACCTCGGCGCGAGGCCGGCGGCCACAACGCGCTCCATCAGCATCGCCCCGGTGATGACGCCGTGGCGCATGAACATGTCGATCGAGCGGGCGACCTGGTCCGGTTCGTGGTGGGCGACTTCGTGCCCCGCGTGGCTGATAACTGGAGGTTTGCGTTGGGAGGCGGGCGAAGTCGCGGGCTTTACTTCAGGCGGGCGACGCCGTCGGGGATGATTTCGTGGAGGCCCACTCCGCCGTCGTGGACGTATTCGATGATCTGGCGGCGCATGCGCGGTTCCCAGAACTTCTGGAGATGGTCGGCGAAACCGGCTACGGCTTCTTCGCGGGGGTAGCTGGCGAAGAAGATGGCAATTTGGTTGGCTTTGTGGACCATGACGGATGGTTCCATCAGTGCGGTCCGTCCTGTGAAATCAACGTCGGCACCGGTAGTGCGTGTGGCGATCCCGCTTTCGACGCCCGGCATCCGGCCCTCACCCCCAGCCCCTCTCCCGACTCGTGCCTCGCGGGCGAGGGGAGCAGGAGTGTCATGACGTTGGCACCGCGGGGAGGCGGGTCGTGGCGGCGCGCTGTTTGGTGTAGGTGGCCTGGTATTCGGACTCGTGGTAGGCCTTGCGCACCTGGACGGCGGTGACCTTGTACTCGGGGCAATCGGTCGCCCAGTCGGCGAACTCGGTCGTGATGACGTTCACGGCTGTGCCGGGGAAGTGGAAGGTGGTGTAGACAACGCCGGGCTGCATGCGCTCGGAGACCTTAGCGTGGAGCGTGGTCTCGCCTTCGCGGCTGGCGAGGGCCACGAGGTCGCCGTCGTTGATGCCGCGGTTCTCGGCGTCCCAGGGGTGGAGTTCGAGCACGTCTTGGTCGTGCCATTGGACGTTCTCCGTGCGGCGAGTCTGCGCGCCGACATTGTATTGCGAGAGGATGCGGCCGGTGGTGAGGAGGAGGGGGAAACGGTCCGTGGGCTTTTCGTCGGTGGCGACGTACTCCGTGATCATGAACTGGCCCTTGCCATGCGCAAAGCCTTCTGCGTGCATGACCGGCGTGCCCTCGGGGGCTTTGTCGTTGCAGGGCCACTGGATGCTGCCGAGACGGTCCAGCTTCTCGTAGGTGACGCCCGCGAATGTCGGGGTGAGGCGGGCGATTTCGGCCATGATTTCGGAAGGGTGGGTGTAGTTCATGGGGTAGCCAAGGGCGGCGGAGAGGGCCATCGTGACTTCCCAATCGCCGAGGCCGGACTTGGGTGGCATGACCTTGCGTACGCGTCCGATGCGGCGCTCGGCGTTGGTGAAGGTGCCATCCTTTTCGAGGAACGAAGAGCCGGGGAGGAAGACGTGGGCGTAGCTCGCGGTTTCATTGAGGAAGAGGTCCTGGACGACGATGCACTCCATGGCGCCGAGACCGGCGGCGACGTGTTTCGTGTTCGGGTCCGATTGGACGAGGTCCTCGCCCTGGATGTACATGCCCATGAAGGTACCTTCGATGGCGGCGTCGAACATGTTGGGGATGCGCAGGCCCGGTTCGCCGTTGAGGCCGACGTTCCATGCCTCTTCGAAGACGGCGCGGACGGCGTCATCGGAGACGTGCCGGTAGCCGGAGAACTCGTGGGGGAAGGAACCCATGTCGGAGGCGCCCTGGACGTTGTTCTGGCCGCGGAGGGGGTTCACGCCGACACCGGGGCGGCCGACGTTCCCCGTGGCCATGGCGAGGTTGGCCATGCCCATGACCATGGTCGAACCCTGGCTGTGCTCGGTGACGCCGAGGCCGTAGTAGATCGCCGCGTTGCCACCGGTCGCATAGAGACGGGCGGCGGCGCGCACATCGGCCGCGGGGACGCCGGAGAGCGCCTCCGTGGCCTCGGGTGAGTTGCGCTCCTCGGCGACGAACGCGCACCAGCGGCTGAAGGCGGGGAGGTCACAGCGCTCGGCAACAAAGGTCTCGTCGACCAGACCTTCGGTGACGACGACGTGGGCGAGGGCGTTGATGATGGCGACGTTCGTGCCGGGCATGAGGGGAAGGTGGTAGTCGGCTTCGACGTGCGGCGTCTTCACGAGGTCGATGCGGCGCGGGTCGATGACAACGAGGCGCGCGCCCTCGCGCAGGCGTCGCTTCATGCGCGAGGCGAAGACGGGGTGGGCGTCGGTGGGGTTCGCGCCGATCACGACCATGACATCGCACTCGTCGATGGAGGCGAAGTCCTGGGTGCCGGCGGAGGTGCCGAACGTCGCTTTGAGGCCGTAGCCGGTGGGCGAATGGCAGACGCGAGCGCAGGTATCGACGTTGTTGTTGCCGAAAGCCGCGCGGACCATCTTCTGGACGAGAAAGGTCTCTTCGTTCGTGCAGCGGGATGAGGTGATGCCGCCGATGGAATCCGGGCCATACTCCGCCTGGATGCGCTTGAATTCGGAGGCGGCGTAGGCGATTGCCTCGTCCCAGCTCACTTCGCGCCATGGGTCGGTGATTTTCGCGCGGATCATGGGCTTGAGGATGCGCTCCTTGTGCGTGGCATAACCCCAGGCGAAGCGCCCCTTCACGCAGGAGTGCCCTTCGTTCGCCTTGCCATCCTTGAAGGGGACCATGCGCACGACGTCGTTGCCCTTCATCTCCGCCTTGAAGGTGCAGCCGACGCCGCAATAGGCGCAGGTGGTGATGACGCTGTGTTCCGGCTGGCCCTGTTCGATGACGGTCTTTTCGATGAGCGAGCCCGTGGGGCAGGCCTGGACGCAGGCGCCGCAGGAGACGCACTCGGAGTTCATGAAGAGCATGTCGCCGGGCGAGATCGTGGAGGCGAAACCGCGTCCTTTGACGGTGAGGGCGAAGGTGCCCTGGATGTCTTCGCAGGCGCGCACGCAGCGGGAGCAGACGATGCATTCCGCGGGGTCGAAGGTGAAGTAGGGGTTCGATTCGTCCTTGTGGGCGGCGAGGTGGTTCGCGCCGTCGTAGCCGTAGCGCACGTCGCGCAGGCCGACGGCGCCCGCCATGTCCTGTAGTTCGCATTCGCCATGCGCGGGAGAGGTGAGGCAGTCGAGGGGGTGGTCGGACATGTAGAGTTCCATCACGCCCTTGCGGAGGGCAGCGATGCGCGGCGTCTGCGTGCGCACCTTCATCCCCGGCTCGACGGGCGTGGTACAGGAGGCGGGGGTGCCCTTGCGGCCATCGATCTCGACGAGACAAAGGCGGCAGGAGCCAAACGCTTCGAGGCTGTCCGTCGCGCAGAGGCGGGGGACGCTGACGCCGAGCTCGGCGGAGGCGCGCATGACAGACGTGCCCACGGGTACCGTGACGGCGCGGCCATCGATTTCGAGTGTCACCTGTTGCGTTGACGCGCGGGCCGGGGTGCCGAAGTCGAGTTCTTTCACGAGAGTCATGATGTTTTCTCCTGGGTCCCCACGGCGGGCCGGTCGAAATCCTCGGGGAAGTGCCGTAGTGCGCTCAATACAGGGTACGGCGTGAGGCCCCCCAATTGACAGAGGGAGGCGTCCGTCAGGAGGTTGCAGAGGTCGTCGAGGAGTTCGAGGTTGGCGAGGCGCTGGTTGTTGGCGATGATCTTGTCGATCACCTCCGTGCCGCGCGTGGAGCCGATGCGGCAGGGGGTGCATTTGCCGCAGCTCTCGATGGCGCAGAACTCCATGGCGAAACGCGCCTGCTTCGCCATATCCACGGTGTCATCGAAGACAACAATGCCGCCGTGGCCGAGGAGTCCCTTCTCGGCGGCGATCGCTTCGTAGTCGAGCGGCGTGTCCAGCAGGCTCTCGGGGAAATAGGCGCCGAGGGGGCCGCCCACCTGGACGGCGCGCAGGGGGCGGCCCGTCGCCGTGCCACCGCCGACATCGTAAATCGCCTCGCGCAGGGTGAGGCCGAACGGGAGTTCGTAGAGGCCGCCGCGCTTGATGTTGCCGGCGAGCTGCACCGGGTTCGTCCCGCGGGAGCGTCCCATCCCGTGTTGGGCGTAGGCGGCGGCGCCCTCGTCGAGGATGAAGGGGACGGCGGCGAGCGAAAGGACGTTGTTGACGACCGTGGGCTTGCCAAAGAGGCCGCTGATCGCGGGCAGCGGCGGGCGCGGGCGGATCACGCCCTTCTTGCCTTCGAGGCTTTCGAGGAGGGCGGTCTCTTCGCCGCAGATATATGCGCCGGCGCCGAGGCGCACATCGATATCGAAGGCGTGGGCGCTGCCCGCAACGTTCGCGCCGAGGTAACCGGATTCGCGGGCGATGGCGATGGCGGCCTTCATCGTACGGAAGGCGTGGGGATACTCCGAACGGATGTAGATGTACCCCATCGTCGCGCCGACGGCGATGCCGGCGATCGTCATCCCTTCGATCAGGCAGAAGGGGTCGCCCTCCATGAGCATGCGGTCGGCGAAGGTGCCGCTGTCGCCTTCGTCGGCGTTGCAGACGATGTACTTCTGTTCGGCGGTTTCGCCCAGCACGGTGCGCCACTTAATGCCGGTGGGGAAGCCCGCGCCGCCACGTCCGCGCAGGCCGGACTCGGCGACTTCGTCCACGATGGCGGCGGGCGTGAGTTCGAGGGCGCGCTGGAGGCCGCGATAGCCGCGATGTTCGATGTAATCCGCGAGTGAGAGCGGATCGGTGATGCCGCAGCGGGCGAAGGTGAGGCGGGTCTGGCGGGCGAAGAGCGGCAGCTCTTCCGTCGGGCCGAGGAGCAATCGGTGCGCGCCACCGTTGAGGAAGTCGGCGTCGAAGAGACCGGAGACATCGGCTTCGGTCACGGGGCCGTACGCCATGCGTTGGCCCAAGAGTTCGACTTCGACGAGCGGTTCGAGGTAGAGCAATCCCCGCGAGCCGTTGCGGATGAGGTCGATGTCGAACCCGCGCGCATCTGCTTCGCGGTGGATTGCGGCGGCGACATCGTCCGCGCCAACGGAGAGGGCGGCGGCATCGCAGGGGACGAACACGCGCTCGCTCACGATGTCGCCTGCCCAACGAGCGCGAGCGCACGGTCCGGCGACATGCGCCCATAGAGATGGCCATCCACCATGATCGCCGGCGAGAGGGCGCAATTCCCGAGGCAGTAGACGGATTCGAGCGTGACCGCTCCATCGGCTGAAGTACCGCCGTTTTCGACGGCGAGGCGCGACCTCAGTTGGTCGAACAACGTTTCGCAGCCCATCGACTGACAAGCCTCCGCTCGACAGACCAACAGGACGTGCCGACCCGGCGGCGACTGGCGGAAGTCGTGGTAGAAGTTGATGACGCCGACGACCTCCGCTCGGGAGAGGTTGAGAGCTTCGGCGACGTCGTGGATCACCCGTGAATCGATGTAGCCAAACTCATCGAGGAGGGCGTGGAGGATTGGGAGGAGGGCGCCGGTCACGTGTTGGTGTTCGCGGACGAGGTGAAGGGCGCGGTCATAGTCCCAGGGCGCGTGGGTGGTCAAACCGTAGCCTCCGCGCGGCTCCGAACGCCGGGCGTAGAAAGGATACGCTCTAGCCCCGAATAGACGTTGCATCCCGTTTCGTGGACGAAGCCGGCGAGGGTGATGTTGTACGTCTCGGCGAGTTGGACGGCGAGGCTCGAGGGCGCACCGACCGCGGCGACGACGGGGATGCGCGCGACGAGCGCCTTTTGGAGGAGTTCGAAACTGGCGCGGCCGCTGAGCATGAGGATGCTGTCAGCGAGGCGCGACTTGCCCGCCATGAGCTGCGCGCCGATCAGCTTGTCGACGGCGTTGTGGCGGCCAACGTCTTCCTTCAGGTCCAGCAGGACTCCATCGGCGGTAAACAGCCCGGCAGCGTGGAGGCCGCCCGTGGATTCGAAAACGGATTGGGCGTCACGGAGACCGGCTGGCATTGAACACAAGACATTGGAGAGGACTTCGAACCCCAATTCGATGGCGCGGCACCCCTGGAGGTCGAGCGCATCGAGGGTCGCCTTGCCGCAGATACCGCAGCTGGACGTCGTGTAGAAATTTCGCTCCAAGCGGACCGTTTCAAAGACGAGGCCTGGCCGTAGCGTGACGGAGACCGTGTTGAACTCCTGGTCGCGCTCGGCATCGGCGCAGTAGGCGATATCGACAATGTCGTCCGCACCGTGGATGACGGATTCGCCGACGAGGAAACCGGCAGCGAGTTCGAAGTCGTCGCCTGGCGTGCGCATGGTGATGGCGATGCTCTTACTTTGAGGCTGGCCGTCCTCTTCCCAGATGAGGCGGATCTCCATGGGCTCTTCGGCGGCGACGTAGTCGAGCGTGTCCACGGGTTGGCCCAGCCGGAAGCGCGTGATCTGGCGCTCGACCTGGCTTTGGCGCTGGGGGCTTGCCACGGATTCACCACCTGAAGCGAGTTCTGAGTTCTGAGCGCTCAGTTCTGAGAGCGCACAGTTGGCACGTCGCCGACCTAGTCAGCTTAGCGAGCGGCGGGGGTCGGTTCAATCTTGGCCTACGACGTGCCATCGACAAGCGGGCGCGAGCGGCTGACAATCCGGGGCATGGATAGCATTCGCATTGTCATTTCGGGCGCTGGGAAGATGGGTCGGCAGGTCGCGGAGGCGGTCGCGGGGGAAGAGGGCATGGAGGCCGTGGGGTACCTCGACGCGCTGGCCGTGGGGGACACGTTTGGGGAGTTGCCGCTTTACCAGGACGCGATCCTCTGCATCGACGACACGAAGCCCGACGTGATCATCGATTTCTCGAACGCCGCGTGGACCCCTGTGCTGGCGGAGGCGGCGATGGCGCGCAACGTGCGGCTGGTGATCGGGACGACCGGCCAAACTCCGGAGTTCGTGGCATGGCTGGAATCCGAGGCCACGGCGCGCAAGGTTGGTGTCGTGCTGGCGGCGAACTTCGCGATCGGCGCGATCCTCATGATGCACTTCGCAAAGCAGGCGGCGCGCTTCTTCGAATCGGCGGAGATCATCGAGCTCCACCACGACCAGAAGGTGGATTCGCCGAGCGGCACGGCGAAGATGACGGCGGAGCTGATGGCGGCTTCGCGCGCGAAGGCGTTCGCCCACAAGAAGTCCGAAAGGGAGCTGCTCGTGGGGGCGCGGGGGGCGGAATACGAGGGCATCGCCATCCACTCGGTGCGGCTGCCGGGGTTCGTCGCGAGCCAAGAGGTGATCTTCGGCGGGCTGGGGCAGACGCTCTCGATTCGTCACGACACGACGGGGCGCGACTCGTTCATGCCGGGCGTTGTGGCCGCCACGCGCGAGGTGATGGGGCTGGAGCGGCTGGTGGTGGGGCTGGACGCGCTGTTCGGGCTGAGCTGAAGAAGGACTCTCGCGGAAACACGGAGGAGCGGAGTCGGCAGGAGACTCCTGAGTAGCGAGAAGCCTCGCTGACGCGCGGGTTACGGCCAGGTGCGTGGGGGCGGTCGCCGTCGCGAACCTCCCCACGGCTGGGCGTCAGAGTTTTGCACGGCAACGTGTTGGGTTCCGTTCGCCCTGAGCCTGTCGAAGGGCCGGTCACACTCGAACCATGGACAGGGGCGTGTTCATCCTTCGACAGGCTCAGGACGAACGGGGGTGACAGGCGGAACGACGTGAAA
>DAOTTM010000129.1:0-14412 GCA_034437915.1 Dehalococcoidia bacterium | reverse complement strand
ATCACGCCGGGGACGCTCGCTCAGGTCAATGGCGTCAACCGTCCGACAAGTTTTCTTAGCGCCACACAGGTAAACGTGACCGTTCAAGCGTCCGACGTGGCGGCGTTCGTGCAAATTTCTATTACGGCGACCAATCCGGGCAGCGGATTCTCGAACGCGCGCAAGTTCTATTTCCGCAATCCCATCGCCGTGGGTCTCACCCACGCCTGCCGGATCATCGTGAACGACGCGGTGGAGTGCTGGGGAAGCAACGGATTCGGCGAACTCGGACTGGAAGATGGCGGCAGCGCCTCGCCAGTCAGCGCTCCAACCCTACTCGTCGACCTCTCGGATGCCGTCCAACTCGCCGTCGGCGATTTTTTTACCTGCGCCCTCCAGGCGTCAGGGCTCGTGCGCTGCTGGGGTGTGAACGACGTCGGCCAGCTCGGCTCGTCGGGGCCGTACGAAACATGCGTTGGTACTCCATGCGCGAGTTTCCCCGTGCCCGTCTTCCTTGGACTCCCGGCTGTGCAGATCACGGCGGGCGGCGGCCACGCCTGTGCTGTCCTCAGCGACAGCACGGTGAAATGCTGGGGCCGCGCCGATTCGGGCCAGCTGGGCATCGGCAGTAGCCCGGTGAGCGCTCCGCCGACCTTCGTCTCCGGGTTCCAGGGCCTCGGCGTGGACCAGGTCTCCGCTGGTAAGAACCACACCTGCTTCGTCGCCTATACAAGCGGGTCCGCTTGGTGCACCGGGAACAACAGCCTCGGCCAGTTCGGCAACGCCGGCACCGTGTCGACGAACTCGCCCGTGTGCATCCTTTCCTGCAGCCCCGTTCGCGCCATCGCCGCGGGTGACGGCGTGACATGCGCGATCCTCGCGGGCGGCGCTGCGCGTTGTGCCGGTAAGAACACCGACGGCCAGGTCGGATTCGCGAGCGTCGACGATTGTTTCGGCACCCCCTGCGCCCGCAACTTCCAGGATGTCACAGGCGCTGGCACAGCTACCGCCTCAATCGCCACCGGGGGACGCACGAGTTGCCTCCTCTTCGCCAACCTCTCCGTGAAGTGCTGGGGGACAGATACGCTTGGTCAGCTTGGTGATGGCCCCCCAGCCGGTCCCGGCGGATTCAACCCGGTCCAGGTCTCAGGCTTGACTTCCGGTGTCCAGGGCATCTCCGTCGGCGCCGCTTCCGCCTGCGTCCAGATGCTCACGGGTGTCACAAAATGCTGGGGCGCGAATACGCTGCGCCAACTCGGGTCCATTGGGCCCGAACTGTGTGGCGGCAACCTCTGCGCCACTGCGCCAAGGGACGTCGGCGCCATTCCGCCGCCAGTGATAAGCGCTACCACCCCGGCCTCCGGCCTCCGCGGTGGCCCCGCCTTCACTCTCGATGTCTTTGGAACCGACTTCGATGACATAGCGATCGTGAACTGGAACGGCTCGCCGCGCTCCACGACGTTCGTCGATACGGTCCACCTCCAGGCGACTATCCTCGCCACCGACCTCGCCACTGCCGCCACCGCGAACATCACCGTGACCGGCGTCGCCGGGACCTCGAACGTCTTCCCGTTCCCCGTTCTCAATCCGGCGCCCGTTATCACGTCGCTCAACCCGCCGGGCACGGCGGTCGGCTCGGGCGCGCTCGCTATCCAGGTGAATGGCTCGGGATTCGTTTCCGATAGCTCCAGTCGTTGGAACGGCGCCCCCTATCCCACCACCTACATCAGCCCAACGAAGCTCAGCGTCGCCATTCCCGCCACCGAGTTCACCTCCGCTGGGAGCGCCAATGTCGGCGTCTTCAACCCCTCCCCTGGCGGCGGCCCCTCGAACATCGTCGGCTTCCCCATCACGGCCCTTGCCGTCGTTGCCGCGTCCCCGCCCTTCGTTCTCGTTGGCGGTGCGTCCTTCCTTCTCACGGCAACCGGCGTCGGCTTCGCACCCGGTGACCAAATCATGTTTGATAGCGCTGTCCTCGCGACAACTTTCCTGAATGCCACCACGCTCAACGCAACGGTGCCCGCCCCCGCCATCGCAACGGCACACGTCGCCACCCTGGGCGCCCGACGGGGAGCCCTTCTGACCCCAACTATCTCCTTCGCCGTGAACAACCCCGTTCCCGTGCTCTCCTCGCTCGCGCCGCCATCCGCCCTGGCGGGGTCGTCAAACTTCACACTCGATGTCTCAGGTTCAGGTTTCGTTGCCGACACGGTTGTTCGCTGGAATGGCGCAAACCGCCCAACCGTTTTTTTGAACTCGGGTCTCGTGCGCGCTACCATATCGGCCGCCGATGTCGCGTCGTCGGGCACGGCGCTGGTCACCGCGTTCAACCCGGCTCCCGGGGGCGGCATCTCGGGCGCCCTAACCTTCAGCATCACGACGATCACGGTGGCAGACATAGCTCCAAATTCAGCGACGGTGGGGGACCCTGGCTTCACGCTGACAGTCCACGGCACCAATTTTTCTCCCGGGGACGAGGTCTATTTCGACGCCGAGCCGCTCATCACCACGTTCGTCAACGTGACGACGCTAACTGCGGCGGTGTCCGACGCGCATGTCGCCTACGCCCACAATGCGCCCGTAAAGGTCGTGAACGGCAGCATTCAATCGAACACAGTCAACTTTGTTGTGAATAACCCTGTCCCTCTCATCACGGCCCTTTCGGTAACGTCGTCCCCGCGAGGCGCCCCCGGATTCGTCGTCACCTTGACGGGGCAGCGCTTCGTCGATGATTACTACGCGGGCTCCGTCGTCCGCTGGAACGACGTCGACCGTGCGACGACCTTCATCAACACGACCACCCTTTCGTTTACTGTCCTGACGTCGGACCTCGCCAATGCGGGCTTCTTCCCCGTCACGGTTTTCAATCCCGCGCCGGGGGGTGGTACCTCCAACAGCATCCCGTTCATAGTCACAAACCCCGTCCCGACGGCCACGTCAATCAGCCCAGGCGAGGCCCAGGTCGGGGCGCCCGGTCTCACGCTGACGGTCAACGGCACGAACTTCGTACCAGGCCCGCTCGGCAGCGTCGTCCTCTGGAACGGCAGTCCGCGTTCGACAACGTTCGTTAGCGCCCTCCAGATCACCGCCGTCCTCACCGCCGGAGATTTGGCCTCGTCCGGGCTCGCATCCGTCCAGGTGTCGAACCCTGGCCCGGGCGGCGGCGTCTCCGTGACGCTCACCTTCACCGCGAAGAATCCCCTCCCCGTGGTCATCGGCCTGAACCCGACGACAGTGGCAGGCGGCGGCTCCGCGGTCAGCCTGCTCGTTTCTGGCAGCGGGTTCGTGCCCGGTTCTGTCGTTCTCTGGAATGGTTCGATTCGTTCAACCGGGTTCTCAAGTAGCACGCTCCTATCCGCAACCATTCCAGCGTCGGACATCGTGGCCGCCGGCGCCGCCCTCATAACCGTCGTCAACCCCGCTCCGGGTGGTGGCGCGTCGAACGCCCTCCCCTTCACGATCACGAACCCTGTCCCGATCGCGACGGGTCTCGCCCCGCGAACGCACCAGGCGGACGGCCTGGCGTTCGGGGTCATTGTGCGCGGTTCGTTGTTCGTTTCCGGGGCAACAGCAACCTTCCGTGACAGCCCACGAGCGACCACCTTCATCAGCACCACGGAGGTCGTCGTTCAGCTCCTTGGCTCCGACCTCGCCGTTCCTGGACAGGGCTTGATCGTGGTCTCGAATCCATCGCCCGGCGGTGGGCAATCGGCCTCGCTTTCGTTCGTTGTTACGGACGGGATCATCGGTGCGTCTTCCGGTGGAGGACTCCATGCCTGCGAACTGAGCTGGACGCGAAACGCAGCGTGCTGGGGCCAAAACGAATTTGGCCAACTGGGCTCCGTATCGCCGCCACCGACTCCCGCGCGCGCGACATCGCCAACACCAGTGCCCGGCCTCACGAACGTGGCCGGTATCAGCACAGGCGCCTACCACACCTGCGCGGTGCTGGCCGATGGCACGGTCAAGTGCTGGGGGCAGAATGGCTCCGGGCAGCTCGGCGATGGCACGACGAACGACCGATCCGCGCCGACCCTCGTGCCCAACCTCACGGGGATCGTGAACGTCGCCGCCGGGAACTTCCACACGTGCGCGACCACGACCACAGGGGCCGTGAAGTGCTGGGGATATAACGGCTCGGGCCAACTCGGCGGCGCCAGCAGTGATTCGTGCGGTACGACGGTGGTCTACGCCTGTTCGAAGACAGCCCGCGATGTCACCGGGCTCGCCTCGGGCGCGAGCTCCCTGGTCGCGGGCGGCGACCACAACTGCGCCGTGGCGACGGAAGGGACGGGCCAGCTGGTGACGCACCCGCTCAAGTGCTGGGGCGCGAACAGCTATGGCCAGCTCGGCAATGGGTCACGCATCGATAGCGCGTCGCCGGTTTCGGTTTCCGGCATCGCGAGTCCCAACGCGGTCACGGGTGGCAGCTTCCACAGCTGCGCCGTGACGGCGGGGGCCGTCGCCTGTTGGGGCTCGAACGGGTTCGGGCAGCTCGGCGCGATTGGGGGAACGGCCTGCGGCTCCACCGCGTTGCGAAGCGGCCAGCCAACGCCGCCATGGGCATCAACTCCACCTCGCGCGGCCCGAGCAGCCTCGGGTTCCACCGATTGTGCACTCTCACCGGTGGCGGTGGTCGGCCTCGCCGGTGCGGTGGGTATTTCCGGCGGGTTCGCACACACGTGCATCACCACCACTTCTGGCGGGGCGCGCTGCTGGGGCTGGAACGAGTATGGCCAGCTCGGCGATGGTACAACCGTCTCCCGCCAGACCCCGGCCGCGGTCAAGGACATGGAATCGGGCATCCGTATCATCGCCTCTGGCACGTTTCACACGTGCGCCGTCACGTTCGGCGGCGGCGTCCGCTGCTGGGGCGACAACTTCAACGGGCAGCTGGGAGACGGAACGACGACGCAGCGCAATGCGCCCGCTGCGGTTGCCGGGCAGGTGGGTACGCCCATCATCAGCGCGATTTCGCCCGCGGGAATCGAGGGCGGCGGCCCATTGCCGGTTACGGTCACGGTCAGCGGCTATGGCTTCGTCGCGCCACCCGCCGCTCAGCCGACGACGATGACGGCCGATGGTGTCACTGCGTTGACCGTCAGCAACGTCACACCGACATCGCTGAAGGTGGTCATCCCCGCGAACCTTGCGCCGTTCACGAGGCTGTATCTTGTCGCCAGCACCCCCGGGTATGGAGATTCGAACACCCTCGCGTTCACCGACACCGTGATCTCCATACCGGTGCGGTTTACGGGGACGGCGATGCTGAACGGGCAGCCGGCGCCGAATGGCGCGATCGTCACGGTGAAAGCGGCTGGCCAAGCGGTGCTCACCGCGCCCTCCGTCGCAACCGTCAGCAGTGGCGCCTTCAGCTTCGAGGTGGCGGATGGCAGCTTCTTGCGGCGGGCGCCGGGCGAAGTGGAACTCTTTATCAACGGTGTGCTGGCGGGGAAAACAGCGACGGTCGTTGCTGGCGAAAACGCGCTCCAGCTCTTCACCCGTACATCGGCCTCGTTCGTGGCGGGCGCCTCCGATGTGACCTGGTTCGGCGCCGCCCAGCCGCCCGACTCGCTTCCGCCGACGGTGAGCGCGGTTTTCGAATGGGACAACGCGGGGCAGCGCTTCGCGTTCTGGTTCCGGGGCTTTCCGGCGGCGTTCAACACGCTTTCGAGCATCGAAGGCGGCCACCACTACTTTTTCCAGGCTACGGTGGCGGGCTCCGTCGCGATGACTGGCGGGACGTTCGCGTTCAATCAGCCAGGTGGCGCGCTACAGGTTGGCACCGGGGCCACGGGCGCGCATTGGACAGGCGGAGCGCAAACGCCTGAATCACTGCCAGCGACGGTCTCCGCGGTCTTCGATTGGTCTTCAACGGCGCAACAGTTCCTGTTCTGGTTCCGCGGCTTCCCGGTGGCGTTCAACACGCTCGCGGGGCGGCTACAGTACGGCCACTTCTACTTCCTGCAGGCTCCCCAACCGGCCACGGTTGCCATGCAATGACGGTGATAGCCGACCCCGTCTTTCGTGGGATCGAGTTCATGCGCCAGCTCCTGGGGCTTGAGGTTCAGCGGCTCAGGGAGAGTGGCGTCCCCGCGGGGGAAGATGACTTTCGCGGACTGTATGTGGGCGAGGCGGATGTCGACCGCGCGCTGGAGGAGCCAGCGGCGGAGATACGCTCGGAAGAGTGGCTGACGGCTCTTGGCACCCTCGATGCACTTTGCCGTGAAGCCACGGGCCCCCTCGGCGTGTTGGTCGGCTATGCGGGCCTAACGGCGTTCGAATCGGGCGTTGTCCTGCTGGCGCTGGCCTCGGAGACGAACCTCGGCATCGAACGCGTTATCTCCTTCGCACAGGACGATGTCACGAAACGCCGGCCGCGCGTGGACCTTGCGCTGCGCCTGCTCTCTCCCGGTGGCCCGCGCGGGGATTGTCGCAATGCTTTCCATCCCGACGCGCCCCTGCTCAAACACCTCGTGATCTCGCTCCACGATGATCCGGGCCAGGCGACGACTCCGTTGATCGCACGATCGTTTTCGTTGGACCCGCGCGTGGCGGCGTTTTTGCTCGGTGGGGCGGGCCTCGACGCGGAGCTGCTTGCCTGCACGACGCTGTACGCCGCGCCGGGCAGACTCCCCCCGCCGGCGCTCCCGGTTGCGCTGGGTGAGCAGATTGAAGCCCTTTGCGCGCTGCCACCCATCGACCTCGAACCACCGTTCGTGGGGTTATGTGGCGCCGACCCGGCCCAACGGCTAGCGGTCGCGGCACGCATGGCCGCTGCCTCCGGCCTGACCCTCTTGCGGATAGACGCGGCGGCCGGGGCGAACATGGGACTCGATGCCATGCTGACGCGTGCCCTTCGGGAAGCTGCCTTCCAGGGGGCGGCGGCGTTCCTCGACGATCTCGACGCCCTTTCCACGGCGGATGCATCGCGCTTTCGCCAGCGCGTGGGGGCGGGATTGCCGACCCGCCTGGGGTTGTTCGGGTCCAATGGGAACCCCCAAGCGCCGGCGCTCAACATCCAGCTGCAAGAGCCGGACTACGACGCGCGGCTTGACCTCTGGCGAGCCCACCTCGCCGACGATGCCGCGCTTGCGCCCGCCGATCTCGAATCGCTCGCCGGAAAGTTCCGGCTGCCCGTCGAAGGTGTGCGCGATGCCGTCGTCTCCGCGCGCGGGATGTCCCGTTGGCGCGACCCGCGCACGCCCATGCTCTCGATCAGCGACCTCTACGCAGCCGCTCGGATTCGGTCCACGCCCATCCTCAACGACCTCGCTCGCAAAATCATTCCACACTACGCCTGGGACGATATCGTTTTGCCCGACGACACGAAGGAGCAGCTGCGCGAGATGTGCGCCTTCGTCGAACACCGCCACCAGGTGTACGACCTCTGGGGCTTCGACAAGAAGCTGGCGATGGGCAAAGGTTTGATGGCCTTGTTCGCGGGCAATTCCGGTACCGGCAAAACGATGGCATCGGATGTCATCGCCGCGACCCTGAGCCTCGACCTCTACAAGATCGACCTCTCGACCGTGGTTTCGAAATACATCGGCGAGACCGAGAAGAACCTCAAGACGATCTTCAACGAGGCGGAATCCTCTAACGCCATCCTCTTCTTCGATGAAGCCGACGCCCTCTTTGGCAAGCGCTCCGAAGTAAAGGACGCACACGACCGTTATGCGAACATCGAGACCGCTTACCTGCTCCAGAAGATGGAGGAGTATTCCGGCGCCGTCATTCTCGCTTCCAACCTGAAGATGAACCTCGATGACGCCTTCCTTCGCCGTATGCACTTTGTTATCGATTTCGAAATGCCCGATGAAACCCAACGTCTGCGCATCTGGCGCTCGACCGTGCCTCCGGAAATGCCCCTCGGCTCGGACGTGGATTTCGTCTTCCTCGCCCGCCAGTTCCGCTTCGCCGGCGGCAATATCCGCAACATCTGCCTCGCTGCCGCCTTCCTCGCTGCGGACGACCGCAGCGATGTGCGCATGAGCCATTTCATCCGCGCGGTGCGCCGTGAGTATCAAAAGCTCGGCAAAATGGTCACTGACGCGGATTTCGGTCCATATCGCGGGCTGCTTGAAACAAAATCTCGCGGAGGTGATGAAAGTGCCGACGATTCCACGGTATGATGAACCATTCGGAGGCGAAGCATGAGCACCCAACGGTTCCCGCATCTTCTGAACCACGACACCTCGTCTGCCCGCAAACCCGCGGCTGAGACGTCGTCTGCTACAGCGGCGGCTCATCCCCTGCTGGCCCTTCAGCGCTCCATAGGCAACGCCGCGGTGACGCGCATGCTCCAGGCCCTCCACGATCCCGCTCTCCAGCGCGTCGGCGAAGAGGACGAGATGCAGGCCAAGCACGATGCGTCGCTCCAGCGCGAGGGCGAAGAGGACGAGATGCAGGCCAAGCACGATGCGTCACTTCAGCGCGAGGGCGAAGAGGAGCCACTCCAGGGCAAGCATGACCCCTCCCTCCAACGTGTCGAGGAAGAAGAACCGCTCCAGGGTAAACACGACACGGCATCACCCCAGGTCGGGCTCGAAGGTGGGGCCGTCGGCGCGGATATCAGCAGCGCAATCGAATCCAAGCGCGGTGGCGGCGCCTCCCTCGATGGTTCCGTGCGCGACCGAATGGAGGGCGCGTTCAACACGAGCTTCGCCGATGTCCGCGTCCATCACGACAACGAGTCCGACGCGCTCGCCCGCAGTGTCACCTCCAAAGCCTTTACCACGGGGAGCGATGTCTTCCTCCGGGGCGACACAAACCCCGGCGACCAGAGCCTCCTTGCGCATGAACTGACCCACGTCGTCCAACAGCGTTCCATGAGCGGCGGCGGCGCCATGTCCGTTCGCCCCGCCGGCGACCAATACGAACAGGAAGCAGACAAAGTCGCGGACCAGGTCGTCAACTCCCCGCAACGCCAGGTCGAAATTGAATCCTGACATCTCACTCCCCCTCGCCCGCGAAGCCGGGAGAGGGTGTCGAGGGGTGAGGGCGCGCCGCCATGTTTAACGATGTCGATGAATCTCTCCGCGCTGCCCTCATGGCGAATATCCCCATTGTTGGCGCGGAGATAGATATCGCCTTCGACCGGCCCACGCGAGAGTGGTCCAGCCGACTCTCCAAGCCGACATTGAACTTGTTCCTGGCCGACATCCGGGAACGAGCGGAACTACGCGACAACCAGGCGATGGTGAAATACCTCAATAGCCAGTCCGCGACACGGCAGCAGCCGCCGCGGCGCATCGACCTCACCTATATCGCAACGGCCTGGGCGAAAGAAGCGGCGGACGAACATCGTATCCTCGCGCGCGCCCTCGCCAGCATGTTCCGCACCGCTGTTCTGCCCGTGGAACATCTCAAAGGCGATCTGGCGAACTCCGAGTACAACCTGCCGACGCGGGTCATGCCGCCCGACTTCCTGGTGAAGCCGGCCGACCTCTGGGGCGTCATGGACAATGAACTCCACGCGTCGCTCACGTGGGTTATCACGGCGCCGTTGGATGCCTTCGCCCCAATCGAAGGCCCTATCGTGCGCACGGTCGAATTTGCCATCGGCGCAATCGACCAGCCCTGGCGCGAAGTGTCGCTGCAGGTTGCGGGGACGATACAACGTTCGGGTGAACCGGCGGGTGGCGTCCACGGGGTGACTGTGAAGCTCGAAGGGACCACCTTCGAAGTCACTACGTTGTCCGACGGTCGCTTCACGTTCCGGCCCGTTATCCCCGGCGAATACGATCTCGTCGCAACGCCCCCAGAGGGCGCCGAAAGACGCCGCCGTATCGCCGTCCCTTCTGCCTCCTACGACATAGAAATGTAGTTCGCCACACTTTTCGTCGGTTATGCCAACTCGCTCCACATTGCCCCGCAAGTCACCCCAAAAGACCGTGCGCGCCCCTTTCGGCGGCACCAGATCCTTGCTAGTATTTCCGCTCAGAAGTCTGGGGTAGCGGAAGGAGAGTGACCGTGGCAACTACGTATCTCACGCCTGGTGTTTATGTCGAAGAAGTCGACAGAGGCACCAAACCAATCGAAGGGGTCGGCACAGCCGTCTGTGCCTTTGTCGGCGTCGCCGCACAGGGGCCGGTCGGCCAGGCGACGATGATCGCGAACTGGACGCAGTACACCGATGTCTTCGGTGGCTACATCCCCGGCGCGTATCTATCGCACGCCGTATATGGGTATTTCAACAACGGCGGCACCCTGTGCTTCGTTGTCCGCGTCAACGGTGATGCCGAAGAAGTCGCGGCGCCTCCCGCCGTCGGCATGCTCGCGGCACGCGCATCCGGTGGCCCGGCCACCCTCAAGGCCACCGAAAAGGCTGGCGCCCCCGGCACTGGCGATATCCGCCTCGAAATCGCTGATGGTCCCGATGACAGTTTCAATGTCACCGTCCGCCGTGGGGATATCGTCGAGACGCATGACGGCCTCAGCATGGGCCGCGGGGCGAAGAGCGCCGTCGCAGTCGTGAACCGGGACTCCAAGCTTGTCACTCTTGAGCAGGTTGCAATCGCTGGCGCCTCCGTGGCTGAGGCCATGCCCGCCGTCGGCACGTATCCCCTCGCGGTTCAGATCGGTTCCGCCGCAATGGTCCCGGTCACCCCGGACGCCTACTCCGGAGATGTCTCCGACCGCACGGGCCTCGGCGGCCTCGAAGCCGTCGATGAAGTGACAATGGTTTGCGCCCCAGACGTGATGGCGGCCTATGCTGCCGGTGCGCTCGATATGGACGGCGTCAAGGCCATCCAGCTCGCCATGATCGCCCACTGCGAACGCATGGGGGACCGCGTTGCCATCATCGACACTCCGCCCAGCCTCAACGCCCAGCAGGTCAACGACTGGCGCATGAACATCGCTGGCTACGACAGCAAGTACGCCGCCATGTACTACCCCTGGATCCAGGTCGCGGACCCGACGCCGGGCGCCACCAAGACGACGCTGTTCATGCCGCCCTCCGGCCACATGGCCGGCGTCTGGGCGCGCAGCGACGGCGAGCGTGGCGTGCACAAGGCCCCCGCCAACGAAGTGATGCGCGGCGTCCTCGGCCTCGAAACCATCCTCACGGATTCCGAACAAGGCGTCCTCAACCCGAACGGCATCAACTGTGCTCGCGTCTTCCCCGGCCGCGGCATCCGTATGTGGGGTGCGCGCACGCTCTCGAGCGATGGCTCGTGGCGCTACCTCAACGTCCGCCGCCTCTTCAACTTCGTCGAGAAGTCCATCCAGCGCGGGACGCAGTGGGTCGTATTCGAACCCAACTCAATGGACCTCTGGGAGCGCGTGAAGCGCGACGTTAACGCCTATCTGAAGACCGTCTGGGCCAGCGGCGCTCTCTTCGGCTCGAGTCCCGACCAGGCCTTCTTCGTGAAATGCGACGCGGAGAACAACCCCGTCGAGCAACGCGACCTTGGACGCCTCTTCGTCGATATCGGCATCGCCCCGGTGAAACCCGCCGAATTCGTCATCTTCCGCATCGGCCAGTACTCGCCTGAGTCCTAGTCCACGCCACCCGTAAAGAAAGGTACACGTCATGGCAAACACTGTTGATACCGCCCGCGAAGACCCGCTACTTGGTTTTAGTTTTATGCTGGACATCTCGGGTTCCGTCGCTGGTTACTTCTCCGAGTGTTCGGGAATAGGTTCCGAAAACGAAGTGACCGAACAGAAAGTCGTCAACAAGGAGGGCGTCCAGGTCGTCTTCAAAATCCCTGGCCGCCTGAAGTGGGGCGACATCACGCTCAAGCGCGGTGTCACCAGCGACATGCAGATCTGGGACTGGCGAAAACAGGTTGAAGATGGCCAGGTGGGCCAGGCCCGTAAGAACGGCTCCATCGTCATGTTCGACACGTCTCTGAAAGAGGTCGCGCGCTGGAACTTCGTCAACGGATGGCCTTCCAAAGTCTCCGGACCTCAACCGAAGGCTGATGGCAACGATATCTCACTCGAAGAACTCACGATCGTTCACGAGTACATCAGCCGCGCGAAGTAACCCGGACTTCGCCCACGCACAGAATCCCCGAACAGGACGGAGAAGGCCCTTTCGCGCTTCTCCGTCCTGTTGGCCTTTCAGAGGTACCTCTTCATGGCAGAACTGCAAACTGAGTTTGAATTCACGCTCCCACTTGGCTATGTGGACACGGAGGGCGCCCTTCACAAGACCGGCACAATGCGCCTCGCCAACGCCATGGACGAAATCCTGCCACTGCGCGACCCGCGCGTGCGCGGCAACCAGGCCTATCTCGTCCTCCTCCTGCTCTCCCGCGTCATCACCCGCCTCGGCGACATCACCGAGGTGAGCACATTCCAGATGGAGAAGCTCTTCACGGCGGACCTCGCCTTCCTCCAGCGCTTCTACCGCCAGATAAACGAACAGGGCACCACGATCGTGACCGCCACCTGCCCCGAATGCTCTGCTACTGTGGAGGTAGACCTTTCGAGCCTGGGGGGATAGCAGGCTACCCTCTCAACCGCCTCTATGAGGAGGTAGCCTATCTTGCGTACCATTTCCACTGGCCGCCCGATTCGCTCCTCGAACTCGACCACGCGGAGAGGCGCCGCTGGGTGGATGAAGTGGCCAGCATCAACCGCCGCCTGAACGAATCGGCCCAGAGGTGAACCTATGCCGAACCCCGGACGCGCACTCGATCCCCTCCTGGGCTTCCGCTTTGCTATCGAAGTCAGCGGGATTCAGGAGGCCTACTTCACGGAATGCAGCGGACTCCAGGCCACGACCGAGACTTTCGAAGTGAAAGAAGGTGGCGTGAATACCGGCACCATTAAGCTGCCGGTGCGGACGACGTACGGGAACATCACGTTCAAGCACGGCGTCACGGGGTCGCGCGAACTGATCAAGTGGTACCAACGACTCTTGGCCAAGGGCTTCGCCTTGAGCGAGCGCAAGAACGTCTCCATCGTCATCTACGACAGCCTGCACGCCGAGGCCAATCGCTGGAACCTGATCGGCGCCATTCCCGTAAAATGGGTAGGTCCCACGCTGGACCCGTCGAGCAACAACGTCGCCATCGAAACACTAGAGTTCGCCTTCGATACCATCGCAACGGTCGCCGGGTAAGGCGCGAAGATGCCGTTTGGAATTCGCTGGCCGTTTGGCGGAGGTTCCGGGCAGCCATCCTCGGCGCCCCGTGAAGCTGAACCAACCGCCGAGCCGGCGGAGGTCAGCCCCCCAGTCGCGGAGGAGGCTTCCCCCGAACCTGCCGCCCGGACGGCTGAACCATCGCCGGAGTCCCCGCCGCCGCTTCCCATTGCACCGCCCGCCCCACGGTCGGCAACTCTCCCGTCGTCCACCAACGTCCCCGTGGATCAAGATCTCATCTCGGATATAACGTCGCGAGTCGCTGCCCTCGGCCGCTCACCAGTGCTCGGCGAAAGCGCCGGCAGCGATACCCTCGCTTCGACGAACGACAGCTCCTTCGATCGCATGACGACCCCAGCAAGCATCGGCCGCGAGCCCACGCGCATCCATTCCTTCGAATCCGACAGCTTCATCTCCTCGCTCTCCACGCAGATGAGCTTCTCCGGGGACGATTCATCGACCCCCTCACTCGGCACGGCCGCCGCCGACACGCCGATAGCGCCGATCAGTTCGCTCTTCTCCCAGCGGCCGGGCGCGGGAGGACACGCCCCGGAGGCCCCGCGCGGAAACCGTCCTCCAGCGTCCCGCAGCGTTGATAGCACGTCGCCCACCACCACCCCGCGCCCAGGCATCCCAGCTTTGGCAGCTCCAAGGCGCACATCTGTCGCGCCACCGGTTGCCCAGCGTGGACCAATAACGCCCGTGGTTCAGCCGCAACCGCCTCAGCCACCTCCGCCCATGTTCCAACGGAGTCCGCCGCCGCCCGCAGCCGGGCCGTCCGAGTCCGTACAGCGATCCGCGGACGATCAGACACGGGCGCTGCCAGCCCAGTCGTCCACGGAGTCCCGATCCGTCACGCCCGCTCCCGTATCTCCAACTCCGCCCCAGCCAGTGTTTCTGCCATCCGCGGACATCCCTCCACCACCCATCTCGCCTACCCAGGCCGATGCCGTGGCAGCCCTTCAGCGACTCGCGGACCCCCCCACCGCGCAGACGCCCGAGGAGGGACAGTCGGCCACGGAAGTCCCTGCCGCCCTTCAGCGGCTCGCGGACCCCACCGCACAGACGCCTGACCCGGGACTGCCCCCGGAAGTCCCTGCCGCCCTTCAGCGACTCGCTGCGACCCCCGCCACGCAGCCGCCCGAAGAGGGCATTTCGTCCCCGGAAGCCCCGCCCGTCGCCCAGCCACCGGAGACGGCAAGTGTCCGTGATGGCGCACCACCGGTTTCCGTTTCTCCTCCCCCATCAGCGGAAAGTCCGGCCACGCTCACGCTCGTTGATCCGCCGCAGCCTGCTGTTCCCCTTTCGCCGCAATCCCTGACCGCAGGCGG
>DAOTTM010000128.1:0-5957 GCA_034437915.1 Dehalococcoidia bacterium | reverse complement strand
CCAGCCCTCACCCCCAACCCCTCTCCCGACTCGCCGACTCGCGGGAGAGGGGAGCAAGAGACAGAACTCAGAACTTCACAGACCAGAGACCATCATCTGGGAGAGGCGGACCGTGGGCGCGGCGGAGGCGCCGAACCAGGTGACGTCGTTGCCCACGGCGTCGACCGAGGCGAGCATCGTGTCCATGCGCCCGGAGATGTTGACCTCCGTGACGGGGAAGGCGATTTCGCCGTTGCTTATCCAGAACCCCGCGGCGCCGCGCGAGAAGTCGCCCGTCGAGGGGTTGAAGCCGAAGCCCAGCAGGTCCGTGACGTACAGGCCATCCTGGACGCCCGCGATGATCTCCTCGGGAGACGACGTACCGGGCTGCCATGTGAGGTTTGACGGTCCCGGCGAGGGAGCCGACTCGACGCTGCGGTGCGCGCTGCCGGTGGTCGCGTTCGAAGTCGCGCGTCCCGTGTACACATCAAAGAGGAAGGCGTTGAATACCCCTGCATTAAAAATGCGCTGGAGTCCGACGCCGACTCCTTCGCCATCGAACGGGCGGCTGCCGGCGCGTCCCGGGTCGAGCGGGTTGTCCGTGATGGTCACCAATTCCGAGCCGATGCGTTCGCCCTTGCGGGAGGCGAGGAAGGTCGCGCCGCGGTAGAGGCCGGAGCCCGTGGCGCAACCGGCGACGGTGCCCGCGAGACGGGCTGCCATGAGCGGCTCGAATACCACGGGGACGCTCTTCGACTCGACCTTGCGCGCGCCGAGTTGGGCGATGGCGCGCTGGGCGGCGATACGCCCTATCTCCATTGGATCGAGCAGGCGATGGAGCATGCGTTCGGACGAGAACCAGCTGGCGTTGCGCTTCTTGCCGTCGGCGTCGTCGGCCATCACTTCGACAGCGATGGAAACACCTGTCGTCGCGTAGTCGCCCGCGAACCCCAGCGAATTGGCGAGCGCCACGTGGCCAGAATGCGACGAAAACGAGGCGCCATCGGAGTTGTTGATGCGGCTATCGGCGGCGAAGGCGGCGCGCTCACAGGAGAGCACCATCGCCTTCTTTTCTTCGACCGAGAGGGAGGCCAGGCGCTCGTCGAAGAGCTGCAGACCGTCTGCGGTGGCGCGCGAAAAGAGCGACGGATCCGGCAACCCGGCGTACTCGTCCGGCTCCGAGATGTTCGCGAGTTCGACTGCCTGGCGGGCGAGTTCCCGCAACGAATCGTCGCGAAAATCGGACGTCGAACAGGTGGCCGTACGCCCACCATTGATAACGCGCAGGCCGATGGCGTGCGAACCAGCCTCGATCAACCGTTCCACTTCGCCCATGCGAACGGAGACGTTCGACTCATCGTAGACGCGCACGAACGCGTCGCACTGCTCCGCGCCAGCCTTCCGCGCGAGTTCCACCATGCGCTGTGCGACTTCGATCGGCGTCGGTTCAGCGGCCAAGACGCGTCCCCCCGACGGTCATCGAAGAGATGAGGACGGTGGGAATGCCCACTCCGACGGGCACCGATTGCCCGTCCTTGCCGCACATCCAGCGCCCATCGGAGAGCTGATAATCGCTGCCGACCATGGAGACCTTCGAAAGCACATCGGGGCCGTTGCCGATGAGGTTGACGTTGCGGATCGGCCGCGTGATGTGTCCATTCTCGATCATGTACGCCTCGGTGACGGAGAAGACGAAGTCACCGTTCGATATGTTGACCTGACCCCCGGAGAAATTGACGCAGTAGATGCCGCGATCAACTGAGCGCACGATATCCTCCGGGTTATCCTGTCCCGCTAGCATGAGCGTGTTGGTCATGCGCGGCATGATGTAGTCCTTGAACGATTGGCGGCGCCCAGAACCGGTTGGAGTGACCTGGAAATGGCGAGCGCTCATTTCGTCCTGGAGATAGCCGCGCAGGACGCCGTTCTCGATGAGCGTGTTGCGAGACGCTTCGTTGCCCTCGTCATCGATGTGGATAGAGCCACGAGAACGGGCGATTGTGCCGTCATCGATCACCGTGACGAGCGGACTGGCGACGACCTGGCCCACGCGGCCGCTGTAGTTGCTCGTGCCTTTGCGGTTAAAGTCCGCCTCCAGACCGTGCCCAATCGCCTCGTGCAGAAGGATGCCGCTATCGCCAGCGGCGAGGACGACTGGTAACGAACCGGCCGGCGCCTCGTCCGCGTCTTGCTGGAGGACGGCCATGCGCGCAGCCTCGCGCGCCGTAGTTTCGGGCGTGACCTGGTCGAAGAACTCGATGCCGAGGCGTCCTCCGCCGCCCGTGCGCGCGACCTGCCGACTTTCGCCGCGCTGTGACAGCACGGACACGTTCATGCGGATGAGGGGCTGGATATCACCCGTGACGCGGCCGTCGCTGCGGGCGACGAGGATGTGCTTGAGTTCGTCGCCGATGCTCGCATCGACGCGCGCCACGCTGGGGTCGTAGTCGCGCCCGGCGCGGTCCGCGCGCTGAAGGAGCGCGACCTTCTCCGCCGCGGGACGTTCCGAGAGGGAATCGGCGGATTCGTAGAAGCTGGCGGCGTAATGGCGGGGGGTGGAATCGATCGGCGTGGGGCGTTCGCCGTCCGTGCTGATACGCCCGGCGACCTCGGCGGCGCGGCGCATGGCGTCGAGGTCGAGCGCCTCGGTGTAGGCGTAGCCGATGGCGTCGCCGCGCACGACGCGGATGCCGACGCCCTGGGCGACGTTCCGCGAGGCCGACTTAACGCGCTGCTCCTCCCAGACGATGCCATTGTTGACCCGGTGTTCGAAAAAGAGCTCGGCGAAATCGCCACCGTGAGAAAGGGCGACTGAGAGCAAGGACGACATGGCGGCGGCATCGATGCCATAGCGGTCGCGAAAGAAACGTTCGGATTCAGCGGACGGGTTGGCCATACGACGTAGACTCCTGCGCCAGACAGGGCGCGACACAGACATCGTACCAAAGGACGGGAACAGATGACGGCACGCGCTATCATGACCCTGACCGTGGCTCTCGGGTCGCGAGAGATGCGGCGCCTCTCACCGGGAGTTCGCCTTGGACGCATTGCTACAGACCCTGATGCCCGCGGTGCGGAAGCTCTCGCCGGAAGGAAAGCTCACTCCCGAGGTTGCGGAGGCACTCGACGGGCACATTTCGCTGTTTGTCATAGACCTCGAGATGAGCGGCTCGAACGCCCAGACACACGAGGTGCTCGACATCGGCGGCGTCCTCGCGGCGTTGTCCGAGGGGCTGCCGGAGCGCGAATCGTGGGGCGCGCGCGTACGCCCGAAGCACATCGGCAACGGCGAACTGGGGGCGCTCAAGGTCGTGGGGTATTCTCCCAAGGCGTGGAAGGCGGCGATTGAACTCGACGCAGCCATGGACCGCATGGCGGAGCTCGGCCGCGACGCGATCCTGACGGGCTGGGGAATCGGCCAGGACATGGCCTTCATCGTCGAATCGCTCAAGCGCCTCGGGCGGCCCTGGCCCTTCGCGCCGGTCGCGCTGGACGTACAAACGATCGCCCGCAGCGTGCTCAGCGGGACGGGCGACGTCGATCGCTTCAACCTCGGCCACGTCGCCGACCGCCTGGGCATCGGCCGCCTCGGCGAACACGGCGCCCTCGCCGACGCCTACGCGACCTACGACGTGCTGCTCAAGCTGTTGGAGCGGAAGGCATAAGGCGCGGGGGCAGCGATCCAGCCTCAGGCACCGCCAGACATGCGCGAACCCGCGCCGTGGCGCCGGGACGCAAAGGAGGACTCAAGGCTAGGGCTGAGAAGCTAACGCCAGAGGGGAGCACCGGGCGACAAGAAGATTGCGGCTAAGCGCTCAGGACGTTTGGAATAATTTGGGAATAATTTCCCTTGCGTTTTACATGAGGAGCCGCTACGGTGCTCTCCATGATCACTCTGATGGAAGCTAGGGATGTTCTCAACGCCGAGCGGGTCGTAAACGTGGTCGGCCCGCTCCAAATTGCGCTGGACGCTTGGAATCGGATGGCGCATCCCGCCTACGATTCGACCACCCGTGCCCGCGCGATCCAAAACAGGGCGCACTTCGAGGCATGCGAGCGCCTCTCCTCCGACTCTGGCGTTCATGACGGCGAGTATCGCAACCAAAAGTTCATCGCGTTCGATGATCGGCTGCTTACTCGCATCAAACAGCTCGACCGCAACCTTGCCTCAAGTAACTATCCCACACCGCAGGCCGTGGATTTTGTCCAGCAACAACAGATCGAAGGATTTCCCCTGTTCGACCGGCTACATCTCGGGTATCGCCTCGACATTACAGGGATGCGATTAAGCGACGTGTTCTTTGCGCTACCGACAGGGAAGAAAGAAGCGTTCAACGCATGGGTCTGGCAGGTCCTGGGGGATCCGATCGACCTGACGACCTACGGATTCCAAGTCGGGCTGTTCCAGGTTGCCCAGCCTTCCGCGAGCGACGGATACTTCTACGAAGACTATAGTTCGCGGCTTGCTTAGACATGCCTGCTGAGCGAACCGTGGGAATCAATCCGCAGATGGTTACTCTGGCGCGAATGTCGCGGGGCCTGACTCAGGCAGCACTGGCCAATGAGATGGACATGGCGCAGGGCACTATTTCGAAGATAGAGGGCGGTGGCCTCGTCCCAGACGAGTCCACGGTGGAGGGCCTTGCGACGGCGCTCGGATATCCACCGCCGTTCTTCTACCTGCGTGACGCCCTCGACGGACCCAGCACGGTGGAGTTCTTCCATGAGCGGCGCAGGAAGGCTGCCGGCACCAACGTCCTCAGCAAGGCGTACGCGACAGCCACAATTCGCCGGTTGCACGTCCAACGGCTCATGGCATCGGCCCAAGACTCGCCTGAGAACTTCCCGCACTTTCCCCGTAGCGAATTCGGCGATCCCGCACGCATCGCAAGAACAGTGAGGGCACATTGGGAGCTGCCGATCGGGCCTGTGTTCAGCATGACAGAAGCTGTGGAGAACGCTGGCGGGATCATCGCGGAATGCGACTTTGAGACTCGCCACATTGACGGCTTTTCACGATGGAAGCGACCAAACCTGCCTCCCCTGTTTTTCATGAGCGGGAACCTCCCTCCCGATCGCTGGCGTTGGACCGTGGCGCACGAACTGGCGCATCTCGTCATGCACACCGGGGAAATGCCCGCGGAAGACATGGAGCAAGAGGCTGACCAGTTCGCCGAAGAGTTCCTCATGCCAGCGAACGTCATCAAGTCGCAGCTCGGCAATGCGAGATTCGAGACGTTAGCCCGCCTCAAACAGTACTGGAAGGTGTCGATTCAGGCGCTTATCCAGCGCGCCTATCATCTCGACGTTATCAGCGCCCGCCAACGGAGCCACATGTTCATGCAATGGTCGAAGGCGGGCTACCGCCTTCGCGAGCCATCTGACTTGGATCCGCCCCGTGAACCTCCCAAGGCTCTTTCAGCGCTGGTGGATTTTCACCTCTCTCAACTCTCCTACTCGGAGAGCGAACTGGCGCATTTATTGGGTCTGCGGACAGAGGAGTTCCGGACAACCTACCTCGCAGGGCCCCGACTTCGGCGTTTGAAATAGTTGTTTGTTGGCGAGCGGTCCAAATACATCAGCAAGTCTCACGTTGAACGGAACAATCTGGCGTTCCTATGTCTTCACGGCGCTTCACCCGCTGACGAACGGGTTCAGAAGGCCAAGAACCCGGCGTGCGCCGTGGCGCTGTGCTGGCAGTAGTGTAACTTCGCATGGCGATCGGTATTGAGGATCACGTCTGGGGTATCGATGCATCGTCGGGTTGTTTGAGGATGCCGAGTCCGCACAGATTCACAGAGAAACGAATTGACCCACTACCGAAGTTTGCGCCTGTTGGGGCGGAGGGCTAGGGTGAGGGGATGGCGGGCAGGAACGGTTCGACGGTTGCGGGACAGGCGCGGGATGGCGTGGGGGAGATCTCGGCGTCGCATCTCCACATCGACCGGAGTGCGATCCGCTCGGCGCACGCGGACATC
>DAOTTM010000127.1:0-18861 GCA_034437915.1 Dehalococcoidia bacterium | reverse complement strand
GCACGGATCTCGCCCAGGACGACCGCAACCCACGCGTCTTGCGCGCCTACGAAAACCCCTCCCGTGGCCGCATCCTTGACCGCGAAGGCAACGAGCTGGCCGTCTCCCTCCCCGACGGCACCCGCCACTACACGGACGCCTCCGTCGCACACGCCGTGGGCTATCTCGACCCCCGTTTTGGCAGCCAGGGCGTCGAGCTCGCCTTCAACGACCTCCTCTCCGGTGTTTCCGATGACTCTTGGCAGGGCGCGCTCAACGCCGAGTTCCGCCGTTCCTCGCAAAAAGGTCTCGATGTCCGTCTGACGCTCGACCCCAAGGTTCAACGCGCTGCCGCCCAGGCACTGGGCGCGCGCAAGGGCGCCGTCATCGCCATCGATCCGCGCAACGGCGAAATCCTCGCGATGGTCAGTGTCCCGACCTACGACCCCGGCGCGCTCTCTGATGCGCTCGTCCGTGACGCATCTTCTCCGCTCCTGAATCGCGCCACGCAGGGCCTCTTCCCGCCCGGCTCCACCTTCAAGACGGTGACCGCCGCCGCCGCCCTGGAACATGGTGTCATTAAGCCTGAAACCTCCGTGACCTGTCCCGGCGAGCTCGTCTTCGATGGTTTCCCCGTCTCTTGCAACAACGTCCCCCAGGGCACGGGCACCTATCCCTTTAGGAACGCCTTCACGTTTTCCGTGAACGCCATTTTCGCCCAGGTCGGTTCGAAGCTCGGCTGGGACCGCCTGACTACCACAGCTCGACGCTTTGGCTTCGGCAGTTCGCTCGATTTCACCCTCGACACTGCGCCGACCCAGATCCACGCTGCCGGTTCGAAGGAAACGACAGCCCTCCTCGCGAGCACGGCTTTCGGCCAGGGCGAACTGCTCGCGACGCCCCTCCAGATGGCCGCCGTCGCGGCCACGATTGCCAACGGAGGCGTCCTCGCGCCGCTCCACCTTGGCCTGCGCGCCACGTCAGGTAGTTCCGTCCGCGCTAAGCTGGCCACGGGCGAATCGAAACGCGTCATCTCCGCCGAAACGGCCCGCACCATGCGCGACTTCATGGTCTCCGTTGTCGACAACAACCAGGCGAACGGCGTCCCTATCGCGGGCGTCAAGATCGGCGGCAAAACAGGAACCGCGGAATCGGGTCGCGGCACATCGCACGCCTGGTTCATCGCCTTCGCTCCCGCGGAGAACCCCACGGTCGCCGTCGCCGTCGTCGTCGAAGATGGCGGGCAGGGAGGAGTCGTCGCCTCGCCTATCGCCGGTCAGGTCATGCGCGCGGCCCTCGCCCGATGAGCGACGAACGACCCTCTGCCCTGGAGCGAGCCTTCGAGGGTGCCGCCCGCCGCCTCGGTGGGCAGCTCCACCCCCTCCAGGTGATCCAGCGCGCCCAGGCGGCCTTTGAATCCGCGATTCGAGACGGCCTTGCCCCCAACCTCGTGCGAATTAGCCTCCACCCCTTTGACTACGAACGCTTCGCACCGGCGATGGATGACCTGCGCCAGGAGATCGCAGGCGCGCTCCTCGAAGCGGAGCGGCGACGCGGCGCACGTCGAATCGGCGAACTGCGCATCACCATGGTCCGTTCCGGGAGTGCTGCCGAAGGGTCGCCCGCGATCGACCTCAGCTTCAGGGACACGCGGCACCGTGACCCTGCCCCTCCAGCCGGTGCGACCCGTGCGATCCAGCGTCTCCAAGGTGTCCGCTTGCTTGTTGATGGGGAACCCATCGAACTCACGCACGTGCCGTTCACGATTGGGCGCGCCGCCGACAACGACCTCGTTCTTGCCAGCATGGCTGTTTCCAAGCACCACGCGGAAATAACCCGAGACCCCGCAGGGACCCTGGTCATCCATGACATGGAGAGCCGCAACGGCCTCGTCGTGGATGGACAACGCCGGCAAGACATCCACCTGACTCCAGGAACTGTGGTCCTCATAGGTGACGTCATCGTCTCGATCGGGGCCACGCCATGAGTTCGCCCAACGAACTGCTCCTGCTTCGAATGGCGTTGCTGGCCATCGTTTTCGCATTCGTCCTCGCGGTCTCGTTGGTCCTTCGCGGCAGCCTGCGACCACAGGCGCGCGTTGCCCCTCGCGTCCGCCGTGGCCTTACTCGCCTCGTCGTTCTCGACCCCGGTCAAACTGCCTTCGCTGTCGGAACGGCATTTGATCTCGGACCGACCATGACCCTCGGCCGGGACTCGTCCAACTCCATCGTCATCGCCGACGCCTCGGTCTCCGGTCGCCACGCAACGCTTGTTCGGGGTCCGCTGGAATGGCTCCTGCGCGACCTAAACAGCACAAACGGTACCTTTATCGACGGCCAATCCGTCGGCGCCAAAGGCACGACCGTGGGCAATGGCCAGCAGATCACCCTCGGTGGCGTTTCCTTCGAACTCCTTGTGCTCCCCTCGCCCGCGAGCGTAGCGAGTCGGGAGAGGGGTCGGGGGTGAGGGCCGAAGTGCCGGGCGACGAATGGGCGCCGTCTTACGATCACCCCGTTTTGGCGGTACCCCTCAGAACCGAGGATCTCAGAACTCAGTCGCCGCTCTCCTCGCTCACCCCCAGGATCAAGCCAATCAGCGCGAAGTTGATGACGAGGCTGCTCCCGCCGTAGCTGACGAACGGCAGCGTGATGCCGGTCGTGGGGATGATCCGGAGGTTCCCCGCAATGATTATGGCCGCCTGGATCCCAAGCAGCATCGCCGAACAGCAAGCCAACAATCGAAGGAAAGGGTCCCGCGTTGCCAGGGCCGTCTGTAGCCCACCGACAACCAGCACTCCGAACAGCAAGACGACCCCCGCTGCGCCGGCGAGGCCCAACTCCTCCGCGATCGCCGCGAATACATAGTCCGTCGTGACGGCCGGGATCACCGTCGGTTCGCCAAGCCCGAGGCCTTCCCCAGTTATGCCGCCGGCCTGGATCGCATAGATGCTCTGCACCGTCTGGTAGCCCGAGCTGTCCGCGCTGGCATACGGGTCTCGCCACGTGTCGATGCGGTCCTCGACGTGGCTGAAGGCGAAGTACCCGGCCACCGCTGTCGCGGCCAGGAGCGCGCCGCCGCCCACGACGAACCGTAGCCGCCCGGTCGCGACATAAAGCGAAGCGATGGCAAGCATCAGCAACAATGCGATCGTCCCGAGGTCCTTGAGCAGCGCGAGCGCTGCCATCGCTCCCAGCCACGTGACAACCAGGGGGATGAGATACGGCCAGTTCGAATAGCGCCGGCCACCAAACCTGAATCCGCTGGACGCGAGCACGGCGCCAACGTCCGTGAGATACCCCGCCAGGAACACTACGAGCACAGCCTTGATGATCTCGGTGGTTTGGACCGTCCTCCCGGCGACCGTGACCCAGAGCCGGGCGCCGTTGATCGTCGTCCCGAATACGCCCGTCGCCGCCAACACAACGACCGCCAGCAACGCCGCCGAATACTTCATCCGCTGCAAACGCGGAAACAAACGGTGACATCCAGCAACAGTCACCATCGCCGCCATCCCCAGCGTTATCCAGTTCGCCTGGTCTTGCGCCCCGTCAGCGGCCAACCGAATTGTGAAAACGAGCCCGATCGCGCTCAACAATGTCACGGTTGCGTAAACCGCCCCGGAAGCGCGCGGCGCCACGATGCGCAGCCCCACGTGCCCGAGCACCACGCTCGTGAGAAACTGGAGCATGACGCGCCCGGACGCGTCGCCCATGTCGATCCCGGCAGCCTGGAGTGACCGCCAGCCCACAGCCACGAATGCGCCCGCAAACACCAACAACAGGAGTTCAACGTTGCGGGCCCGAGAACCGATACCGAGCCATAGCTGGCGGAGAACCATGTTTGGTTAACCCTTCCGATCTGGTCGATTCACGATACCGGCTCGAACGGCTGCTGGGCACTGGCGGCATGTCTGAAGTCTGGCTCGCCGAAGACACGCGCCTCGGGCGTTGGGTCGCCGTCAAGCTCCTTCGCGACCTCTCGTCCGATCGCGAACTCGCCGCGGCGCTCGAATCCGAGGCTCGCGTCGTTGCCCGCCTCCAACATGCAAGCATCGTCGCCGTCTTCGATGCCGGAAAGCACGAAGGACGCCACTACCTCGTGATGGAATATGTCCACGGCTACTCCATCCGCCAGCTCTTGGAGTCCCAGGCTCGATTGACGGAAGCGGAGGCTATCCGTTACGGATCCCAGGTCGCCGAAGCGCTCAACTACGCCCACGCCAAGGGTGTGATCCATTGCGACATCAAGCCCGAAAACATCTTGATCGACGACCAGGGCGTCGCCAAAGTCGCGGATTTCGGTGTCGCCGAGACGGTCTCGCGGACGCTCACGCCCCAGCAGGCGCGCGAATTCATGGGTACCGTGGCCTACCTCGCCCCCGAAGTGCTCCAAGGGGGCGCGCCTTCGCCCGCCTCCGATATCTATTCGCTCGGGTTGATGCTTTACGAAATGGTCGCCGGGCGCCTCCCGTTCGCGGGCGCAAACGCCGCTTCAACGGCAACGCAGCGACTCGCAACTCCCGCGCCACCGCTTCGTTCGTTCGCCATGGGCGCTTCCGTCGAACTCGAAGCCGTGCTCGCGCGTGCCCTCGCTGTCTCGCCGCGGGACCGCTTTACCACAGGACACGCGTTCGCGGCCGCCCTCCACCGGGTCCCCGTGCGCGCCGGCGCCGTCACCCAGGCAGCCCTCGCGCCGCCCGGCCGCCCGCCCCGCCCCCCATCCGCGCGGGGCCGCAACGACACCTCACGCATCGGTTCCCGTGGGCTACAGCGTCACTCTCCCAACCTCACGCCCTGGCTAGCGCTCCTCTTCGCCGGATTCCTTGCGCTCGGCGTTGGCGTGGTGGTCGCCCTTGTCATAGCCAATCGCGACGAGGGCGACCCTCCCGCGCCCACACCGACGCCAATCGCTCCGACGGCAACGCGCGAACCGACGCGTGTGCTCACGGCCACGCCAACGAACGAACCAACGCTCACCCCAACTCCAACACGCACGCCAACGCCTCTGCCGCCCACGCCGACCGTGACAAAAGTCCCCGGTGCCTCGTCCCCTTCGCCATCGCCGATCACTTCGCCATCGCCCCGTCCGCCACAACCCTGAGCCCCGGCGAAACGCGCCCCGTATAGTTCATGTCGCAGCAATAGATCGTATTGACCTGTCTCATAGAATCTGCGGATGTACGCCCGTCGTACATTTGGCAAGAGCAAAAGGGGGATTCGTCATGGCAAACTCAACCTATTGGGATCGGTATTGGAGCAGGCGACGCATGCTGAGCGGAACAGGTGTCGGTGTCGCGGGCGCCGCGGGTCTCGCACTTGTCGGCTGTGGCGATGACGATGACGGCAAGGGCGGCGGCGGTCTTTCCGGCCTCGCGACGCCGACTGCCGGCGCCGGCGCTTCGCCGACGGCCGTCGATCCGTTCGCAAACGCCACGCGCGGGGGCACGTACCAGACGTACTCGACGGGCGACCCACCGACCATTGACCCCTACAAGAACCTCAGCTTCCTCACGAAGACGATGGCGAACTACGTCTACAGCCGACTCTTCAAATACAAGACCGGCGCAGGCATCCCCCGTGGGGATGTAAAGCCGACGGGTGACCTCGCAGTCAGCGCCGAATCGTCTCCCGATGGACTCAAGTGGACGATCAAAATGCGGCCCGGCGTGAAGTTCCACAATGTCGCGCCCGTCAACGGCCGCGAGGTCACGACCCAGGATCTCGACTATTCCTGGAAACGGATGACCGACAAGGCGAACACGGCCGCTGTCCAGGTCAATTTCGTCGATAAAGTGGAATTCCCCGATACCTCCACCATGGTGTTCACGCTCAAGGCGCCAAACGCCGCCTTCCTCGATATCATTGCGGACTCGAACCTCTACTACATCATGCCGACAGAAGCGGATTCCAAGTTCGATCCCTCCAAGACCTTGATCGGCAGCGGTCCATGGATTTTCGAAAGTTACACGCCCAACGTGGCCTACCGCATGAACAAGAATCCCGACTGGTTCGTCAAGGGGTTCCCGTTGATGGACCGCGTGGAAAACAACATCATCCCGGAATACGCGAACTTCCTCGCCCAGTTCCTCGGCGGCAACCTGGACCTGGTAGCGCCCAACGCCGTCGACCTTGGTTCCGTGCAGAAGTCGGTTAAAAACGTCCAGATCACCTCGTACATCAACCAGGGCTCGAACTGGCTATGGTTCGATGGCAACGACCCCAATGCTCCATACGTGAAGGACGAGCGTATCCGCCAGGCGATGTCGATGGCCATGGACCGCGACGCCCTCACGGATCTCGCCTACGACACCAAGAAGCTCAAAGCGTCCGGACTCGCCGTCAAGGAGGAGTGGAACAACCTTATAGGCGCGGGCTGGGGCCGTTGGTGGCTCGACCCCAAGGGGGGCAAGGCCGGAGACGGCGCCAAGTTCTTCAAGTACGACCCGGCCGAGGCAAAGAAGCTTCTCTCCGCGGCGGGCTACACGGACAACAAACCGTTCGAAGTTACCTACCAGTACACCGCTAACCGCTACAGCAAGAACTTCAACGACTCCGCCGAAGCCGCGCTTGCAATGATCAACGCTGTCGGTGTCAAGACCGTTACCGACGTCCAGGACTACTCCTCCAAGTACATCACGCAGACATTCGTCGGCAACTTCAAAGGGCTGGCATTCGGACTGGAGACCGGCTTCGGCGATGTTGGCAGCTATCCCATCCGCCTCTTCACCGACAACCCCATCAACCATGGCAAGGTCAACGACCCCGTGCTCAAGAAGTTGACGGCCGACCAGCAGGTCGAACTCAACGACGAGAAGCGTGTCGCTATCTTCCACGAAATGCAGCGCTACCACGCCACCAAGATGTGGTACATCCCATGCCAGGTGGGCGCGGGTGAAACCTGGGTCGCCTACCAACCCAATCTGCGCAACTACTCCAACTTCACGCTTGCCTATGGCAGCCCAACCGAGATCACGCCCTACATCTGGAAGGCCAAGGTCTAACCAACCGCGCCCAACCACCCCAAACGACAGGCCGCTTCCACTCGGAGGCGGCCTGTCTGCATTTCGGCGGCGGATCGCTCAATCCGTAACGCGCGCGTCAGCAAGCGCTGGGATGTCCCAGTCTGTAGGTGGTGCAAGCGCTCCACGGTCGGTCAGGCTTCCGGGTTCTTAAGGAATCCCTGGCGAGATGTCGTTTGGACACTGAGCTGCTGCCCCTCACACTGGAAGCATGACCGTGTCCTCCCGCCGCAGTTCCCGATGAAACCCTGGGAGACGCTCGCCACCGCCCGAACCCCGGACGGCTCCGACCTCACCCTGCGCCGCCATGATGGCGAGTACGTCATCCGCGCCGATGGCTACGACCTCATGGTCAGCCGCATGCACGGCTCAGAGGAGGCGATGGCGCGCCTCGCCTGCCCGAAGCTGCCACCCAAAGCCGAGGTGCTTGTCGGCGGCCTCGGCATGGGCTACACCCTGCGCGCCGTTCTCGATATCCTCCCCGACGACGGCATCGTCACGGTCGCGGAACTCATCCCGGACGTCGTGGAGTGGAACCGTGGCCCCCTCGGCCCGCTCGCCGACTACCCCCTTGATGACCCCCGCACGCGCATCGAGATGGGCGACGTCGGCAGGCTTATCCGCAACAGCACCGCGCGCTTCGACGCCATCCTCCTCGATGTCGATAATGGCCCCGACGCCTTCACCCAGCGCGCCAATTCCTCCCTTTACGCCCCCGGCGGCCTCGTCTATGCCCATAAGGCGCTCAAACCGGGCGGTGCCTTCGCCGTCTGGTCCACTGGCCCCGTGCCCGCCTTCGAACTCAAGCTCTCCCGCGCCGACTTCGCCCCGGAATCCCACAAGGTCAGCGCCCGCGGCATCAACCGCGGCCCCCGCCACGCCGTCTACATCGGCCGCAAACCCGTCTGACGTCACCAACCCAGACATACCCCACTCCGCGCGCCCTGAGCCTGTCGAAGGGTGAGCACGCTGTTCCACACTCTTGGGCTGCGGGGGCCATCAATCCGTAGCGCGCGCGTAAGCAAGCGCTGGGATGGTCAGACGGGCCACCAAAAACGTGAGCTGTCCAGCACACGATTGAGACCCTCCTCCCAAAGGCGTAGTATGGCCCCCAAGATGTCCTGCGGCCGCTCGAAGGAGGCTACTCCATGGCAACGTCCACCGCCCAATCTCCATCCCACACCGCGAAGCTCTATAACCGACTCGAAGAGCGCGTCCTCTACCGCGACCAGGTCGGCGCAAGCGCCGTCTTCTACGACCTCGTCCGCGCCGAACGCCCGCTCGTCGAGATGATGCGCGAACTCATCCGCATCCAGGCGCCCTACGTCCACGTCCCCTACCACCAGCGCATCGACAACGGCACCGTCCGCTTCGTGAACAACGACCACTGCCTCCTCAGTTGTCGCGTCGCCATGCGCCTCAACCAGTTCCTGCCTGGCGACCTTAGCCTTCTGCCCATGGCCCAGACGATGTGGTACGTCCCCACCGGCCTCGATCCCTGGAACCAGCTCTTGGGCAAGATGCCCGGTCACTACAACCGCCGTGGTCTCGGCATCAACATGGACGACAGCGTCCCCCGCCCGGAGGTCCACTGGCCCGACCAGGAGCCGCTCTACCTCGATGGAACGCTCGATGAGCGCCTTGACCAATGGCTCACACTCGTACAGCGCGGCGAAGTCGTGCAGGCCTATCGCGTCTTCCTCGGCCTAATGGAAGAACCGGACCGCGAACGCGTCCTTGGCCAGCTCGTCTTCGCCGGGCTCATCGACGTCCAGGACCGCATGCTCTTCAACCGCTCCTACACGACCGGACACAAGTCCTATCGAGCCCGCGCCACCGTCGAATTGGGCGACGCCATCGGCTGGGAAAATGCCCACTCGGTGATCTACGCCGGCGTCCCCGATATCGCCGTCGGCCCGCGCTGGTACTCCAACTACGAAATGGCGGGCGAAGTCGCCTGGATTCAGCTCGCCGAAGAGAGCGAGCGTCAAAAGTCATCGATCGCCCCGACACCGGCCCTCCCGCCCGAACGACGCCTCCTCGCGAACGAAATCCCGCTCACTTCGGCGGAAGCCGACATGCTCACGTTCGCCCTCATCCGCTCTCCTGAGCCCGCCTATATCGAAGCAATCAGCGCCCTCCTGCTTGCCGGCAAGAACCCCCGCCAGATCGTCGATGTCCTCCAAACGGCCGCTGCCCAGCTCATCCTCGAGACGGGCGACCCCATGAACTTCTCCATGTCCCAACACTGCTCGGAGTATGCCAACACCCTCGGCTGGTTCTTCGACCGCTTCGACCACCCCCACCGCCTGAAGCTGCTCTACGTCTCGGGTTCGTTCATCAACCAGACATCCAACTGGCTGCGGAACGCCCCCCGCAACGGCGAAGAGAACACCACGCCCACCAAGGAAGCCAGTTCCCTCACCCGCCACCAGCTCCTGGAACACCTCGACGACGCCATGGTCCGCCGTAACCCCGGCGAAAGCGTTTCCTGGGTGCGCGCCTACCTCGGTGAGGGCCACGACCATCGCCCGCTCCTTCGCACGCTCGCCCTCGGCGCCGCCAAACAGGGGAACGACACACACAACCAGGAACTCGGCCTCTCCTTCCTCGAAGACTATGGCAAGAACACCGGCCGCAAGCGCGATGTGCTCCTCATGGCCTGCGCCCACCACACCGCCGGCCACGTGAAATACGGCGACGCCCTCGAACCGTATCGCCGCTTCAGCGAAGCCTTCGGCATCGACTCCACCCAACAGACCACCGGCGACCTCGACCCTTCCGAAGCCCTCCTGGATTGATACTGCTTTCTCCCCCTCGCCCGCGAAGTCGGGAGAGGGGGTCGGGGGGTGAGGGCCCGCTCGCCCATCCGCCCGCGTCCTGCCAAGATTCGCCTCACACGAATTACTTGCATGCCCCCAGTGGCAGCACGGAGATCCCATGCCCATCAAACGCCTCCTCATCGCCAACCGCGGCGAAATCGCCATCCGCATCGCCCGCGCCGCCGCCGACCTCGGAATCACGACTTTCGCCGTCTATCCTGCCGACGATGCCGAATCGCTTCACACGCGCAAAGCCGACGAATCGCGGCTCCTTCCTGGCGCTGGCGCCGCCGCATACCTGGATATCGAACAGGTCATCGCCGCCGCCAAGGAAGCAAACTGCGACGCGGTCCATCCCGGCTACGGATTCCTCAGCGAAAACGTCGCGTTCGCGCGCGCGTGCGCCGACGCCGGCATCACCTTCGTCGGGCCCACGCCCGACGCGCTCGAACTGTTTGGCGATAAGGTGCAGTCCCGGGCCCTCGCTCAGCGCCTCGGAGTGCCCGTCGTGCGAGGAACGGCTGGCCCGGTGGACGCTGCTTCAGCGCGCGACTTCCTCGCCAGCCTGGGCGATGGTGGCGCGATCATGCTTAAGGCACTCTTCGGGGGCGGCGGTCGCGGCACTCGCGCGATCGAACGGGCGGACGACATCGAGTCCGCCCTCGCTCGTTGCCAATCCGAAGCGCTGGCCGCCTTCGGCAAGTCCGAGGTCTTCGCCGAGCAGCTCATTCGGCGCGCGCGCCACGTTGAGGTGCAGATAATCGGAGACGGCACTGGTGCGGTCAGCCACCTCTGGGAGCGTGAATGCAGCGTGCAGCGTCGCCACCAGAAGATCGTTGAAGTCGCCCCCAGCCCGGGACTTCCGGCGGGCATTCGTCAGCGCATCTGCGAGGCCGCTGTCCGCATGGCCGCCGACGTCCGCTACCGGAGCCTCGGCACATTCGAATTCCTCGTCGATGCCACGGACATCCGCGATGACTCCACCTTTGCGTTCATCGAAACCAACCCCCGGCTCCAGGTGGAACACACGGTGACAGAGGCTGTCCTGGGCCTGGACCTTGTCCAACTCCAACTCCAGATCGCAGCCGGCGCTTCTCTCGGCGACCTCGCTCTCACGCAGGAGCATGTACCGCCAACGCGCGGCTTCGCCATCCAGGCGCGCGTGAACATGGAAACCATGATGCCCGATGGCAGTGCCCGTCCCGCTGGAGGGACGTTCAGCGCCTTCGAGGCGCCTTCGGGTCCCGGCGTCCGCACCGATACCTTCGGATACGCCGGTTACAAGACCAGTGCGCGCTACGACTCGCTCCTGGCCAAGGTCATCACCCATAGCCAGTCCACCCGTTTCGAAGATGCCGTCGCAAAATCGTACCGCGCCCTCCGGGAGTTCCGCATCGAAGGCGTCGCGACCAACATCCCCTTCCTCCTCAACCTGCTACAACGCCCGGAGATGATTGGCGGCCAAATTTACACCACGTTCATCGACGACCACGCCTCGACACTGGTGGGGCGCGACCAAGACGACCACCAGCGACTCTACTTCATCCAGTCCGCAGCCCCCGCCCCGTCCCCCACCGCCGCTCGCCTGGCGGGCGCGAAAGTCGATGCGCGGGATCCGCTCGCCGTTCTCGACTATGGCAAGGGCGGCCCGTCGGCGACCCCCGCTCCCGCTGCCCGCGCCCCGATCCCTGCGGCCGCGCTCGCCGATGGTCCCGGCGGCTCGCTCCCCGTGGCCGCACCTGTCCAGGGCACCATCGTGGAAGTCACCGTCGCCGAAGGCAGCGCCGTGCGCGTGGGTCAACAGCTCCTCGTGATGGAAGCTATGAAGATGGAGCACGTCATTGCCGCCTCCTTCAGTGGTATCGTTCGCCAGGTCAACGTCCACAAAGGCGATACGGTCTTCGAAGGCCACCCGTTACTCTTCATCGACGCGCAGGAAGTCGAGTCCGCAAATGATGAAGTTCGCCACGAGGTTGACCTCGACCACGTCCGCCCGGACCTTGCTCTCATCCATGCGCGCCACGCGATTACCCTGGACGCCGCCCGCCCGGATGCCGTCGAGCGTCGCCGCAAGACCAACCAGCGCACCGCGCGGGAGAACATCGACGACCTCTGCGACCAAGGCACCTTCGTCGAACACGGCTCTCTCGTCCTCACCCCGGGCACCGGGCTGCCAATCGACGAGGTCATCCGCAAGTTCCCCACGGACGGCATGGTCACCGGCATCGGCACGATTAACGGTCACCTGTTCAGCGAACCAGCCTCTCGCGCCGCCGTCCTCTCCTACGACTACACCGTCCTCGCCGGTACCCAGGGTGCCGTTAACCATCCGAAGACCGACCGCATGCTCCAGCTCGCCGAACGCTGGAACCTGCCCGTCGTCTTCTTCACGGAAGGCGGGGGCGGCCGTGCCGGCACCGGGGGCCGCCGAGCCGGTGGCAACGCGACGGACGGCGGTGACGCTTTCGCGGGCCGCCCACTCGACACTCCCACCTTCGCGACCATGGGCCGTCTGAGCGGTCGCGTGCCCCTCATCGGCATCAATTCGGGTCGCTGCTTCGCCGGCAACGCTGCCCTGTTGGGATGCTGCGATGTCATCATCGCCACCGCCGATTCGAACATCGGCATGGGCGGCCCGGCGATGATCGAAGGCGGCAGCCTGGGCGTCTTCACCCCCGAGGAGGTCGGCCCCATGGACGTCCAGGTGCCGAACGGCGTGGTCGATATCGCCGTCGCTGACGAAGCCGAGGCCGTCGCCGCCGCGAAACAGTACCTCTCCTACTTCCAGGGCCGCGTCGCCGCATGGGAAAGCGCCGACCAGCGCCTCCTTCGCTCCATCGTTCCTGAAAACCGTCTCCGCATGTACGACATCCGCCAGGTCATCGAAACGCTTGCGGATACCGGCTCCGTCCTCGAACTTCGGCGGGGCTACGGCCTCGGCATGATCACCGCATTCATCCGCATCGAAGGCCGCCCCATGGGCCTCATCGGCAACAATCCCGCACACCTCGCCGGCGCCATCGATAGCGATGGCTCCGACAAGGCCGCGCGCTTCATGCAGCTCTGCGACGCCTTCGACATCCCCATCCTCGTCCTTTGCGACACCCCCGGCATGATGGTCGGCCCGGAGGTAGAGAAAACCGCCCTCGTCCGCCATTGCAGCCGACTCTTTGTCACCGGGGCGAACCTCAGTGTCCCGCACATGACCATCGTCCTGCGCAAAGCCTACGGCCTCGGCGCCCAGGCGATGGCTGGGGGCAGCATGAAGGAGCCCTTCTTCGCCGTCGCCTGGCCCACGGGCGAATTCGGCGGCATGGGCCTCGAAGGCCAGGTCAAACTCGGCTTCCGCAACGAACTCGCCGCCATCGAAGACCCCATGGAGCGTCTCGCTCGTTATGAACAGCTCGTCGCCCGTGCCTATGAACGCAGCAAGGCGATCAACCAGGGCGTTTCCTTCGGCGTCGATGACGTCATCGACCCCATGGATTCCCGCCGCTGGATAGCCAGCGCCCTCGGCTCCGTCCCCGCGCCCGAACCGCGCCGCCACAAGAAGCGCGCCAACGTCGATACGTGGTAACCGTCGTTTTCCGGTCGGGCTGCTCACGGTCACGGTTGCCTTATGCCAGGAAGCAAGGGTCGGCGCCGGCCCGTCGTGCGGCTCGCCCGCCCGGTGCGGCAGTGAGCTTGTGCCTGGCGGTCTCCGAAATGACTCCCAATGAGGTATTCGGCTATGAGGGACTTGCTAACACCGGTTAGAATACCGATGGATGTGCCGGAGATCGAATAGCCAATAGCGAGGAGAAGGCGTGAGCAATTCCAGGAGATCTCCGTGGGCGTCTGGCTGGAAACTCCTGAATGCGAGCGCACGAGGTCCGATCGACGGGTTCCTTTAGCGACAATCGCCGGAGCCTGGCTGGTTGGCGTGGTGGCAATAACCGCCACGATTCATCGACCGGTAGTGGTCGTAACGCATTGGGCCAATGGTCACATGATGGACAGAGAGACCCTGCTCCCGGCGTTTGCGGCAGAGTTCAACAGCGCGGGCCACCACACGCAGTCTGGAAGTCGTATCGAAGTGCGGTTGTTCAGGACCAACTCCGGCGAAATAGCCGGAGAGGTCAACTCCCGCGTCATCTACGACGCCGCCATTGATAAACAGAAGACGGACCCGACAATCGTGACCCCGGCCGCCGACCACTGGTGGTCGATCTGAACTACGCGCTGGGACGCGAAGTTTTAGATGTGAACGCCGTACAGGTCCTGGCGACCACGTATATCGGTATCGTGACATCACGCGAGATGGCGGAGTGCCTCGGCTGGCCCCAACGCCAGTTCGGCTTCGTCGATATCGTCGAACTCGCGACCGATCCTGCCGGGTGGTCACGCTACGCGTGCGCCAAACCTGAATGGGGCCGCGAAGCACTTCTCGCGTTCACGTATCCCAGTCGTTCGAGCACTGCCCGGAGCGTGCTCTGCACGCTGTATGCCACTGCCGTGGGAAGGCTGGCCGCGGAACTAACAATCGAAGACGTGACCCGACCGGCGGTGGTGCAGTATGTTAAGCGCTTTCAAAGCGCCGTCGATTGCTACGTCCCAGATACATTGGACTTGAACGTCAAGATCCTGACATCGCCAGCGTGCGGGCATTTCTTCTTCATCGCCGAAGATAACCTGGTGAAGTTGTACCAGGGAAAAGTTGCTGTACCGGTGGGTGATAAGCGGCTGCCGAAGTCCCTGGACCGCGAAATGGTCATGATCTATCCCAAAGAGGGAGCGATCACGCACAATCACTCCGCCTTCGTGGTGAACGCCGATTTTGTCTCCAAGGAACAGGCAGAAGCGGCGCGGAGTTGGATCGGGTTCCTTAGAGAGGACCGCCAGCAGCGCTCATTCATGCAGGAGGGGTTCCGGCGCACATCCGCCGGAGCCTGCATCGATCCCCTCGGTAGTCCGTTTTCACCGTGCACGAACACTCCCAAGACGGCGATCTATCCGGACAAGATCAACCCGGCTGTGGCCGATGCCATCCTCCGCGCGTGGGAATGAGAATCCTCCGCCGGTTAAAGGCGCACGCTCATCCGCTCGGGTTAGCGCTGTTCTTAGGCAGCGCTACCATGGCGATTGTGGTCGCACGCATCGCGCCCTGGTCCGGCCGGGCAGTTTGGTTGCTGGGCTGGGGGCTGATTGCCTATCTCGCCGTTGCCCTCGTGGCGGCCGTTCATGGGCGCTCCGTTCCTCCACCGGTGCCGGTTTTGTTGGTTGCGTCAGACGTTGAAGAACCTCCGGCACCACTTCCCCGCGAGGACCTCGTCCGCATGACCGAAGAGGCGTTGAGGAGGCTTAACAACCCCGCGACGCTCGCAACGTGCGCCCTTGGATCACGAATTCCGCGCACATTGGCGGCCTTTTCCGGCTCGCAGCGGACCCTCACCTCCGAGTCGACGCCGCTGGAACAGGCCCGCGCGCTGCGTGCCGCGCTTGTGTCATGCATTGAAAGGATGAAGACCGAGGGTCCCCTGCATTCCATGGAGGCCGAAAACCTGCCATACATAATACTCCACGACGAGTACGTACTGGGCAGGCCCAACAACCAGATCATGACGCGCCACAGCATGAGCGAAAGCACGTTCCACCGCTACCGCCGGGGTGCAATGTGGGCGCTCGCCGCGGAGCTCGAACGGCATGAAGACCTCCTCGCCCGGGATAATACGGGCCACGGTGGGTCCGCCCCACTCCCCTGAAGTGGGTTTCGCCGGCCACCGCGTGCCCCCGGCTCGTGAGCACGGACTTCTAATTGCCTGGGCTTTTGCTCTCCCGGCCACCCGTTAGCCCCCAAATCCGACAAGTTGGCAGCAAATGACAGTTTTTACAGCACATCCTGGCAGCGCGGCTGTGCTGATCTTCCTGCAACCGGAGGGACTGCCCTCACGGCGGGAGGTGAAAGGTGATTCTTGCAGGCAGCCCACGCCAATCACATGATGGCGAACCAGTTTCCTGGGATGCATCAATCATGGACGAATCTGAAAAGGCGCTGTGGGATCGGATATCGCAGTTCTCCTTCAACGAGGACGCCGAAGAGCTGACGTTCGCTCGTCGCCTGGCGCGTGAAAACGCCTGGACGCGCGAATACACCGAGCGTGCCATCGATGAATACAAGCGGTTCGTTTTCCTGGCCGTGGCCGCGGGCCACCCGGTTACGCCATCTGATCAGGTCGACCAGGTGTGGCACCAACACCTCACAGAAAACCGCTCGTATTGGGACACGTTGGGCGGACAAGTGCTGAATGCACCGCTCCATCATAAGCCGACCAAAGGCGGGCCCGAGGAAGGCACTCAAATTTAGACTCTCGTATCAGAGGACGTGCGACAGTTACACGCGGATGTTCGGCCAACAGCCACCAGCAGACATCTGACCGGACGTCTCCATCCGTTTCGGCCAGGATCTTCGCTTCCAGCGAACCAACGTCGCGCGAAACTGGATTGTTACGAAGCCTCGACTCAGGACAACCGTCGGGCGTGACGCCAAGGTTGTGCAACAACCGCCGCTGCTCGATCGTCTCCACCCCCTCCGCAACGACCGATAATCCAAGCGCATGCCCGACGGACACGATCGCATCGACAACTGCGAGCGACCGGCTGCTGGTTGATATTTCGGAGACGAACTCGCGCGGGACCTTCAATGAGTCGGCGGGCATATCTTTGAGATACGCAAGCGATGAATAGCCCGTACCGAAGTCGTCGATACTGACCTTGATCCCACCCTCGCGTAGCGTGGCGAGGGCCACGAACATCGCCGGGTCGGCGACCAACATGCTCTCCGTCACCTCGACACCGAGGATGGGGACGAACGGCCCGCGCGGTCCCAGCTCGCCTGGCGCTTCTCGCGATCGGTATCGCCGGGATGCTGGTCGTGAGCGTATCGGCGAACGCGGCCGGCTACGACCCGGCGATCGATGTCTACTCGATGAAGAACACCACGGCCCTCACCGGCGCAACCGCCTGGTGGAACGCGGGCTACACCGGCGCTGGCGTCGATGTTGCCGTCATTCACACAGGCGTTTACCGCGTTCAGGGCCTGGCCACCGCGGGTAAGGTCATCTGTGGTCCGGATCCTTTCGCTCGAATCGCAGGCGCCGAACCTGCGCAACCTCGACACGGCTGGCCACGGCACATTCATGGCCGGCCTCATTGCGGGCAAGGACAGCACACTCACCGTGCCCTAGGCCAACGCTCCCGCTTCCTCCTACCGCGGCATTGCCCCTGATGCGCGGATCACCTCGATCAAGGTCGCAACCGCCGACGGCGGAACCGACGCCTCCCGGGTGATTGGCGCGATCGATTGGGTCGTCCAGCACCGTTGCGACAACGGCATGAACATTCGTGTCGTCAACCTCTCCTACGGGACAAAGAGCGGCCAGGCGGCCACGGTCGATCCTCTCGCCTTCGCGGCGGAGCAGGCGTGGAAGAAGGGCATCGTCGTTGTCGCCGCGGCCGGAAATAGCGGCTACCAGAACGAAGACGGCCTCGCCAGTCCGGCTTACGCCCGATACGTGATCGGCGTGGGCGCCTAGGATACCATGGGAACGGCCAGCACAACCGATGACATCTTGGGGAGCTATTCTGCTGGAATCGCACACAGCGCCGGCCGCGGACCCGACTTTGTTGCCGTCGGTTCGCATATGCAGGGTCTGCGTGTCCCGAATTCTTACATCGGCGCGAACCACCCGGAAGGATGGCTGAGCGCGCCATACTTCCGCGGAAGCGGGACCTCGCAAGCGGCGGCTATCACATCGGGCACCATCGCATTGATCCTCCAGAAGTACCCGGCGCTGACCCCAGACCAGGTCCAGCGATTCATCGCGAGCAATACGTGCCAGCCGTCGGGCGCTGACCCGGACTATTGGGGAAGCGGCGAGATCAATCTGGCTAGTCTGCTCACAAAGACCCCTGCGGCGTACACGCAGAGTTTTGCAAACGCCACCGGTACCGGCTCGCTGGAGCTGTCGCGGGGCACGGACCACCCGACCGCTGCCAACGGCGTCGTACTCAGCGGCGAGCAGGACATCTTCGGCCGCACGTTTAACTCGCCCGCAATGGCCACTGCCACTGCGGCCGGCAGCACCTCGTCGGGCGGCACCTGGTCGGGTTCCACCTGGTCGGGCAGCACCTGGTCGGGCTGCACTTGGTCCGGTGGCTCATGGTCCGGGAATTCCTGGGCCACAGGGAGCTGGAACTAATGATCACTCAACAAGGCCGCCCGGCCCACCCGCGGGCCGCAGTCGGCCAGTCCGCGAAATCCTGGTCCTCGAGCAGTTGGTCAGCAAGCAGTTGGAGCGCGAGCTCCTCGTCTTCTGCAAGCTGAATCTCGACTCGCTCTTGTTTCGAACGGGGTCGGCAGCGCTGCCGACCCTGTTCCGATCACGTTCGCGGCGCCAACTATGCCTTCTGCGCCGCCTCAAGTTCCCGCAGCTTCCGGCGCATATCCCGGTCGCGGTTGAAGCGCTCCGTGATGTCCCGAGCCGTGGCGACGGCTCCGACAACCGCCCCTCCCGCCTTGATGATAGCGAAGCCCAACTCCACGTAGATCGTTTCCCCGTCCGCCCGTACCGCACGTGTCGGGAGCACCTGGCCCTGGTACTTGGTCACGCCATCGCCAAGCGCGCGGTCGAACCCCTTCCAATGCGCCTCCCGAAACTGTTCCGGGATGATCATATCCAGGTTTTGTCCGATCGCCTTGTCCGCGGAATGCCCGAAGACGCGCTCCGCCGCCGAGTTCCAAACCGTGATGACGCCCTCGCTGTTCGCGAAGATGACCGCGTCGGGCGATTGCTCGACCAACTCCGTCGCGTATGCGATTTCCATCAAGACCTCCAGCGAATTCCCACGTAGTGTAGCCCGCTCGTCAAGCGCTCGGAATCAGAAGGGCGGGTTTCAGGACTTCCGCCGGTTGCTCCTGCTGGTCCCGGGAGCCTTCGCGGGCAGGCCGCCGGCGAAGCTCACCCCAAGCTCTAGCCATTCAGAAAGCTGGTCATCTCCGAGGCC
>DAOTTM010000126.1:0-14578 GCA_034437915.1 Dehalococcoidia bacterium | reverse complement strand
CGCCCAGGTTTGGAATTGTTCGACGACTTCGCGGTGGTAGGGGATGCCGTTTTGGGTGCGGTCGGCGAGGGCTTCGCCCATGCCGAGGCCGGCGTACTCGACGCGAGTGTGGCCGGGCGCGGGGGGCGTTTCGCGGAGGGCGCGGAGGTAGATGTCCATGTTGTCCTTGAACTCATCAAGGTCGGTGAAGGCATCGATGCGGTAAGCGAGGAAGTGGTGCGAGACGTTGTTGCCAGCGGTGAACCCGGCGCCCACGCCAGATAGCACCCCGCAGAGGATGTCGACCATGACGGCCAGCGAGTACCCCTTGTGCGAGCCAATTTCGCGAGTTGCCCCCAGGGGCAGCATGAGGAACTCATCTGGCACGGGGGCGTCTTCCATCACAGGCGTGCCGGAGGAGTCGGCGATCCATCCCCCGGCCGCGGGGGCGCCGATGCGGCGGGCGAGGCGGATCTTGTTCCCGGCGACGGAACTCATCGAGGCGTCGAAGATAAACGGGGCCTCTGTGCGCGAGGGTGCGGCAAAAGCCAGGGGATTGAGGCCGACCATCGCGCGGGAGCCGAAGGTTGGCGCGACGAGGAGGCCCCCCACGGTCATGGCCATGCCAAGCATCCCGTGATCGATGGCCATGGCGGCGTGGTATCCGGCGGCGCCGAAGTGGCGACCGTTGTTCACGACGACCGACCCGATGCCGACGGTAGCGGCCTTCTCGATCGCGAGCTGCATGGCTGCGGGACCTACAACCAGACCGAGTCCGGCGTCGCTATCGATGGTGGCTGTGCCCGGCGCCTCGCGGACGATCTTCCACCTGGGCGTCTGGTTGATGGATCCGCTCTTCAAGCCCTGGAGGTAGTAGGTCATCATGTTGCTGACGCCGTGGGAGTCGATGCCCCGGAGATCGGACCAGATCAGGACCTCGGCCGCCTGACGGGCGTGGTGGTCGGGCATGCCGTTGGCGACGAAGAGATCGACCACCGTTTCGCGCATGACATCGGAATCGACGCGGACGACAAGGTGTTCGGGGATTTTCAGGCGTTCGAGAGCCATCGGGCGGACCTCCGTATGTAGGGGCATAGTCTAAGGCAGTACCCCGTACGGGATGCGTTCCGGGGCTAGGGTAAAGCTGGGCGGCGAACCCTTGCTGGCGCGCCGACTACAGATGGCGGCGTCGATCGGGCCGAATATGAAGGGTCGCCCGACTTGGGGAAGGCAGTGCTCAGCCCGCCCGCTCATGCGCGCGGCTCGGATTCGCTTGTGCGGTGGTGAGACTGCGTTCGAACCAGATGCCGCCGTGGGGGCCGGGGCCGTGGAGGGGGCGGAAGCCCATGCGGGACCAGAAGTAGACGGCGAGGCCAACATCGGGCGGCGCCCAGGCGCGGAGGCGGGGTGTACCGGCGTCGGTGTAGTGTCGAGTGAGACGCCAGGCGGCTTCGGAGCCTGCGCCGTAGCCGCGGTGTGGGGCATCGATGCAAAGGCTGGCGATCCACGGGCCTTCGGCGTCGTATTCGATGATCGCTGCGCCGACTGCGGTTTCGTCCGAGAGGCGGATGATGGTGAAGCCGGTGGGCGTTGGTTCGAGGCGGACACGGGGGGGTGGGTTGGTCGGCGTCAAGGTCTTCCGCTCGACTGCACGGGGCAGGCATCGACAAGGGAGACACGCCAACTCGTTGGTTCCCCGGAAACATCCCAGCGCTTGCTCACGCGCGCGCTACGGATAGATGCGCTCCAGGTCGTCATCGTTCGAGCCATTCGGCGGCGCGGAGGGCGACGGTGGCGGTATCGCTGCGGATGCGGGTGCAGCGGGGGAGGGCGTTGACGAAGTCCGGGCCGTAGCGCTTTTCGAAGATGCGCGAATCGAGGACGGCGACGACACCGCGGTCGGAGCGGTCGCGGATGAGCCGGCCGAAGCCCTGGCGGAAGCGGAGGATGGCGGAGGGCAGTGAGTATTCGGCGAAGGGGTTGTCGTACTGCTCCGAGCGCGCGCGGTAGACGGGATCCGTGGGGACGGCGAAAGGGAGGCGGGCGATGACGAGCATGGAGAGCGTGTCGCCGCGAATATCGACGCCCTCCCAGAAGCTGGACGTGCCGAAGATGGCGGCACGCGGGTTGGTGCGGAGGTTGTCGGTGAGCTGACGCGGGGCGCCGTCCACGCCCTGCGCGAGGAGCACGATGCCAGCCTTTTGGAGGCCGGGGCGGGCCCTATCGGCAACCTGGCGGAGGGCGGCGTGGGACGTGAAGAGGACGAGGGCGCGGCCTTCCGAGGCGGTCACGAGCTTGACGACGGCTTCGGAGACGGCGGCGTAGTAGCCCGGGTCGTTGGGCTCGGGGATATCGGTGAAGGCGGCGAGGAGGGTGGACGCCTCGTAGTCGTAGGGGGAGCCAAGCTGGAGCGTTTCCGCTTCTTCGAGGCCGAGGCGGCGGCCGGCGTAGGTCATGTCGCCGCCCGCGCTGAGCGTCGCGCTCGTGGCGATGACGGTTCGGCGTTTGTCGAAGAGGTGCTCCTTGAGGGTCGGGCCGACATCGAGGGGGGCGGAGTTGAGGGACGCCGTACCGTCGCGTTCTCGCGTGGCCCATACAATTTGGCTGTCGTCCGGGCTGGACATGAGGCGGCTCTGGAGGGTGCGCAACTCTTCGAGCTTGCGGGCGGCGGATTCGAATTCAGCGGCGATGGCGTCAGGCGCCTCCGTGGGCGCGGTGGCGATGACGACGCGGGCCGCCTCGATGGCGCGCACATTTACCTCGGCGAGCGCCTTGTCGAGGGTAACCGAGACGAGTTCGAGGGCTTCCCACTCGGACCCGGCGCGGACACCGCGCGAGATGAGCAGGCGGTCGTCTTCGCCAGCGGAGGGCAGCAGGGTGGCGAGGGCTTCGAAAGAGGGCGCCAGCAGTTCGCGCGCCCTCGCGACGGCGGCTTCGAGCGCCTGCCCGGCCATGGTCGCGCCGCCAGGGTCGAAGTTCTTGAGCAAGGACGCCGCCCCACCTTCGCGCAACTGCGGCGTGCCGCGGCGATGGAGGCCGTCGAGCGCATCGTTGAAGAGGCGGCGAGAGACCTGGCCGCCGAACTGGTTCGTCGCCTGGTCCTCAAGGTTGTGTGCCTCATCGACGACGAGGTGGTCGAATGCGGGAAGGGCGCTACCCCCGGACGCGATGTCGGCGAGGAGGAGTGCGTGGTTCACGATGAGGATGTGGGCGGATTCGGCCGACTTTCGCGCACGCTGGAGGAAGCAGGAACCGTCCTTCGCGTAAGGGTTGGGGCGGGAGAGGCAATCGGTATCCTGGGCGGAAAAGCGCTGCCAGGTCTGGTAGGCCTGCTGGCCGAGGTTGAGTTCGGAACGGTCGCCCGTCTCGGTTTCTGGGAGCCAGAGGAGCATTTCCGCGCCGAGGTGAGCGAAATCGGGGTCGCCGAGGTTCGCGCCGTAACTCGAAATCCAGCGGCGCAGGCAGAGGTAGTTGGAGCGGCCCTTGAGGAGAGAAGCGCGAAGGTCCGTCTCTTCGGCGATCACGCCCGCGCGCTTGAACATGGCGCGGAGGGCGGGGATGTCCTTCTTCAGGAGCTGTTCCTGGAGGGCGATGGTGTTCGTGGAGATGACGACGCGTTCGCCGTTCTGGAGGGCGTGGAGGGCAGCGGGCACGAGGTAGGCGAGCGATTTGCCCACGCCCGTGCCGGCTTCGATGAGCCAGTGGCCACCGTTCGCCATCGCTTCGGCCACGGCGGCGGCCATGTCCGTCTGCTGGGGGCGTTCTTCGAAGTCGGGGTCCATCGCAAGGGCGGCCTTGAAGACGCGTTCGACGGCGCGGCGGTCAATGGGGACGCGGGGGTCCTTCTTCGCGAGCGCGGGGAAGGTGGGCGCGGGACGAAGGGCGGGGGAGGTGCTCGTCGCCTCGTTGGGCACGCCCGCTCCATCACCTGCTATTACGCGAGCGAGGGTGGGGTCGTGCATGCCGACGAGACGGGCGAGTTGGAGACGCTGCCACGGCTCAAGGGTTTGGGCTTTCTTGCGCAGGGCGACAAAGATGTCGGCGGCGGTCTGGGCATCGGTGAGGGCGCGATGGTGGACGCCGGGGGCGACGCCGAGTTCGCCCGCGACCGCCATCAGGCCGCGCCCGTTGCGGCCGGGAAGGAGCAGGCGCGAGAGATGGGCCGTGTCGATCGGCTGGACGTCGAGGGGGATGCCTTCGCGGCGGAGGCAGGCGATATCGAAGCCGATGTTCTGGCCGACGAGCACGGAGTCGCCGATGAAACGCAGGATCTGCGCCGAGATGTTGGCAAGACGGGGGGCATCGCGGACGGCGTCGTTCGTGACGCCGGTAAGGTTTTCGATGAAGAAGGGGATCTCGCGGCCGGGGTTCACGAGCGATTGGAATGTATCGAGGACGACGCCGTCCTCGGTGAAGCGGACGGCGCCCACTTCGGTGATGCGGTCCTTGTCGTGGTCGAGGCCGGTGGTTTCGAGATCGAGGGCGACGTAGGTGGCGGTCATGAAGCGAACATCCGTGCGGGAGCTAGTTTAAGCGAGTTCTGAGTTCTGAGGGTGGAGATCCGAGATCCGAGATCCGAGATCCGAGATCCGAGAGAAGTGCTGGTGGGCGTCCGGGAGAGCAAGGTGGTGGTGGCAGTATCTGGTGGGCTGGCGGCAGGTGATGTCGCCGATGCGGGCGACGGATCAGCATTGCTAACGGCCAGTGCACGGGCCGAGGAGCGCCGGTTGCCTGGCAGGAACCCTCGCTGACGCGCGGGCTACCGAACGGGGCACTACTGACCGGGACCCCGGAATGTGCGTGGCCCGGCAGAAACCCTCGCTGACGCGCGGGCTACGGATGGATGCATCCGGGACCCGCGGACGAATCACTATGCAGAAATGAGCCGGTGGCATCAGAATGTGGCTGGCAGCGAACCGGCGAATTCGCTTTCTCTGTCACATCAGATCTGATTCCGCGAGGTAGCTGCATGACAACCGTCGAACGTACTCCATACAAGGTCATCGGGACGCGGCCGATCCGGCACGACGGCGTGGATAAGGTGACGGGGCGGGCGCGGTATGCGAACGATATCAACGTACCGGGGCACTTGACGGCGAAATTGCTGCGTTCGCCACACACGCATGCGCGTATTGTCTCAATCGACACAAGCAAAGCCGAGGCGCTTGCGGGCGTGCGCGCGGTCGTGACGGCCGCGGATATGCCAGAATTGTCGGCGCTTCTCCGCGAACAAACCGAGGGATCTCTGGTCAATCTCGGTCTGCTCAGCCGGAACCTGCTCGCGCGCGAAAAGGCGATGTATCGCGGCCATGCGGTCGCGGCGGTGGCCGCGGACAACGCGTCTATCGCCGAGGCGGCGCTTCCTCTGATCGAAGTGAAGTATGAAGTGCTGGCGCCGGTACTGGACGCGCTTAAGGCGATGAAGCCGGGCGCGCCGATCGTGATCGACGAACTGCGGACGAACGTGAACTCGACATTTCGAGGTGGCGGCCTGCGAGCGCCGGACGAGGAGTCGTCGCATTCGAACGTGGCAACGACGTTCACGATGGAGATCGGCGACCTCGCCAACGGCTTCGAACTGGCGGACATCATCCTGGAACGGGACTACCACACGTCGGCCGCGCACCAGGGCTACATCGAGCCACAGAGTGCAACCGCGTTTTGGTCGCCGGACGGCTTGTTGACGATCTGGACATCGACGCAGGGGCCGTTCGCCATCCGCGACCAGACGGCGTTGATGCTGAAGCTCCCGGCGGGGCAGGTGAAAGTCATCCCGGCGGAGATTGGCGGCGGATTCGGTGCAAAGTTGAACGTGACGATCGAACCGATCGTGGCGCGGCTTTCGCAGAAGTGCGGCAAACCAGTGAAGATGACCATCTCGCGCACGGAAGTGTTCGAGTCGATGGGCCCCGCTTCGCCAGCGTACGTCCACCTCAAGATGGGCGTGACGAATGACGGGCGGATAATGGCGGCGGACGCGCGGATGATCTTCGAGGCGGGGGCTGTTCCGGGATCGCCGGTAGCGGGGGCGGCGAACTGCATGTACACGCCCTACGACATCCCCAACGCGCGCGTCGAAGGTATCGATGTCGTCGTGAACAAGCCCAAGACGCTTTCCTACCGGGCGCCTGGGGCGCCGTCCGGGGCGTTCGCGGTCGAGCAGATGATCGACGAGTTCTGCGAAAAGCTGAACATGGACCCGATCGAGTTCCGCCTGAAGAACGCCGCGCAGCCGGGCGCACGTCGCGTGAACGGCGTGGCGAACGTCAATATGGATTTCGAAAAAACCCTTGAGGTGGCGAGAGGCACGGAGCACTGGCGCTCACCGCTGATCGGCAATTTCCGTGGCCGTGGCGTGGCGGCCGGGTTCTGGGGGAACGCGACGGGACCCGCATCGAGCATCGCGGGGCTGCTGCCGGGCGGTCGTTTCGCGTACATCGAAGGTTCGGCGGACATCGGCGGGACGCGCACGACGAGCGCCATGCAGTTCGCGGAGGCGATGGGCATTGGGGCCGAGGACGTGCGCCCGAGCGTGGCGGACACCGATTCCATCGGCTTCACTTCGAACACGGGCGGCAGCAGCGTAACGTTCAAGCAAGGTTGGGCGGCATTCGAAGCGGCGAAAGACATGAGGCGTCAGCTTACCGAGCGCGCCGCGAAGATGTGGAAGGTCGAGCCGGAGCGGGTGCGGTATGAGTCCGGCGTCGTATCGAGCCTTGATGACGCGGCGAAGAAGCTGACGATCGCGGAGATAGCCGCGCGCCAGAACGGGAGCGGCGGGCCGATCATCGCGCACGCAACGGTTGTTCCGAGTGGTGTCGCGGGCGGATACGCGGTGCACATCGTCGATGTGGAGATAGACCCGGATACGGGAAAGGTCGATGTGCTTCGCTACACGGCGGTGCAGGACGCCGGCCAGGCAATCCACCCCGGCTATGTGGAAGGGCAGATGCAGGGCGCCGTCGCGCAGGGCGTGGGCTGGGCGCTGAACGAGGAGTACGTCTACGACAAAGACGGACGCATGGAGAACGCCAGCTTCCTTGATTACCGCATGCCCACCTCGCTGGACCTCCCGCTGATCGACGCGATCATCGTGGAGTCACCGAACCCCGGACACCCGTTTGGCGTTCGGGGCGTGGGCGAGGCGGCGTTCGTGCCGCCGCTCCCGGCCGTGGCGAACGCGGTCTCGCACGCGCTGGGGATTCGGATGTTCAGCCTGCCGATGAGCCCTCGTCGCGTTCTTGAGGCTCTGGCCGGGACCGAAAGCGCATGATGTTGGCGGGGGCAGACTGATGGCGGTCGTGTTTGTCCCGGCGATACTGCGAGCGATTATTTCTGCTGACCGGGTCGATATCGGTGGCTCGACGGTCGGCGAAATCATCGAAGCATTGGAGGCGCGCTTTCCTGGCGTGGCGGCGCTTCTCGTGGCTGATGACGACGTGGCGCCGGGCATCGCGGTAGCGATCAACGACCAGGTGAGCCAGATGGGCCTCATGGAACCGGTACCCCCTGATGCGGAGGTGCACTTCCTGCCGGCGATCAGCGGGGGATAGCGGGGCGGAGATCCGAGTCGATGCCCTTGGCCGAAATCCGAGGGTAGTACGTCCCCAATCGCCCGTTCGTGCTGAGCTTGTCGAAGCATGGACGGGCAGTGCGAAAATGGTCGACCAGTGTGCTCACCCTTCGACAGGCTCAGGGCGAGCGGATGTGTCGTTTCAGAGCAGTTCCAAGTTCCGGGCTGCGAGTGAAAGCAACCGAGTAGCGCACCCTCCCTTGCAGTCGGGGTGCAGATTGGAGACACAGGGTTGAGGAGGGAGGGTGGACATGCGTAGAATCGGGGGAGCACCGAGTGGTGTCTATAGGTGAGGAGGGGATGCGTCTATGAATGTCTACAGCACGGAGAACATCCGCAACGCGGTCCTGATGGGGCATGGGAGCGTCGGGAAGACGACGCTGGGCGAGGCAGCGCTGTTCGTGAGCGGGGCTGCCAACCGCATGGGCTCTATCCAGGACGCGAACACGGTGAGCGACTACGACGAGGACGAGCACAAGCGGAAGTTCAGCCTGAACCTCGCGCTGCTTCCGGTGGAGTGGGAAGAGCGCAAGATCAACCTCATCGACACGCCCGGCTACGCGGACTTCGTTTCGGAGGTGATCTGTGGCGCCCACGCGGCCGATCTCGCGTTGATCGTCGTTGACGCGGTGGCGGGCGTGGAGGTTGGCACGGAGCGGGTATGGCAGATCGCCGAGCGGCTGAGCCTGCCGCGCATGATCGTGATCAACCGGATGGACCGCGAGAACGCCAACTTCGCGGGCGTGCTGGCGGCAGTCAAGGAACGCTGGGGGGCGAAGGTGGCACCCATGCAGCTGCCGATCGGCGCCCACGATTCGTTCAAGGGTGTTGTGGACCTGCTGCACATGCGCGCGTACGTGGGTGAGGCGGGCGAAGAGGCGCCCGTGCCCGCGGAGTTGCAGGCGGAGGCGGACGCCCTGCGTGCCAGCCTGATCGAGGCGATTGTGGAGACGGACGAGGACCTGATGGCGAAGTATTTCGCGGACGAAGATCTGAGTGAAGACGAGCTGCGCGGGGTGCTCCACGACGCCCTGGACCACGGGCTGATCGTGCCGGTCGTGTGCGCCTCGGCGGCCAAGCTCATTGGCGTGCGCCAGTTGTTGCACAACATCGCCTTCAGTGGGCCATCGCCCGCCGACCGCGACGCCAGGCACAACGGCGACGCGGCGCTGGTGGCGGATTCTAAGGGTCCGATCGCTGCACGCGTGTTCAAGACGGCGGCAGACCCATATGTTGGGCGACTGACCTACATGCGCGTGATGAACGGGACGGTGCATTCGGACAGCCACCTCTGGAACACGAACAAGGCGAGCGACGAACGGCTTGGGACCGTGTACCTGCAGCGCGGCAAGGAGCAGCTGCCGGTGACGGAGCTAGCGGCGGGAGATATCGGCGTTGTCGCCAAGCTGTCGCACACGGAGACGGGCGACACGCTTTGCGCGAAGGAGCGGCCATTCACGCTGCCGGGCATCACCTTCCCGAACCCGGTATACAGCATGGCCGTGAAACCGACTTCGAAGGCGGGCGTGGACAAGCTCGGGCCCAGCCTGCAGCGGCTGCTCGAAGAGGACCCGGGCCTACAACTCACACGGGATGCGGCCAGCGGCGAGGTTATCCTTTCGGGCCTCGGCGACGCCCACCTTGAGGTCACGATCGAGCGGTTGAAGCGGAAGTTCAACGTCGAAGTCGATCTCGCCTTGCCGCGCGTGCCATACCGCGAGACGGTTTCGAAGAAGGGGTCCGCAGACTATACGCACAAAAAGCAGACGGGCGGGCACGGGCAGTACGCGCGCGTCCTGCTCGAAGTGAACCCGCTGCCGCGTGGCTCGGGGCTACAGTTCTCGGAGAAAGTGGTGGGCGGTTCCGTGCCCAAGGAGTTCATCCCGGCGGTGGAGAAGGGCATCCATGAGACTGCTGTGAGCGGGGTGTTCGCGGGATACGAACTCACCGATTGCCAGGTTGTCCTTATCGACGGCAAGCACCATCCCGTGGATTCGAGTGAGATGTCGTTCAAGCTCGCGGCCTCACAGGCGCTGAAAGAGGCTGTGGCGAACGCGAACGGTGCGCTCCTCGAACCCGTGATGACGATCACCGTGCAATCGCCCGAAGCCCACGCGGGCGATGTCGTGGGCGACCTGAACACAAAGCGGGCGAAGATCCACAGCATCAACCCCGATGGGGGGATGAGCGTGGTTGAGGCGGAGGTGCCGCTTTCGGAGATCCAGCGCTATGCAAGCGACCTGCGCTCAATCACACAAGGGCGGGGCGGCTTTACGATGGCCTTCGACCACTACGGCGAGGTGCCCGCGCACATCGCCGCGAAGGTAGTAGCGGAGCACAAGAAGGCGCTGGAGGAAGCGCATCATTGAGCTGTTAGCTGTTAGCTGTTAGCGAACGAATACAGGAATGTCACTATTGCGCAAATACCCTTCCAGATCCACGTACGATGGGAAATATCAGTCTTCGGAAGGAATCACTAACAGCTAATAGCTAATGGCTAATAGCTTCATTGGCCGGCGCTGATTTGGGGGGCGACGACTTTGTAGGTGCGGGTTGTTGCGCCGCCGCCGGTCGCCGTGATCTTGACTTCGAAGGCGCCGCCGCTGCCGAGGAGGGGCTCGATCCAGACCTTGCCTTCGAGACTGCCCGCGGACATGCGTGAGGGGTCGAGGGTGATGCTGAGGCGGCTGTCGTAGCCGGGTTGGGCGATGCGGGGACGCGTCGCGGTGGCGGATTGGGTGACGACTTGCGTCTCCTTGCCGATGGCCACGCCACCATCGAGCGTGCGCGTGATGGAATCGCCGGGGTGGCGGACGACGATCCAGGTCGCGGAGGTGCGGATGCGGAAGGGCGCAATCCACGTGCCAACGTTTCGCACGACGATGATGCCCTCGGTCGCGGTGCCATCGCGGAACGCGGTGAGGGTCAGCTCGGTGGGGCCGGTATAGCTGAAGCGGGGATCGCCGATGAACTTCGACGCCTGGAAGGCATCGGCGGGGGGCACGGTGTCCTTGTGGACCTTGCGCTCTTCGTTGATGTCCTTCGTCTCGGGGTCATCGGGCCATGAGGTGGGAAAGTCCATCAGCGGGCAGCCACCGCTGAACCCCAGTTCCTGGCAATCGAGGAACTTCTGTGGGTCGAAGGCTGCGGCGACTTCTTTGCGCGCGAAGTCCGGCATGAGGAACTCCTGGGCGGCCCACATACGGATTTTGTTCTGCTTCGGAGGATTGCGGACGCACCCGTAGACGTTCTCCGGGTAGGTGTAGTCGCCCCGGCCAAAGGCAAGGGAGCCATCGACGAGCATGTAGCTCGCTGCCGTCTCATCGCCGCAGTGGTAGATCGGACTCGTCGCCTTGCCCCCACGGAGGGGATCCAATCCCGGGTTGAGCGGGTGATTCTGGAAGGCGAAGCCGTTGTAGCTCCAGATGGCGTAATACCAGTCTTCGATGGCGGTGGGGTCGCCCTTGCCCGCAATGGGGCGGAAGCGAGGGGCGCTGTTCCACTTGTCCGCGAGGATGCGGACGCCTTCGGAGATGTTGAACAGGGGGTGGGTGCCGATGATCGCCTGGCGGGCGCTGGCCGTGTTTGTCGAATTGGACATGCCAGTGGTGACCTGGCCAAGGCCGTAGCCACAATCGAAAGAACGGAGGATGGGACCAACACCGCCGAAGGGGACGGAACCAGCGGCGTTGTTCCAGTTCGCTTCAATCCACGCCACCGATTTGTAGACCGAGGGGGGAACGCGCTGTGCGGGGGAGGCCGGGAGGCGCAGGCTGCGAGGCCCGCTGACGAGCCCCTGGTAGCGCACATCGACGGGCTCGGTCGCGACAGAGTAGGTGAAAGTCACGGCCTTGCCTTCGACGGCAAGTTCTATCGCTCGGTTGTAATCGGCGACATAATTCTCTGTTTCGAAGGTGTCGAAATCGAAAGGACCGGCGGCCCCGCAGGCGTGCGCGGAAGTGCCCGGATGCCAGGTGGCGTAGCCAAAAGCGGCGCCAAGCAGGGCGGCCAACGCGGCCAGCCGAATTATCGCGATGCCCAACCGAAGAACCTTGTGAAACCGGTGAGGGCCATGCGGCCCTCGGGCGTGAGAAACTGGAGCTCGGGGACTCCAGCGTTTTCGAAATCGGCGCCGGACCAGCGCTGGACGGCGAGGAAGTCGCCGTTCTTCGAATACGCGAGGGGGATGTCGAAGCCGGAGGCGGTAAGCGAGTTCTGAGTTCTCGGTTCGGAGTTCTGTGCCGTGACTCCCGAGCTCTGAGTCGTGGGCTCTTCCCCGACAGTTGGGGCAAAGGAACCGGGTTTCCAGGCGACACCAAGTTGTTGGTTACTGGTGGAGAGGTTCTGCGCTTGCACTCTCGCCCCTGCGGCGCCATCAAGGAGGACGGTGCGGGCGCGGTAAACGAGGCCGTTTGTCGTATCGGATTCGATGAAAGCGATCGCGGAACCGGCGGGGCTGAGGCGCCAATCACGCGTGATGTGGGAACTGAGAGAGGTCGCCTCGCTACCTTGCATGAGCGTGGAGCCGCGAGCGTCGATGACGACGGTCGTGAGTTCACCGGCCGGGCCGAAGCCAACGGCATAGGCGGCGAGGGCGCGTTCAAATACGGCGGCCTGGACGGGGGCGGCCTTCGAAGCAAGGTCAATGTTGAACATGCGAACGGTCGAGGGGCCGCCGTCGGTGACCTGAGTGCGGGAAACGACGATGGCGGCGCCGTCCGGCGTCCAGAGCGGCGCCTGGAGGAGGTCGATATCGAGGGCGAGCCGGGTGAGGACCCCGGTCTGGAGGTTCAGGACGACAAGCGATGCGAGGGGGTGGGCGGGAGTGCCAGCTTCAGCGACGACGGCGGCGAGCTGCTTGCCATCAGGCGAGACCGCGGCGCGCGCGGCAAATCCCGGGAGATGTTTGATAGCGCCAACTTCCATCGCGCCAGCCGGGTTGGCGGCGGGAACCACGAAGATGCGGTCGATGTCATCCTCGGTGCGGGCAGCAACGCCGTAATCGCCGGGAGGTGCGCTTGCGAAGGCTGTGCGGGGCGAGGCGCCCTGAAAGAAGGAAGCGCCGATTGCGCCGACAATCGGCAGGACGGCGAGGAAAGATGCCAGCACCGTGGCCGCGACGAGGATGTTCGAGATAGATGGCCGCCGTGGGGCGACGCGAACGCTTATTGCCACAGAGTCTCCCATTGCCGAGGCGGGCAATCAGTCAAGATTTGTCACGAAGCCGAGGAAGGATGATCCGGGTTCGGTTGCAAGCTCGAAGCGGCCATCGTATGTGATGAATTGGAGCGAGCGGGCGGAGGCATCGACCGAACTGTACACCTGCGCGACAAGGGCTTTGCCATCGGGTGACCAGGCCGCGGGCACGAGGTATTCTCCAGCTTCGCCGGAAGAAAGCTGGACATCGCCTCCGGGTCCACCGAACGCCGGTGTTTCCGAATCCGGCCGCCACGCAGTTCCGAGTTGCTCACCGATGAGAGCGGAAACGGTTATGTTGCCCGAAGCGATGGTCAGAACGCGTCCCGAGATCGCACGCGTGGGGCCGACGCCGTATGCCTCGGTGAACGCAAGGCGAGTGCCGTCCGGGCTCAGGCTCCAATCCTGCGTTCGCCCGGCGCTCATCTGGGCGAGGCGCTGTGTCTTCCCGGCCCCCGTGGACCAGAGAGCTGAACCGGACTGGTCAATGATGACGACAAACACGCGTGAGTTATCCATGGAGTATCCGACGGGCGCGGCGGAAAGGACCGCTTCGAAATCGGCGACCGGCTGGACGGCGCCGGAGGTCACGTCAACTTGCACAATCGTGGCAGTGAAGCGGCCGGAGGCGTCTGGGCGGGCGGCGGCGAGAGCTGCGACACGGGCGCCATCGCGCGACCAGCGGAGCGTGGAGAGGTAAGCGAATGCGCCCTGGGCTTCGACGCGGTCGCCCGTCCTCAGATCGACGGTCGTCAGCCGGGCGGCGCCGGGTTGGCCATCGACCCAGAGTACGGCAACCCGATCTCCGACCGGTGAGGTGGCGCCCCGGGCGTGGAGGGTAAAGGTCGAAGGGAAGTCAGTGATGAACGTGCGAGCGCTGTTGGGCGTCGCTCGTTGGACGAAGAGGTGATCGACGGGACCTCCTGGCACGAGGAGAGCGACCGAGCCGAGGGCGCCGACCGCAGCCGTTGGGGCGATTCCAGCGTGGTCATCCGAGGCCGGACGAGCAGCAAAGGCCGCCCACGAGGCGACGACAGCAACAATTGTGGTGAGGGCAAAGGCGAAGGTGGCTGCGCGCCGGGGAATACGGACGTGCGGACCCTGTTGGACCCCGGGAACAAACACGTGGCTACCTCGCGCTGGAGTCGTGCGGTGTTCGAAAACAGACCGCGCGCCCGGCTTGTGGTCCTTCCACATCCAGGGGAGGGACCACTCGAATCGCCCCGGTACCCCCGCGGTACCGCCGCCCGCAGCGCACGAATGCGCAGCGAGCGAACCGCGAAAGCACTCGACGAACTTCCGCGACTGGCCGAACGTAGCAGCGGGGGTTCGTTTGGTCAATGGAGGGTATGCACTATTTGACGAAGGTTCAACGCCATGTTGGCATGGGGCAGGATCCGAGGAGGTTCCCCGGTATGACTACGATGGAGGGTAAACCCCTTCGAGCCTGTCGCCCATCGCACCCTCCTTCGCCGTCGGGGTACAGTTGGGCGGGCGGGCGGGGGTGGGCGTCAAAGTTTTGCGTGCGCCTTGTCTTGGTTCGATTTTCACGTCATTCCGCCTATCACCGCCGTTCGTCCTGAGCCTGTCGAAGGATGAACACGCCGCTGTCCATGGTTCGCGTGTGATCGGTGCTTCGACCGTTCGACACGCTCACGGTCAGGGTGAACGGAACCCAGCACGTTGCCGTCCAAAACTTTGACGCCCACCCGGCGGGTTTCAGGACTTCCGCCGGTTGCTCCTGCTGGTCCCGGGAGCCTTCGCGGGCAGGCCGCCGGCGAAGCTCACCCCAAGCTCTAGCCATTCAGAAAGCTGGTCATCTCCGAGGCC
>DAOTTM010000125.1:0-7663 GCA_034437915.1 Dehalococcoidia bacterium | reverse complement strand
TGAACTTCAACACCCTCCCCACGCTGAACACGGACGGCTACTACTTCTTCCAGGCTGCCTCGGTTGTGCAGGTCACGATCCCCGGCAGCGCGGGCCATCCGTTGAAGGCGAACCAGTCGAGCTTCGCCACCGTGCCCGGCGCGACGGGCGTCCTCTGGACAGGCGCCGCGGTTGCGCCCGACACGCTGCCGGCCGGTGTGAGCGCCGTCTTCCGCTGGAACAACCAGGGCCAGAGCTTCCAGTTCTATTTCCGGGGCTTTCCGGCGAACTTCAACACCCTTCCACCGGCGCTGGGGCCTGGTGAGTTCTACTTCCTCCAGTCGTCGAGCGCGCAGACGATCCAATCACCGACTCCCCCTGTCGCGGGGTCAAGCTCCGCCCTGATCGAGGCGTCGCTCGCCGCGGGGACGCTTCCCATCCTCCCCGGCATAACGGCGTTCGAGTCGGCGCTCGTCTACAAGACCTTCGCAAGCTTTGCGGACCCACGGCTCCCAGGCCAGTTCAACTCTGCAACTCCAGCGTTTGATGAACTCGCCCTGCGGGATGCATCGATGAAGTACAACTCGGCCTCGGCGGCGGCCAAGCTGCTGCTGGATCCGTTCCTGCTGCCACCATCGGTACCGGGCTCGTGGATCGAAAATCAGCCCGCGGGCGCGGCGAGACTGAGCGGGCCGCGCACACTTGTGCCCATGACGGGCGTGACCACGACGCTTTCCTTCTTCAAGGTCTGGTACCGCAACGACCGCCCCCAGGACGCGCCAAAAGCGCAGGCGATCTTCGCGGAGATGGAGACTGTCATCGAGCCCGCCCTCCTCGGGCTGATGGGGAGCGCCCACGCCCCGGAACCGGATACGTTCACGGGCGACAGCCGCTTCGATATCTACCTGGTCGGGGACCTCCCGGGCACGAATACCGCGTACGCCGAGCTCTATCCCAGCGGCACATGCACGGAAGCTCCGACCTTCATCGTGGCCGAGCCGATGGCCTCGATCGAAGTGTTGAAAGCCGCAGTTGCACGCGCCTACATGCAGGCTATCCTTTACACCTTCTTCGACATGCCCTGCGGCACCGTAGACAATTGGATGTTCTTTGCCACCGCTACCTGGGCGATGGACTACGTCTACCCGGCGCTTGGTTTCGAACATGAATACGCCCAGGATTTCTTCGACATCCTGAACGGAGGATGGAGCCTGACCGACAGCGGCGGCGCATATACATGGTTGCAGTTCCTCGCCCGCCGACCCGGCGGCAGCCCAACGATCGTCAGGCAGATCTGGGACGCGACGACATCGAGCGGCGCCCTCGCGGCGACGGTACAGGCGCTCGGCGGCCAAACGGCGTTCAACACGCTCTGGAGCGAGTACGCGCGCCACACCCTCAACCGCGACCCCGACAACTTCTTCGCCACGCTCGATAACCTCCCCGCTTCGACGGTGCCCAGTGTCACTTCTCACCTCGCGGGACCCGCTACACGGAGTTACGTGTCCAAGGCGGGCCAGGTAGGGCTCACGGCCCACCGCTTCACGTTCGACCCGGGCGCCACGGTCAACCAGCTCAAGTTTGGCTGGGCGCCGCTGGTGGGCGACGGGGCGCCGACGGCCCGCGCTCATGCCTTCGTGAAGAAGGGCGGCGTCTGGGCTGGGCCGGAGAACTGGAGCTCAGCTGCGAATAGGCTTCACGTTTACTGTTCGCAGCAGGTTGCCGCTGAACGGGTCGATGAACTCCTCTTAGTCTTCAGTACGAGCGACGTGAGCAACTCGAAACCGGCGGAGAGTGTCCTCGCCATCCAGAGCCTTGTATCCACGGAAGGTTGCCCCCTAACCATCGACCCGCCCGTCGCAACCGTCGCCGGGGGCGCCACGAAGCAGTTCACCGCGAAAGTGAACGGCCAGCCGATTGCCGGGGTAACATGGGCGGCGACGGGGGGCTCGATCACTCAAGCCGGCCTCTATACGGCGGGGGCAACGCCGGGCACGTTCAGTGTGACGGCGACCAGAACCGCCCCTCCGCTAGACTCGGCCTCCGCCAGCGTCGTTATCGTTCTTCCCCCTGTCCTCTTCGTCTCCCGGTTGGGAGGAATAATCGGAACCGCCCATGTTCCAGCTACGCCCAGCGGCTGCTTGGAGCCCGTCGTCACAAACGCCGACGGCGTTATACCGAACCCCTGGACGGCAACCGGGGCGGTCGCTTGCACGAGTGATGTGCGCGCTGCATCGGTTTCCGCGACGGCATCTATCAACGAGACGTATGTCCAAGGGGCGCTTACTTCCGTGACGGGAGAGGGCAGTGCCCTGGCCAGCACCACCGGAGTCGCCCTTATCAATACCTCTACTGCCGTGGAGATGAAGTACTACCTCACGTTCACGGTCAACCCTGGGCCAGTCACCTACACAGTAGCGGTTACTGATGTCCTAAATCCAGCGGGTGCCGGCACCCTGGTTGTTCGCCTCCGTAAGCTCGGTGATGGCGCCCACACGGTCTTTTCTTACGGCCCGGGGAGCCCGCCGCAGACTGGGCTGCTCCAGGGCGGAACCTACCTGCTTGAGGTTATCGGGAGGCGTATAGGGTCCCCCTTCTTGGTGGAGCAGCCGTTCGTCTTCAAATTCAGCCTGGTCTTCTCGCCCTGAAGTGCCGGATCGCAGGGAATGTGAGGGCCTCGAGTTTATGACCCGCCCTCACCGACTTTGTCCCTTCGGGTGCCGCGCCTTAGGCTGCGCGGCATGGCTACATACGACGAACTCCAGCTCGGCGATTCCGCATCTTTCAGCAAGACCATGAGCGAGACCGACATCTACGGCTTCGCCGGCATCACGGGGGATATGAACCCGGCGCATGTCGACGCCGTCGCGGCGGCGGAGGGGATGTTCAAGCAGCGCATCGCCCACGGCATGCTCTCCGCTTCGTTCATCTCTACCGTGTTGGCGATGAAGCTGCCGGGGCCGGGCACGATCTACCTCGGCCAGGACCTGCAGTTCCGCGCCCCCGTCTTCATCGGCGATACCGTCACGGCGCGCGTGGAGTGCATCGAGAAGATCGAGGCGCGCAAGTGGGTGAAGTTCAAGACGACGTGCACAAACCAGGACGGCAAGGTCGTGGTCGATGGCGTCGCGACCGTCCTCCCGCCGAAGTAAACGGAGCGGGCGGAGAGTCGACAGTTGACTAAGGGGGAGCGATGCCTGAGGTTTCGCGGTTCTTCGGAATCGTGATCGCAATTTACTACAACGACCATACCCCGCCTCATTTCCACGCCCGGTACGGTGAGCACGAAGTTACGGTCCTGATTGACAATGGGACAGTGGCCGGTGCTTTTCCAGGACCCGCCCTGAGGCTGCTTTTGGAATGGTATGATGTACATCGCGACGAGTTACGGGAAGACTGGGAGTTGGCGAGGTCGCGAAAGCCACTCAACAAGATTGAACCACTGGAGTGACCCAACGATGCCAAGAATTGAGAGAGCAACCTACGTCGCTGACTACCGCATCCGGCTCCGCTTCGCGGACGGCAACGAGGGAGAGGTCAACCTCGCTGGCGAGCTTTGGGGAGAAGTGTTCGAACCGCTCAAAGACCTCGCCGTGTTCCGTGATTTCCATCTGAATCCTGAACTCAACACGATCACCTGGTCCACGGGCGCCGACTTTGCACCCGAATTCCTGTACGAAATGGCGATGGCGGAACCCGTCGCCTGACAAACCGATGAAGTACCTCGTCGTGATTGAGGAAGGGCCGAAGAGCTTCGGCGACTATGTACCGGACCTCCCCGGTTGTATCGCCGCCGCCGAGACCCGCATTGAGGGGATGAAGGAGGATGGATTGCCCATCCCGCCGCCTCATTCGAGCAGCGCGCTCGTTGAAGTGCGTGCCTGAGGGAAACCCCAGCGGAGGCGCAAGACCAAAGATCCGTTCGTGCTGAGCTTGTCGAAGGATGAAACCGCCGCTGGAACCGTCGAGCTGTGCTGGCCCTTCGGCAAGCCGCTCAGAAACGACGCAAGCGAGCACGCCCGACGTGACCGCGAAGGCAAGCCACCCCGAATTGCAGCAAACGATTCGTGCCGGGCGCAAACGTGCGCGGCGTCCGCTCCCGGCCGCTCCAACGACTCCGCAATCCGGGCGAGCGGACCGGTCATGACTCCCGCCCTGGCAACATCACCGTGCCCAACGCCGGAGTCGTTTTGCCCTCGCGGTCGTTTTCGATCCAGAGTTCGATATCGACACACTTCGCGCCATCATCGGCGATGAACTTGCGCACGACCGTGCCGCGCACGCGCATGACATCGCCCGGGCGGTTCATGCGGCGCATCTCATAGTGCAGCCGGCGCACCCAGCCTTCGCTGCCCGCGAAATCGGTGAGCAGGCGCGAAAGGGAGGCGCGGGTGAAACCGGTGTTCACGAAGATATCCGCGTGGCCACCGGCGCGCGCAAATTCCCGGTCGTGATGGACGGGGTAGAAGTCCTGCGAGCCGCTCACCTGTTGGGCGATCTTCGTCTCCGTGAGAGGCAAGTCGAAGCCCGTGAGCGCGTCTCCCTCGGAGACATCCTCCCAGTAGCGTTGGGGTGCGAGAGTGGTGGCTGCCATGTTTGCGTTTCTCCTCGTTGTCTGCCGCTGATTCGGAAACCTATTTCCTATCTTCTGCCTTCTCTTTTCTACCCGTCGGCGGCGACTTCCCCGGGCGTGCGATGGGTGAGGAGCATGTTTCGCGTCCGCGCCACGAGCGTCCCGTCCTGGTTCGTGACATGCGTCTCCATGACGATGCACACCGCCTTCGGGTCGAGGCGGATGGCCTTCTCGAGCACGTCCGCAATCCTCGTTTCGCTCGCCAGGCGGTCGCCGATGCGCACGGGGGCGAAGTACTCCAGCGTCTGACTGAGGTTGATCATGCGGTCGCCGCGCGTGGGGACCTGTTGCATCAGGTTCGGCGCTTCGCGGGAAGGCGGCCAGGCGCCCTGCCCGGCGAAATAGTCGGTCAGGACGGGGGGTGATATGACGCCGGCGAAGCGCGACTTCGCGGCGAACTCGGGGTCGAGAAACAGCGGGTTCGTGTCATCGACCATGTGGCAATGGCGCCGGATCGGGTCGTGTTCGACGGGATAACGGCCGGGGACTTTCCCGCCGGTCCTGCCGACCCATTCCTTCCTCACGGCTTCGACGTCATACGGCTCGGGTACCTTGACCATGGATCCTCCACGCTTCGCCTTGGCGGCGTATCGCACTTGATGCGAGGCAGAATCTACTCCATACGCGGTGCTTTGGCATCTCGCGGAGGGCGCCCTCCGCCCGTATCCCTTCTCCTCCGCTTCCCGCGCCTCCGCGCGGAACCATCCGCGCGTATGATTCGCAACGCGCGGCCCGCCGCGGGAGGGTGACATGAACGATTACGATTTTGGCTGGATTTCGCCGGTGATTGGGCCGCCGGAGAGCGGGCACGTGCCCATCGTCATCTACCAGGCGGAGCACATCCTGCCCACGGCGTTCGAGCACTTCGACTCCGTCTGGCTGGCGGACCACTTTTACGGCTTCGAACGAAAGTCGGACCCCTTCCTCGAATCGTGGACGACGATGACGTGGCTGGCGGCCAAGTTCCCCAACGTGAACCTCTGCCACCACGTGCTCGGGCTGGGGTACCGCAACCCGGCACTCACGGCGAAGATGGCGGCGACGCTCCAGACGCTTTCCGGCGGGCGATTCGTGCTGGGCATCGGCGCGGGCTGGCGCAAACCGGAGTACGAGGCCTACGGGTACGAGTTCCCGAAGCCCGCGGTGCGCATCCGCCAGCTCGAAGAGGCGATCCAGATCTGCCGCCTGATGTGGAGCGAGGAGGCGCCCACGTTCGAGGGCAAGCACTTCTCCATCCGCGAAGCGTTCGCACCGCCGCTGCCGATGCCGCCACCGCCGATCCTCGTGGGTGGTTCGGGCGAACAGCTGATGCTCCCGATGATCGGCCGCCGGGCCGACCGTTGGAACACCTTCATGCCCCCGGACCTCGACGCCTGGAAGCGTAAGCGCGATATCGTCCTCGAATCCGCCGCGAAGGCGGGCAGGAAAGCGTCCGACATCACGATCAGCGTGACGCGCGAGGCCCCCCTTCCCACGACCAGCGCCGAATCGGAGCAGTGGCGCGAGACGTTGCAGCTCTGGGCGACGCTCGGCGTGCGCTCGTTCGTCTGCGATTTCGGCCACGTCACATCGACGGAACCCGTCCTGCGCTTCGCAGAAGAGGTGATCAAGCCCATGCGGGCGGGGTAGCGTCCGAATGGCGAGTGGTAGTTCCGTGCCCGGGTTTGTCGTTCAAGGGAGCCTGCCACTCGCTCATCGGAGCCACTCTCTTCCGGCGTTCGGTTCCGCGAAAGTTCAGGTTCGGGGATTCGCCTCCATTGGCAGCGACGGGTCGGCTGCCCATTCGGAGAGCGATGCATCGTAGACCGCAACGTTGCCGTAGCCAGCCAAAGTGGCGGCGAACGCGGCGCTGCTCGCGGCGATACCTCCGCCGCAGTACGTAATCACACGATCACCCACGTGCACCCCAGCGTTTTCGAAACGGCGGCGGAGTTCGTCGGTCGAGTGGTATGTGTGGGTTTCCGGATCGACCACGCCAGATCCACCCATCGCGGGCACGTTTACGCTTCCCCGAATGTGGCCGGGGCGGCCATACGGCGCGATTTCGCCGCGATGCTGCGCGGGGCTGAGTGCGTTGACGACGCACGACTGGCCGGCGGCCAAGGCAACGAGGACATCCTCCTTCGTGGCAATGAGCCCCGGGCGAACCGTTGCCGTGAACTGGGCCGGCGCGGGGGAACTCGGCGTTGTCGATACCGGCCGCCCCTCGCTCGTCCACTTGGTCCAGCCGCCATCAAGCAGCCTGGCGTTATCGAAACCGAAGGCTCGGAGCATCCACCAAATTCGCGCCGCCCACATGCTGTCCAGCCGGTCGTAAAGCACGACCTCCATGCCATTCCCAACGCCGTACCGTCCCATCGCTTCCGCGAATTGTTCGGCTGACGGCATCATGAACCGCAGTCTCTGACTGCGATCGCTCAGGTCATTGGGCAGGTCGGCGTAGACCGACCCCGGGATATGGCCGCTCAGCCAATCGTCGCTGCCCGAGACGACCGCGTAGCCCGGTTGTCCATCATTGCGTGGGCGCAGGTGCACCGTACACTCGAGCACGCGAAGGTTCGGGTCTCCCAGATTGCTCGCGAGCGAATCGGTGGTGACGAGGTACCGCTCACGATCGTTCTCGAACATGACTTCACTCCCCCAGCGTCGAATGTGCCAATTCTGCCCGCTCCGGGCCATCGCGACAAGAGCCCGAGCCGCCACACCCGTAACCTACGAAAAGTAGGAAAGGTATCAGAGGTCGCCGTCTGGTACAGTGGGTCTCGTGGACACAACGACGAGCGAACTGCTTGAGGCGCCCTCGGCCTACTGCCCCGTCTTTCAGGAGACGATGGAGCTTGTGGGTCGGCGCTGGTCTGGGGCGATCATCCGCAGCCTGCTCGCGGGGCGCGTGCGCTTCAGCGACATCCTCGCCGATATCCCCGGCCTCTCTGACCGCCTTTTGAGCGAACGCTTGCGTGAACTCGAAGCGAAGACAATCGTCTCCCGCAGCGTCTATGCGGAGACGCCCGTGCGCATCGAATACGAACTCACGGCGCAGGGGCGCGAACT
>DAOTTM010000124.1:0-1568 GCA_034437915.1 Dehalococcoidia bacterium | reverse complement strand
CCGGTCACACTCGAACCATGGACAGCGGCGTGTTCATCCTTCGACAGGCTCAGGACGAACGGGGGTGACAGGCGGAACGACGTGAAAATCCAACCAGGACAAGGCGCACGCAAAACTTTGACGCCCACCCGTTGGCGGAATACTTGATGTCAACGGCTCGCATTGGTGGTAGGCTCCGCTCTGCAACACTCAGGAGGCCTCCCCAATGTCAGTGCGCTCCATCATCCGCGAACTCAACGAAACCGAAGATGGACACATCGGCCCATTGCCGGGGGCGCTTGTCGCCGCGGCCGGCGCCATCCTCCTCGGAATAGGCGCCGCGAACGACACAGGCTGGATGGCGGTTGTCGGCGGGATCGCGGCGGGCGTCGGCCTGATCGTTTCGTTCGTGATGAACCACATGAAGGTGGAATACGACATCTACAGCCGCCTGGACAAGCTCGAAAAGAAGTAGCGCCCAGGACGACCGGATCCGTTCGTCCTGAGTCGCTGATGGGCCCATGGCCACAACCAGGTGTGAAACGTCGTTTTCACCGCCTCGCGAAGGTGGACGCGTGCCCAATCGTCCGTTCGTGCTGAGTCCTGAGCTTGTCGAACGGTCGAAGCATCGACGGGCAGCGCGCCAATGGTCGGACAGCGTGCTCACCCTTCGACAAGCTCAGGGCGAGCGGAGTCGGTTCTTTCAGAGCAGCTTTGTCGAAGGATGAACTCGCGGCCAGGCAGTTCGAGAGGCTCAGCAAGAACGGAAGCCGGGCATGATTCGGTCGCTAATAATGGATTGCGCGCGGCGCACCGCCGCCCGCGGCGATGGCGTCGCCGGTGATGGCGATAGACTTTGGCGAGGCGAGAAACGCAACGATGTGTGCTATCTCCGTCGCGTCGATGAGACGGCGGACGACGTTGCCCTCGGCCATGCGTGTTTCCATATCAGCCTCCGTGATTCCGGCTGCTTTGCTGCGGGCGGCGAGCACGCCCGGCGTGGCCTCGGTGCGCGTGAGCCCGGGATGGACGACCGTGACGTTGATGCCGAAGGGGCCGAGCTCGTCCGCGAGGTTCTTCGTCATCGCCGCCACCGCGACGTTGCGCATGCTGCCGATCGTGGAACCCGACTGCCGGGCCGCCAGCCCGCTGATGTTGATGATGCGTCCCCAGCCCTGCGCTTTCATGAGCGGGGCGATTTCGCGCGCGCATCGCAGGTAGCCCATCACCTTCACGTTCATGTCCGAGAAGAACGCCGCTTCGGTGATGCCCTCGAGTGTTGGGACGGCGCCCTGTCCACCCGCGACCGCGGCGTTGTTCACGAGGATATCGATGCGGCCAAACTCGGCGAGCGCGGCGGCGACCATTGCTTTGACCGACGCGTCATCGCCCGTATCCACCTGAAAGCCAACGACACGTCGCCCGGTGGCAGCCGCAATCTCCGCGGCGGCCGCCTTCAAGCGCTCGGGGTCGCGGGCCGCGATGGCGATATCGCAACCCTCGGCGGCCAGCTCCCGCGCCACCGCCTTGCCGATGCCCCTGCTCCCGCCCGTGATGAGCGCAACCTTGCCGTTCAGTTCGAGATCCAT
>DAOTTM010000123.1:0-5310 GCA_034437915.1 Dehalococcoidia bacterium | reverse complement strand
CTCGAACCAGCGGTCGAACAGTTCCGCGAGGTGCTCGGCCTGGAGGTGTGTTTCCGCGATCCCGGCGTGGGGAGCTTCGGGCTGGAGAACGCGCTCATGCCCATCGGCAACACGCTCCTCGAGATCGTTGCGCCCATCCAGGAGAACACGGCGGGAGGGCGTTACCTCGAACGCCGCGGCGGCGATGGCGGCTATATGGTCATCACGCAGTGCGACGAGCACGCCCCGCGCAAGCGTCGCGTGGAGGAACTCTCTATTCGTACTGTCGCCGATAGGGATTCGCACGATTACACGATCATGCAGCTCCACCCGCGCGATACGGGCGGGTCGTTCTTCGAAATCGACGAACAGAAAGGCCCGCGTGCGCATGATGCCGACGGCCCGTGGGAACCGGCGGGCGGCGAAGACTGGACGACCGCGAAACGCCTGTCGCGCGTGACCGGGGTCACCGCCGTGGAGATGCAGTGCGATCACCCGGCGGCGGTGGCGGCGAAGTGGGCGGAGATCGCGCAGCTCCCGTTCGAAGCTGGCGCGTCCGGCGCGACGCTCTCGCTCGACAACGCCATTCTCCGCTTTGCGCCGATTACCGATGGCCGCCCCGAGGGCCTGGGCGAAATGGACGTGACGACGGTTGACCGCGCGGCGATCCTGGAAGCAGCCAAGCGCATCGGCGCTTACCGCTCGGACACCCAGGTCTACCTCTGCGGGATGCGCATCAACCTCGTTTAGGCTCGCCCACGAAGCAAGTTACAGCGCCCCGCGGTCCTCCACGTTGTCGATCTGGGCGAAGTAATCATCGAGGGTCTTGCCTGTCTCATCCGGAAAAACAGTGTCGAGGGTCTGGACCGCGGACATTCGGTCCAGGCGGAAGTTGCGGAAATCGTCGCGCAGTTCACACCACCCCGTGACGGACCAGGAGTAGCCCCAGAAGAAGAGTCCGAGCGGGCGGATCGCGCGTTCGGACTGTGCGCCGTCGCCGTCCCCGTAGGCAAACCAGACTTTTCGGTGCACATCGATGGCCGCACGGAAGAGGGCAAGGCCTTCGACCACTCCGGGGCGCACATGAAAGCCGGGCGCGAACAGGGGCGTCCCGGTCAGTTTCGTGCGCAGGCGTTCAGGTAGCGCCGCTTCAACGCGCGCGAGCATCTCCTTGGCCGACTTCGCCATGGCGGCATCGCCCCAGCTTGTGACCACGCGCGCGCCGAGCATGAGCACTTTGAGCTCCGCCTCGCTAAACATCAGCGGCGGGAGGTCGAAGCCTTTGCGGAGGGTGTAGCCGACGCCCGCTTCGCCATCGATGGGGACGCCGGAGATAACGAGGTCGCGGATATCGCGGTAGACCGTCCGCTCCGAGACCTCCAGCTCGCGGGCAAGCGCGCCCGCCGTGATGACGTGCTTGCGCCGCATGAGCTGGATGATCTGAAAGAGGCGGTCCGCTCGTCGCACTACGCGATGCCCCGGACAAGCCGATATCGCGCCCGTGCCCGCTGAAGCCGATTCTCCAGCCGTTCGATGCGCTTCAGTTCAGCGAATTCGCGTGCGAAACGCCGGTTCAGCGCGTCCGCGGCGAGTTCGCGTTTTCGGACCTCCAGAAGCAGTGGATCCAACATAAAAATGACCTCCTGGTCTGCTATTCGGGCTTGTACTCCATGAGCTGGACGAGGTTCCCATCGGGGTCCGGGAAGGTGGAGATGACTCCGCCCCAGTATTCGCGCCCGGCGGAACGGATGAACTTCACGCCGTGGCCTTCGATGCGCTTCTGCTCCGCCTCGAGGTCATCGACCATGAGGTTGAGCAGCATGCGCGTGGGTTCCTGGGCGGCGCCGTGAGTTTCGCTGTGTGAGTCGAAGACGACGATTGCGCCCGCGGCGTTGAGGGCGGCGTCGCCGAAGCCTTCTTCGATGGGCAGCCCAACCACGTCTCTGTAGAAGGCGAGGAGCTTCTGCGGGTCGCCGGAATTCGCGTTGATGATGAACTGGTTGACCTTCATTTGGGTGCTCCGGGTGGTGTCTCGCGGACGGTTTCCGTCAGCGGCTCTGCCAGCATACGACACCGCTCCTGACACCATTCTGTCAGGATGTTGACTGCGTGCACCACACTCCTGACAGCATCATGTCAGGAGTGTGGCAAGAGAAGGAAGCGCTGGAAACACAGAGACACGGGGGTACGCGCGAAACGCTGACGTTGTCGTTCTACACGAATGGGTTGGGCGCGCTGGCGATGCCGAACTCTTCCGCCACGGGGCCGCGCACGAGTTTGCCTTCCCACGTGCTCAGCGATTGGGCGAGCGCATGGTCCGCGCGGAGGGCGCCTTCGATGCCCCGGTCGGCGAGCTGTTCGACATAAGGTAGCGTCGCGCTGGTCAACGCCTGGGTGCTCGTCTGGGGCACTGCGCCCGGCATGTTCGTCACGCAGTAGTGGATGACCCCTTCCTCTATATAGGTGGGGTTGCTGTGGCTCGTCGGGCGGCTGGTCTCGGAGGCGCCGCCCTGGTCGATGGAGACATCGACGAGCACCGCGCCGGGACCCATCGAGCGCACCATCTCCCGCGTGACGACGTGGGGCGCGGCCGCGCCGGGCACGAGCACGCTGAGGATGGCGAGGTCCGCGCCGTTCAGCTCTTCCGCGACAGCCTGGGGCGACGATGTGCGCGTGGCGATGCGTCCGCCGAAGTTCTCCTGGAGGTAGAGCAGGCGGGCGAGGTCCCGCGACATCACCGTGACGCGCGCATCGAGGCCCATGAGCACTCGCGCCGCCGCCGTCGCGACCGTGCCGGAGCCGATGATCACGACCTTCCCGGGTGGGACGCCTGCCACTCCGCCGAGCAGCTTGCCGCGGCCCGGGCCAGGGTGCTTGAGCAGGTGCGCGCCGATCTCCGCCGCCATCCGCCCGGCCACCTGGGACATGGGCGCGAGCAACGGCAACGAACCGTCCGGGCGGCGCACGAGTTCGTAGGCCAACGATGGGCAGCCCGAGGCGATCAAGCGGTCCGTGAGCGGGCGGTCGCTCGCGAGGTGGAGGTAGGTGAAGAGCGCGCAACCGGGACGCAGGAAGCCATACTCGCTGTGGATGGGCTCCTTCACCTTGACGACGAGGTCGCAGGCGCCCCAGACCGCGTCCGCCGAGGGGAGGACCGTCGCGCCGGAGGCGGCATAGGCCGTATCGCTGTGCCCCGAGCCTTCGCCTGCCCCGGATTCGACCGAAACGTCGTGGCCCTTCCGTCGCAGCGCAAAGACGCCCTCCGGCGTGAGCCCCACGCGCAACTCGCCATCCTTGCGTTCCTTCACCGTGCCAACGCGCATCCCACACCCCCGTCTTCGGCGTAGTGTATCAGCCGGACGCAGGGACAAGCGCAAACGGAAATCAGAACCGCGCACATCAGTAAGCAGTGCGGTCGCAAACACCAACGCAGGTTCAGGCGCATGCGACAATGGGGTCGCCTGGCGATGGAGCGATTGCCCGCGCCGGGGAGGGTTCGACGCCCGGCATTGCACCGCTTACTTACGTGCGCCGCTTCCACGGTGGGCTGGGCCGTTCGAGGCTCATCTCTGCTAAACTGCCGCGAACCTCCCCCAAGGCGGATGATTCCATGCCAGCTACCACAACCTATACCTCCGCGGACGGTACCCCATTCGTTGTCCAATGGGTCAAGCCGGGCGACGAGAACGAGACCTGGGTCTTCAACGACGAGCACTGGCCGAAACCCGCTACCCCCATGGGGATGGCCATTGAGACCATCGGGCTACCGGGCCACGCGCGCTGCTACGCCGAGGCCGGCGTCATACCCATGCCGATTTTCGAGTACTTCATGTACGTGAATGGCTACCAGTACGCTCGGGATTTCGCCCCGCCATCACCGGATATCGCGGAAGGATATGGTCGGTTCCTCGCGGCCCACGGCGGAACGATCCGCGGCCCCTGGGAGATCTTCTGCGAACCCCGTATCAAGCAGGCCGTGGCAGATATCGCCGCGAGCGGACAGGCCGCACGCATCGCGGACCTCGCCGATAGCTATATGTATGGCTGGCATCAGACCTTCTCCTCTGTTGGCGCGATGACGGTGCCCTTGTTCGGCCTCGTCTTCCTTCTCGCCGAAACGTACGGCCCTGAAGTTATGCTCGTCAGCCAGGAGCTCGGGCAGGGCGGCGCGAACGCCAGCCAGGCAATCGATGGAGAGCTCGCGGAATTCGCCAATGCCGCGCGCGGGGACGCGGCCCTGGCTGCTGCCATCGACGCCCATGGCTGGGACGCGTTTCGGGAACGCGCCCGCCAAACGCCCAGCGGAACGGCATTCGTGGAGCGCCTCGATGCGTTCGTCGCCCGCCATGCCTTGCGCTCCACCACGTGGGACCTGATGGACCCCACCTGGGGAAACGTCCTGAGACCGTGCTCGAGCTGATCCGCAGTCTCGTGCGCTCCGAACGAGTCTCCCCCGAGGAAAAAGTGCGGGTCGGCGCCGCCCGCAAGGCGGCCTTGCTCGCGGAAGTTGCCGAGAGGCTGCCCCCGGAACAGCTGGCCGCCGTGAACGGCCTCATCGCGCAGTCGGAAGGCTATGTTTCTGTCCGCGAAGGGCGCGCCTACTGGCAGATGACAATCACGGGCGCACTGCGTCACGCCCTCCTGCGCATCGGGGGGCGGCTGAAGCAGGCTGGGGCGATCGACGACGTAGACGACATCTTCTTCCTGCTCCCTGAAGAGGCTGACTCCGCGCATCCCGGCAACCTGCGCGCCGTGGCCGCCTCGCGCCGGGCCGAGCGGGACCGGTGGTCCGCGATCCAGCCGCCGGCCATGATCGGCGCACCCCAACAACTGCCACCCTTCATGGCGCCACCCGCCGGGGCGGCCCCACCGCCACCGCCCGCCGCCGATGAACTTCGGGGACTGGCGGCGAGCAGGGGGAAGGTGACCGCGCGCGCACGCATCGTTACAGACTCCCTCGACGTTCACCTCCTGGGCGACGGCGAAGTGTTGGTCTGCGTCATGACGACACCAGCGTGGACCCCAATGTTCGCCATCGCCGGAGCGGTGGTAACCGAGACGGGGACTCCCATGTCTCACCCGACAATCGCCTCGCGCGAATACGGCGTCCCCTGTGTCGTCGGTGTCAGGGGCGCCACGAAGCTGATCCCCGATGGCGCAATGGTAGAAGTCGACGGCGAGGCCGGGACGGTTCGCGTCCTCGCCTGAAGAGTCGGAGCCGCGCAAACGGGAATCGGAGATGGGATGAGAAGGCCGGTACATCGCGCAGTCACGTAGAGTGTGCTGCAGAAAAAGGAGGTACCGGCAATGTCGGAGTCTAACAGAGTGCAA
>DAOTTM010000122.1:0-10145 GCA_034437915.1 Dehalococcoidia bacterium | reverse complement strand
AGTGGGCCAAGCACTCCTGGGATGCTTCGACGGGATCGCCCGTTCGACTACAGGATGTCGAAGCCGCTTCGATTTCCGCAGTTGCAGCGCTTGATGACGGTTGGCGGACGCGAGGATGTCTCAAGCTTGGGTGACGCACCGCCGCCAAGCAGTTCCACCATCTCGCCGTGGACGATATCGATGACCTGCTGGGCGGGGGTGAGGCTGCGCAGGACCTCTTTGCCCAGCGCCTTCTCCTTGACGCGCGCCGTGAATTCGCGCACGACCTTGAAGTTGACGTCCGCCTCCAACATCGCCATGCGTACTTCGCGCAGCGCCTGGTCCAGGTCCTCCTCCGTCACGACCCCGCGCGACCCGAACTTCTTGAACGGGCCCTGTAGCTTATCCGTCAGTGTCTCGAACATGATTCCCAGTGTAGCGGAGGCATTGTCTATTCGCGCTGGCTTGCCCGTCCCGTACGGCAAACGGGACCAGCCCCGTGCTCAGTCGCTTCCCCAGAGCTGTTTGCCCGTCGTTTCGTGAAGGAAGTGAATGCGGACCAATCCGCAATGTCCGCACTGCAACACTCGGAGCGCCTCTTTGGGGTCCTGGTTTGCAGGGCGGAGTCCGATCGTTGCGATGCCGAGTTCGTTGAGCTGCCGCATCGTCCCAATGGCACAAGTTTGGCACTTTTGCGTTTTCGATCCGGCTGCGTTGATGCCTTTGCGAATCAGTTCTCCATCGCGTTGGACTTCGTCGAGAAGGTCTTGGGCAGTTATCCGGTCGTTCGGATTCTGCGACACCGTCTTCCGCAGGATTCGTGCAATGAATGGCCGTTCAAGACCTCTCGGTGCTCCGATTGCCTCGATATTGCCGTCGTCCAATTGTTCGCGGTGAAGATATCGGCCTGCGGAGAGAATCCAGTAGGTGAGCTTCCCCAAAGAGTAGACGTCGGCGGGAGGACCAGCCTGTTGGGCGGAACCCAATTCGCATTCAGGCGCTGCGAACGACCGGTTGCCAAAGGCTTCATCGACCAATGTATTGAGGAATCCGCCGTCCTCAAACTGGCAGATACCAAAGTCGATCAGCCACGCACGCCCGTCCGATACCACGACGTTCTGAGGTTTGATATCGCGATGCACCACTCCCTGGGCGTGGGCGTCGCGTACGGCCTCGACAACGTCTCGCACAAGATCGAGTCCTTCGTCGAAGCTGAGGGAGCGCCCCGCCATCACCTTGTCGAGCGACGGGCCGCGGAACTCCGTCACCAAGTACGCTGGGTCGTCCACGCTGAAGTCTAGGATTTTGGGAATGCGTTCGGAATCAATGCGCTGAAGCGCTTCGACTTCGGCTTGGAATCTCCCGAGTCGCTTGGGGTTCTTCAGCTTCTTGAGCGTGTATTCTTTATCCGGCGGTTCCGATTGAGTGTCTTCGACCCAAAGAACGTGACCTTGTCCGCCTTCGCCGACCGCTTTGCCAGTGGGCTTCCACCGGTTGCCGTACAACATGAGTCTGAGTGTATCGGAAATCACGGTGGGAGGCGCGTTTGCCGCTGCGGAGGGTTCTCAACGTGTCCGGACCCGAAACGACGATCGAGAATCTTCAGGGGCGGGGCAGCCCGCTCCCGCGTAGCCTACCCCTCGAACGTTGCGACCACGTCCAGCAGGTTCGAGAGCATCCGCGCGGTCGCACCCCAAATCAGGTCGTCGCCGAACTGGTAGGCAGGAAACGTGAACTCTTTGCCCTTCACCATGCGCCGGTCCGGGACGTGGTTCGCGTCGTCGAGGAGGTGGGAGAAGGGCACCTCAAGGAGGTACGCGACCTCGTGCTCGCTGAACGTCCACTCCTCGCGCGGGCGCGTCAGCCAGCCCACGAAGGGTGTGATGCAGAAGTTGCTGATCGTCACGAGGTCGTCGAGCTGGCCCAACACTTCGACGTGGTCGGGGTGGACGCCGATCTCCTCGTGCGTCTCGCGCAGAGCGGTGAAACGAAGGTCCGTGTCCTCGGGGTCGGCGCCGCCACCGGGGAGGCTGATCTGGCCTTTGTGCGTGTCCACGGTCTCGGTGCGCTTCTGGAAGACGACGTGGGGCTCACCGTTGTGTTCATAGAAGAGGACGAGGACCGCCGCGGCTTTGATATCGGGCGCCGCATCACCCCGTTCGTCGAGCCGTTGGGGTTCGTAAGCGGCGAGGGCGGCGCGAAGCTGGTCGCGCATCAGTACGCCCCGATACCGATGTGTCGGCGGCGCGTGGATTCGCGCAACTCGTCCCAGATGCGCGCGTCCATGGCCAGCGCTGCTTCGCTGGGAGTTGCTTCCACGACGACGTGGACATCAATGAGCAGCGCCCGCAAACGGTCGTTCGCGCCGACCAGGGTCGATAGCAGGAGATTGGGAAGCACCAGTTCTGTGTAGGCTGCGCTGACTCGGTCACGAAGGTCGCCGCTCGTAAACGGTTTCGCATCGTGTACGAGCGCCACCAGGGCGTGGTTTTCCGTGTTCAGACGGTCGATGATCCGTTCAAATTCAACGGCGAGGGTGGAGGTGAGGCCCGCCGAGATACCGGCGAGGTAGGCACCAAAGGGCGTCCTCGCCTCCATCGCGAGCTGCGTGGAAAGCGTGGAGGCGATGCCGAACAATACGCGTGAAGGATCCGGCTTCATGCTCCCCTCCCCATCGCGCGCAGGAGGATTTCGTCTTGCCGGTTAATCAACGAGTAGGCGACCATCGCGAGGATGAGTTCGCCCGAGCGCCCTTCCTGGAACGACTTCGCCCCCGTCACCCAGATGCCCTGGGCCTTCACGCTGTTGAAAACGTCCCACCATGCCATGGCGATGGAGTCGGCCCGCATGCCTGACGCGTGCTCCCAGATGGCCGTTGCTTCGGGGCGTTCGATAATGCCGCCGGGCTTGCCATCGCGGGCCCACTGCCAGGCTTCCATGAACGACCACGAGAGGTCTTCCAAAGGGTCGCCGAGGTGGGACATTTCCCAGTCCACGATGGCCTTAATCTCGCCGTCGATGTGGTAAAGGAAATTGCCGACGCGGTAGTCGCCGTGCACCACGGAGACGCGCTGGGCGGGAGGCGGCGGGTTCGCGCGCAGCCAGCGGATCGCTGCGCGTGCAATCGGCTGGGGACTCAGCTCGTTCTCGTTGATGACGTCTTCCCAGTGGTCGAGCTCCTTCGACCAGCAGCCGTCGAGCGTGGGCGCGGGCGTGACTCTCGCCAGTGGCGCGTCCTTCCAATCAAACGTGTGAATCGCGCCGAGGAGTTCGTACATCCGCCGGGCTATGGGGCCGCGCGCTGCGTTGTAGCGGGGAGTGAGGAGGTTGGCGGTGCTCGTTTCGCCGACCATCACGCGGTCCATGATGAAGAACGGCCCGCCGAGGACAGCGGGATCCTGTTCCAGCCAGCGCATCGCAGGGACCGGCACGGCTGTGCCCGCGAAAGACGAATAGAACGCGTACTCCGCCTCACGATCGGTCTCCAGAAGGCTCGCGGGCGGATCCTTGCGCACGATCAGATGCTCGCGCCGCTCGCCGCCATCCGCGGTCCAGGCGGCTTCGAACATCCACGTTTCGCGCGATGCGCCGCCGGGGATGCGAAGGAGGTTGTGGATCGCCACTGGTGCGCCGTTTGCAAGTCGTGGCGAGAGGTAGGCTGCGAGGCCGGATTCCATCCGCCGCATCGTGCGGCGGTACTGCAGTGGTGTCAAACGGCTACAGCGTCCCCTTGGTGCTGGGGATATCGCCCCCGCGCCTGGGATCGACACGCGTGGCGGCGTCCAGGGCGCGCGCGAGGGCCTTGAAGCACGCCTCGGCCTTGTGGTGGTCGTTCACTCCCGCCAGTGTCGTGATGTGGACAGCGGCCTTCAGAGCAAAGGTGAAGGATTCGAGGAAGTGGTTCAGCAGGTCCGGCGCGAACCCGCCCACCTCCCGCCCGAGGAGCTTAAGGTCGAGAACCGCAAACGGGCGCCCGCTCAGGTCCACCGCCGCAAAGGCGAGCGCCTCGTCGAGGGGCATGTAGGCGCTGCCGGCGCGGACGATGCCCGCCTTGTCACCGAGGGCCTGCGCGAACGCCTCGCCGAGGGCGATGCCCACGTCTTCAATCGTGTGGTGCTCGTCGATGTGAAGGTCGCCGGTGGCGCGCACGTCAAGGTCGAAGACGCCGTGTTTGGCGATGTGGCTGAGCATGTGGTCGAAGAACCCGATGCCGGTCTCCGTCACGAACTTGCCCGTGCCGTCGATGTCCAGCGAGATGGTGATCGTTGTCTCGGCGGTCTTGCGCGAGACGGTGGCGGTGCGGGTCATGCGGCCTCCATGGCGCGTAAAGCTTCAAGCAGGCGGTCCGTGTCTTCGGGCCGACCCGCGCTTATGCGGATGTAATTCGCCAGGTCGGGCCGATCGTAGTATCGGATGAGCACGCCCTGCCGCCGAAGCCCAGCGACGACATCGCTGGCCGAGCGCCCTTCGACAGCGAACAGGACGAAGTTCGCCTGCGATGGGAGAGGTTTGAGCCATCCGAGCGACGCGACGAGCACCGACATGCGGTCGCGTTCGGCAACGATGCAGCGGACGGTCTCGAAGATGGTGGCACGATGCTCGATGGCTGCGCGCGCGGCCACATCGGCCGCGACGTTGACGTTGTAGGGCTGTTTAATCGCCATCATGGGCTGGGCAAGCGATGCATCCGCGACCGCATACCCCACGCGCAGGCCGGCGAGCCCCGCCCACTTGCTGAAGGTGCGCAAGACGACGAGGTTTGGGTGCTTCGCGATCATGGGAATCGCGGTTTCGCCGCCGAACTCGATGTATGCTTCATCGACAACGATGAGCGCGGGGAGCGTGCAGAGCGCTTCCAGCTCGTTGCGGTTGAGCGCGTTGCCAGTCGGATTGTTCGGCGATGTAAGGAAGACGATACTCGCCCCCGCGTGGACAGCGCGCTGGATGGCGACGACGTCGAGGTCGAAGTTCGGTCGCCGCGGGACCTCGATTGGCGCCGCGCGGCCGATCTTCGCGAGGAAGCGGTACATCCCGAAGGTCGGCGTGGCGATTGCGACTTTTGTGGGCATGACCAGCCGCAGGAGGATGTCGATCAGCTCGTCGGCGCCCGTGCCCGCGACGACCTGGTTGTCATTGACGTGGACGTATCCGGCGATCGCCGCGCGGAGCCGGGTTTGGCTGGGATCGGGATAGATGTGCAGGTCGGCCCGTGCGATTGCCTCGCGCACTTCCTGGCAAGCGCCGTAAAGATTCTCGTTGGCATCGAGCTTTACGAGGCGTTCCACGAGGATGCCGATCTCCGCGGCGAGGACTTCAAGCGGTTTGACGGGCACGTACTTTTCGAGGTCCGCGAAGTCGTGGCGGATGAGCGACAAGGGGTCCATGTCAGCGCCCCTGCAAGCGGAATTCGGCGGCGGCGGCGTGCCCGTGGAGGCCTTCGGCGCGGGCGATGATGGCGGCGTAGCGCGCGAGTTCATCCGATTCGGCCTCGGGCAGGTTCACGATGGCGATCGTCTTGAGGAAGTCGCGCACGCCGAGGGGGCCGCTCCAGCGGGCCGCGCCGCCCGTGGGCATCGTGTGGCTCGGCCCCGCGGTGTAGTCGCCGAGCGCTTCGGCGCTGCCCTCGCCGAGGAAGAGGCCGCCGCAGTTGCGCACCTTCATCACGTAGGCCGTCGGGTTTTCGATGGAAAGGCAGAGGTGCTCGGGCGCGTATTCGTTTGCGAGTTGAATGGCGTGGTCGATGTCGTTCACGAGGATGCAGCCGCCGCGCCCGTCGATGGCCGCGCGGGCGATCTTCGCGCGCGCCAACTTCGCCAGTTGGCGACCGAGTGCACGATCAACTTCGTCCGCGAGGTAGTGCGACGGCGTCAGCAGGATCGGGCTGGCGAGGGCGTCGTGCTCCGCCTGCGCGATCATGTCGGCGGCCACCATCTCCGGGTTCGCGCTTTCGTCCGCGATGATCACGGTCTCCGTCGGGCCGTAGACAGAATCGATGCCGACATCGCCGAAGACCTGCTTTTTCGCAATCGTGACGAAGAGGCCGCCGGGCCCGCAGATTTTGTCCACTCGAGGCACGCTTTCCGTGCCATAGGCGAATGCGGCGATGCCCTGGGCGCCGCCCGCCTTGAAGACGCCATCCACCCCGGCGATGTCCGCGGCGACAAGCTTCACGGGCGGGATCGTTCCATCGGGCAAGACCGGGCTGGTCATGAATAATTCTTCGACGCCGGCGACGCGGGCGGGGATGGCGCACATGATAACGGTGCTCGGCAGCGGCGCTTTCGTCCCCGGGATATAGAGGCCGATGCGCTGAATAGGGCGCGTCACCTGGCCGAGGCCATCCTGCATGAAGTCGAGCGAGGCGCCACGCATCTGCATTTCGTGGTAGCGCCGCACGCGGCCGGCCGCGAACTTGAGCGCCTCAACGACCTCGCCATCGACCTGCGCGTAGGCGTCGCTGATTTCCCGCGAAGTGACGCGGATCTCTGGCGTGGCGGCGCCGTCGAACTTCGAGTTGTAGTAGCTGACCGCGTTGTCCTGGTCTTCGCGCACATCGCGAATAACGCGGCGAACGACCTCTTCGGGCGAAAGTTCCTGGCCGAAGGCGCGGAAAATGAGTTCGCGCGTGTCCATCGGAAGTTCGTCGTTTTGAAGCGGGTTGCGGGCGAGGAGAAGTTTGCGGCCCTCTTCGGCGTTTCGAATTATTCGCATGCAAGGTACCTCGCGACGGCCGTCCGGGCGGCTGCGGTTGAACGATCGAGAAAGGCCTGGACTTCCGCGTCTGTGACGTGGGCCATTGTTGCATCGAGAAGGTCAGGGAGCGAGTCGAGGAACGTCGTCAGCTGCTCGCCTTCCGCTATCCCCGAGACCTTGAGGTGGTTCGTCATCATCCCCCGCATGCGATCCCAGTCCATGTTTCGGTTGGCGACATCGACGCTCACAAGTCGCCACCGTTCCAGGGTTTCAGGCTCGACGAAGCCCGCCCGAATGTTCTCCACGGAGCAGCTGAGGGCATCGCACAGGTGCTGTTTAAGGTCGGGGTCGCCGTAGCGGCTGCGTTCGAGGTCGAATTGCAGGAGGCGGTCCATGACGTTGGCACGGATTTTGCCGCCGAGCTGTTCATGCGCCGCAAAGAACGGCCGGTAGACCCCCGTGATGTACTGCTCGTCGAGGATCAGGTGGCTGACATAACCCGCAACGAAGGCCCGTGTCTCATCGTTGAGCGCACCGGCGTCCGTGAGGTGCGAGTGCGCGGCGAAGAAGTTGAGGACCGAATCCTGGTGCGTGTGGTCTTCGAGGTTGAAGAAGTGCGTGCTAAAACGGTCCTGGCGCGTGATGACGCGGATATCGGGCGTTGTCGCGCCGAGCAGATAGGCGCCCGCCTGGCCGCTCAATGCCTCGACGCCGAGGTCGGCGGCGATCTCGCGCGCAAGCACCATGTGAAGGGTGATCGGTGGCATGGCCTAGATGCGCGCGCTTTCGATGCGCGTGAGGAGGATGCCCTTGCAGCCGATGCGCGAAAGCTCGTCCATGATTCGGTTCGCCTCGCGCTTGCGGATCATGGCCTTCACGGAATACCACCCCTTCGCCTGCAGCGGCGCCACGGTGGGCGATTCGATGCCCGGCGTGATCAGGCTCGCCGCGGCGAGGATAGCCTCCGGGCAGTCGTATTCCACCATCAGGTATTCGACCGCCACGAGCCGGCCCTCAATCCGCGAACGGAGGACGACGACCTCTTCGGCCTGTTCACGCTCGGGGTGCGCATAGAGCGCCGCGTTCGATGTGAAGAGCGGGCTTCCGACGACTCGCAACCCGGCCTGCTTGAGCGTTGTGCCGGTGTCCACGACATCGATCACGGCCTCGGCGATCCCGAGCTGCACCGAGATCTCGACGGCGCCCTCCAGCTGTACGAGGGTCACCGGGTTCGGTGCGAAGAACGCCTGGACGATGCACGGCAGCGAGGTCGCGACCCTCAACTTGCGGACGTCTTCGAGGGTCGTCGCCGGGGAGGCCTCGGGGACCGCCGCGCACAGCCGCGAACCACCATAGTTGAGATCCAGCAGCAGGGCAGGCGCCACCCCTTTCTCCGCGACGAAGTCCTTGCCCGTGATGCCCGCGTCCAGGATGCCGTTGGACACGTACAGAGGGATGTCGCTCGGGCGGAGAAAGTAGAACTCAACGTTGTTTTCGCGGTCCACGGAGGAGAGCGAACCGCCCGATTTGGAAACCTTGTAGCCGCACGACGACAGCAGTTCGATCGTCGCTTCGAAGAGGACGCCTTTGTTGGGAAGTGCGATTTTGATCATAGCCGGGCGTAGACCTCGTCGAGCGTGAGTTCCTTCTCGGCCATCATGCATGCGACATAATACAGAACCTGGGAGAGTTCCCCGGCGAGCGCATCCCGGCTCTCGAAGCGCGCCGCCATCCAGCTCTCGGCGGACTCTTCGACGAGTTTCTTGCCGATGGCGTGCGGCCCGAGTGCAAAAAGCGCGGTGGTCGATGAACCGGCGGGCATCTCGTGCTTACGACTGACCGCCAAGCCGTACATCTCTTCGAAAGTCATACATGAACGATAGTCGATCCTGATTATCGGGGCACTCGGAGTATCATGGCCAGCTTCCGAGGAAGGCGCCACGAATGTAGGGTACGCGCATGATGGAACGACTCTCGCCCGGCGATGTCCGCGCGGCCCTCCTCGCGGCCCAGGGCATTTCCGCTTCCGCCACAGGCGCGGCCACGAAAGCCGATGTCCTCGCCATGATTCGGCGCATGCATCTCCTGCAAATCGACACCATCAGCGTCGTCGCGCGGAGCCCGTACTTCGTGCTCTGGACGCGGCTCGGTGACTACGACCCGAAATGGCTCGAAGACCTGTTGGCGGAGGGGGCCTTGTTCGAATACTGGTCGCACGCGGCCTGTTGGCTTCCTTCGGAGGACTACGGCATCTATCGGCGGAGAATGTTAGACCGTGCCACGCCGCGTTTCGACCGCTGGCTCCGTTGGGTGGACGAGCACCGGCCAATGGTGGACGGCGTTCGTGCCAGACTCGTGGAAAAGGGGCCCCTCCGGTCGGCTGACTTTGAACGCACCGATGGGCGCAAAGGCGGCGGATGGTGGGATTGGAAGGAGGAGAAGCTCGCCCTCGAAATCCTGTTCGACATCGGCGACCTCATGGTTTCGCGGCGACAGGGTTTCCAACGTCTGTACGATTTCCGCGAGCGTGTGCGGCCAGATTGGGATGATGCCCATGCGCCCTCCGCCGACGAATCCGCGCGGACGCTGATCTCGCGGGCCGTGCGGGCGCTCGGTGTTGGGCGCGCCGACTGGGCCCGCACCTACGTCTACACCGCGACCGGGACCAAGCGGGAAACCGAACATATCTGCCGCGAGATGGTTGCCTCCGGGGAGTTGCTCGCGGTCGAGGTGGATGGCTGGAAGGTTCCGGGCCTTGTCCACCCGGACAACCTTGGGCTGGTTGGAGCGGTGGCGGGGCGCAAAGGGCGGAAGGCGGTTTCGCTGCTTTCGCCGTTCGACCCTATCGTCTCGGACCGAACGCGGGCCGTTGAGCTGTTCAACTTCGACTACAAGATCGAGTGCTACACACCCGGAGCGCAACGCCGGTACGGCTACTTCACGTTGCCCATCCTCTTTGGCGATGCGCTCGTCGGCCGCCTCGATGCCAAGGCGCACCGGAAAGACGGCGTGTTCGAAGTAAAGTCGCTCCACATCGAGCCAGGCTTCCGGGTCACCGACGAATTCGTGGCGCGCTTACGGGAGACGCTCGATCGATGCGCGCAATGGCACAAGACGCCCGAGCTCGTCGTGCGAAGGTCAGACCCGCCGGAACTCGCGGGGCGCCTGTCGGAATGACGGGCGCCACGTTCAGAGGTCGCGGGCGACGTGCCGCCGGGCGAACAGCCAGCTCGTTTCGTTGCGGACCATGGAGTTGGTGTACAGCCCGGTCAGTGTGACCCGCGGCAGCTCGTCGCCACCACCGATCCCCAGGATCATGAGGTAGCAGATGCCCTCGACTGCTTCGGCGGTCGGTTCGAGGACGAGGTTGCCGATCCAGTATCGGCGGTCACGGTTTCGAGAGAATTCGCTCGCATAGGCGGAGAGCGCGGCGCGACCGGTGACACTCTCCGCACGGTTCGAAAACACCCCGT
>DAOTTM010000121.1:0-1571 GCA_034437915.1 Dehalococcoidia bacterium | reverse complement strand
GTCACGCTGCTCGACGCCGAGGTCGACGATACCGTCGAGTTGGACGATATGCGGATGATCGACTACTCCGCTGACCGCAGAGTCGTCGGGGTTGAGTTTGTCAGCCCATCGGCGGGAATCGACCTGACCGACGTCCCGTTTGCCAAGGTTGTTGAAAAGCTGATCGGCCTCGCGGGGTATTCGTTCAAGGTACTTGCCTGACCTGGAATCGACTCGCCCGGCTTAGGGGTTCGTTGCGAGATTCTTGGGCTCAGATTCGCACTACCTCCATCCGTGAACCCCGAACGTACGGTGCTTCTGCGCTCCCCTTCTCCCGCAGCGTCGGGAGAAGGGGTCGGGGGATGAGCGCCCACTTCCCGCCCCACGCTCCAACCGCTAAGCTCCGCACCATCACCCGACACCGAGGAACGACACGATGACTGATCTGCCCATGCGCGCCCACCTTGTCACCGGCGGCTTCCCGCCCGGGAAGATGGCCGGGCACGACCACGACTACGCCCGCATTCGCATCCTCGAGATGTTCGAAGAGTCCGAGATCCATTGCAGCGTCACGAACGACTTTGTCGATGTCGAGCGCTGGCTACCGATCAGCCGCCTCATGATCACCTACGTCGCCGGTCCGGTGCTCCAGGACGGACAGGCGGCATTCGTCGAAGAGTGGATGGCGAAGGGCGGTCGCTGGCTCGGCTTGCACGGCACGAGCGGCGGCAAGGCGCAGCGCATCGAAGGGCAGGGGAACCGTCGCGCGATGGTGAAGATGCGCCACCACGAGGCCCTCGGCGGCTTCTTCATCAACCATCCCCCGGTCCGCCGCTTCACTGTCGATGTCGTGGACGGCGACCATCCCATTACGCGTGGCATGCCGAAGTCTTTCGAAGTTGTCGATGAGCCCTACATGATTGAAGTCCTGGACCTGCCCAACAGTCGCGTCCTCCTGACCGCCGAACTCGGCCCCGACGCTTCGCCTCCGGGCTTCGGCTTCATCTACGAATCAGACACGGCCCTGCTCCCCGACGGCAAGACGCGCGTCATCGCCTACACGCGCGAACACGGTGAAGGCGCCGTCGCCTACGTCGCCCTAGGCCACAGCCACTCGCCCTCGACGAACAGCCAGCCCTTCGTCGACAAGAGCGTCGACCCCGACGGCAAGACCCCGCCCTACCTGCGCACCACCTGGGAGACGGAAGGCTTCGGCAAACTCCTCCATAACGCCATCGCCTGGGGCATGGGCGGCGAGTAGCATCGATAACCTCTGGGCGGAGAGACAGACCCGTGTGAAGAAGGTCTGCCGGGCCTAATCCGGCCTATCCGTAATCGGGGTGATGAAATGCGTAAGATTCTCCTGCTGGTCGTATTTCTTGCGGGCCTATTTATGGTCGATGGCGGTTCATCCCCCGCCTTTCGCGCCCCGCCGCCCGTCCACGCCGCCCCCGGCGACGAGACGTTCGCGATCTTCGCGGGCGCGACCGCACACGTATGGAGTGGCACGCCCGCGACGCTGGGGACGGACGGTGGGCCGCTTCCGCCCGAGGTCAGCGCCGTCTTCGAATGGTCCAACAGCGGGCAGGCGT
>DAOTTM010000120.1:0-1937 GCA_034437915.1 Dehalococcoidia bacterium | reverse complement strand
TGAGCCTGTCGAAGGATGAACACGCCGCTGTCCATGGTTCGAGTGTGACCGGCCCTTCGACAGGCTCAGGGCGAACGGAACCCAGCACGTTGCCGTGCAAAACTCTGACGCCCACCCGGCCTGAAGGACTGTCATCGACGTCTGACTGAGCACAAGCCCTTGCGGCATTGGGACATCCCGCACTAGAGTTGCCCATTCCAACCGGGAGGGCTTGACATGGTAGCCCCAGCCAAAATCGAGTCCCCTATTCAGGCCATCGAGAGGCTCGCCCCACTGATCCGCGAGCATGCGGACGCGTCCGAAGCCCAGGCGACGCTCGCCCGCCCGGTCGTTGATGCGATCGTGGGTGCCGGACTCTTCCGTCAGCTCACGCCCTCGTCGCTCGGCGGCGGCGAGTGTGACCCCCTTACCTGGTTCAAAGTGGTCGAAGCGGCGGCGCGGATAGACGGCTCCACTGGCTGGTGTTTGTTCATCAACGGTTATACCGGGGCCTGGGCGCGCCTGCTGCCGGAGGGAGAGTCCGAAGTCCTCCTCCGCGAGGCCACAACGATCTTTGCGGGGACCGCCTTTCCTCTTGGCAGGGCGCTCATCGTCGATGGGGGCTACCGCGTTACCGGGCGCTGGCCGTTCGCGAGCGGCTGCAAACACGCCACCCACCTCGTCGGCTTCTGCACCGTGTACGACGGCGAAGAGCCGCGAAAGGGGCCTTCGGGCACGCCCGAAATCCGGATGATGCTCGCGCCGAGCTCCCAGGTAGAAATCGTGGACACGTGGGACGTCGTCGGTCTCGCCGGGTCCGGCAGTCACGACATTGTCTTCAACAATGTGCTCGTGCCCGAAGCCCGTGCCCTTCCTTTCGTGCCATCGGGCCTCAATCGCCATTACCAGGGTCCTCTCTATCGGCTCCCATTTTTCACACTCTTCGGTTGGCCGATCGGCGCGGTCGCGTTGGGCATCGCCCAGCACGCTATCGACATCGTCACGGAACTCGCCGAGAAGAAGACGCCTGTCGGGACTGACACGATGTCGCTTCGAGAACGCCCGCTGTTCCAGTTGCAGCTTGCGGACGCCACGGCCGCCGTACGATCAGCGCGCGCCTGGCTTCACTCGGCGATTTCTGAACTGGCGGATATCGCGGAAGCCGGAGGCGTCGCCGACCTTGCCGCGCGTGCTAATGGCCAGCTCGCCGCATCGAACGCGACCCGCAGCGCACGTGCGGCCGTCGATCTCATGTTCCTCGCCGCCGGGGGCACTGCCGTCTATCGGAAGAACGAACTACAGCGGTGCATGCGGGACGTCCACGCACTTTCCCAACACGCCCTCACGTCACCGGCGACCTGGCAACAAACGGGAGCGGTCCTGGCGGGCTTCCCCGGCCAGCCTTTGTTCTACTTGTAAGCCAGGACGTTCCTTGTCCGGCTTGGGTCTCGGCCCGTGGGCGGCAAGCCACCGGAACATCAGTCGTGTCGGGAATATCCTTGAAGTCCAAACGCTATCCGTGCTGCGGGGTTGTGTTTTGCGGGGCGAAGGATACGGCAGCGCGCCGGCGGCGAGGCTTCAGTCACTCTCCCATCGGAGTTCCCAGATGTGCACGCGGTCTTCCATGCCCGTGAGGTCTTGTTCGCCGGTGTGGTGGAAGAGGAAGCCTTTCCCGGTGACGAGTTGGCGCACGAGGTCGGCGACGAGGACATGGCCGCCCTGAGACATGGACTGATTCACGTGTCTAATTGGAGGCCCTTCCACGGGTGGATTATGCCACCAATAAGCGGCCCGTATCACCGGACGCGACATGCGATACGCCCTCGATCAACATTTAGATCCCCAAAACCTCGCCCGGATCGGCTATGATGGGGGCACGCCCTGTATGTGAGCAGGGTGGAATTGGTTGAGGAGTCCTGTCTTTGGCTTTTGCCGACAAGCAAATATCCTGCCGCGAT
>DAOTTM010000119.1:0-13540 GCA_034437915.1 Dehalococcoidia bacterium | reverse complement strand
GGCGTCCACGGCACGAACGCGGGCGAACTCCAGCTGATGGTGAACGGCGGCATGAGGCCGATGGCCGTCCTCGTGGCCGTCACCAAGACCGCCGCCGAATGCGCCTGCCTCGGCCACCTCGTCGGCACGATCGAGGTGGGCAAGCGCGCAGACATCATTGCTGTGAATGGCGACCCGCTCGCGGGCGTCTCACTCCTGGAGAACAAGGACGCCTTCAAGCTGATCATGAAAGACGGCAAGGCCTTCAAGAACGAACTGGCCTGAACAGGGGAGCGAACCATGGTCCAGTTTTCGACGCGGCTTCCCAACACGGACTATCTCGGCTTCGAAGCGACGCCTGACGGCATCGTCGAAACGGCGATCGCCGCCGAGGCTCTCGGCTTCGATGCCGTGATGGTCAACGACCACATCATCGTCGATGGCTCGCCGCGAAACCTTGGACCGTGGGGTAATACGTTCGACCCCTTCGTCACGCTCTCGTTCGTGGCCGCGCGGACTTCGCGGATTCGCCTCGGCACGTCCGTCCTCATCGTCCCATATCGCAACCCCATCGCCACGGCAAAGGCTTACGCCACCCTCGATCGGATGTCGGGCGGGAGGGCGATTGGCGGCGTCGGCACGGGCTGGAATGAAGCGGAGTTCGCGGCACTGGGTGTCCCCTTTCACGAGCGCGGGGCACGGACGAATGAGGCCCTGCGCATCTTCCAGGCGTGTTGGGGCGCCGACCCGGTCACGTTCGAAGGCAAATTCAACGCGTTCGCCGACATGCACGTGAAGCCAAAGCCGCTCCAGCCCGGAGGTCCTCCCATTTGGGTTGGCGGTGCGAGTCCCGCGGCACTTCGGCGAGCTGCGCGTTTCGCCCAGGTCTGGCAACCCACGCCGATGCCCCTCGCGGACCTGAAAACGGGCAAAGCGAATCTCGAAGCTGCCTGCGCGCGCATCGCGCGAACAGTGCCACCGGAAACGCGCATGAGCTTCCGTGTTCTCTTCCCGGCGATCACCGGCGACCCCATCCCGGAAACCCGCCCCGTTGGCCAGGGCACCCCCGAACAGGTCGCCGCCGATCTGCGTCAGCTCCGCGATGATGTAGGCGTCGACTCGTTTCAAATCAACTTCAACGGCTGCCACAGCCTCGCCCAGCTTCTCGCCTCGATGGAACTGCTGATGACCGAGGTCAAACTGCGGGTCGAATCATAAGGACAACCGCTCGCCCTGAGCCTGTCGAAGGGTGAGCACGCTGTTCGACCGGCGCCCAACATCGAACAACCTGAAATCCCGAGCCGCGCGCGTGAGCAAGCGGGCGGGCCAGGCAACGATGATGGCGTCTGGGAGTAGTCGGATGGTCGATGGCTGGTCTGGGCGATGATCGAGCGCGTGTTCATGCTTCGACAAGCTCAGCACGAACGGTTCCTTCCGAGCCCAGTGCGGAGTTTTCAGACCAGGGGGCCGGGGGTGAGGGCCTTATCGCCAGACAGCTTCGGCGACTCGCAAGAAGTTGCCGTTGCAAATGCGCTCCATCCGCTCATCGCTCCAGCCCCTCGCCTTCATCGCGCGCAACACATTCACAAGCCCCGCCGCGTCCTTCACGCAATCAGGCACACGCGTGCCGTCGAAATCCGTGCCAAACGAGACGTGCTCGTCCCCGACAAGGTTCACGATGTGCTCGAAGTGGCGGAGGAGCAGGTCCATTGGCACATCGGGGTCGCCCTTCATGTCTGGGCGGAGGAAGATGTTCGCGAAGTTGATCCCGATCGTGCCGTCCTGCTTCGCCAGCGCGCGGATCTGCTCATCGTCCAGGTTACGAACGTGTGGGGAGATTGCCTTCACGCTCGAGTGCGTCGCGATCACGGGCTGCTTGGATTCTTCGAGCATGTCCCAGAAGCCCGCCGGGTTGATGTGCGAGACGTCGAGGATGATGCCGAGCCTGTTGCACTCCCGCACCAGTTCACGCCCGTTCTCTGTCAGCCCCGTCGCGGGGAGTGTCCCGCTGAACGAGACGCCATGCGCGAAGATTGTGGACCGGCTCCACGTCGGCGCGAGACAGCGAAGCCCCGCCTCGTAGAACACGCGCAGCTCCTTCAGGCTCCAAGAGATTGGGTCGGCGCCTTCGAACATGAAGACCGAGGCGAAAGACTCGTTCGCCCAGGCCTCCCGCACCTCGGGCACTGTCCGGCACACGCGAAAGCGCCCTTCCGAACGGTCGGCCACCTGGAAGACGTCGTTCATCTCATGCATCGCGTAGGCCAGGGCGTTCATCTCCGCGCGCTCGTCGCTGAGATAGATGGACGTGAAGCAGCCGCCAAGCCCGCCCCGCATCGCACGGGGCATATCGACGTGTCCGTCGTCCGAGTCCTCCAGCAGGTCGCGCGGCTTGAAGGGCGCCAGGCCGGGGACGTTCGGACGCTGCCGCACCTGCGTGATGAAGTCTTCGTGCCCGTCGAACACGGGCGGAAATTCGCGGCTGAGCGGCGGGATCATCGGTTTCTCCGGGAAGGACTTGGGACGAAGGCCTTGGGACTTAGATAGCCCGGCTCCGGGCGCCGGTGTCTTGGGGGGAGTATACAAGCCTGCTCTGAAGGCATGAGTCAGCCTTGGTCTCGGAACCGCTCGCCCTGAGCTTGTCGAAGGGTGAGCACGCTCTTCGCGCTGTCCGTCCATGCTTCGACCGTTCGACAAGCTCACGACTCAGCACGAACGGGCGACTGGGCACGCGTCCACCTTCGCCAGGCGTGAAAATGACGAAACGTTGTTGAAGAGCAACTTGTCGAAGGGTCAATACGCGTACACTGTCGCCATGGCGCCCAAGGGACTTTCCGAGCGAGCTGTCCGAAAACAGGTGCTGGCATTCGCCTCCGCCGAAGGCTTCGCCCCCGTGCGCATCGCCAGGGCCGATGTCCTCCACGAGGCACGCACCGCCGCCCTCGCACGCAATCGCGAGGGAATGCTCGCCGACATGGCCTGGATGACGGAGGAGTGGCTGACCCGCGCGACGGATCCGGGACGTTTTCTCGACGGGGCGCGCAGCGTGATCCTCTGTGCCCTGCCCTATCACTCCGAAGAACCTGTAGCGGACGATGGCCGGGTTACCCGCGGCCGCATCGCCCGCTACGCACGCGGCCGCGACTACCACCGCGTCTTCGAAAAGAAGCTGCGGCGTGTTGCCGCCTCCATCCGCTCCGAGTTCGCCGCGTCCGCCCGCGCCACCGTCGATTACGGCCCGCTCCTCGAACGCCCCCTGGCCGCCCTTTCCGGTATGGGCTGGCTCGGGAAGTCGACGATGCTGCTCGTCCCTGGCGTCGGCCCATGGGTGCTTCTTGGCGCCATCGCCACCGACCTCGAACTCCCACCGGACGCCCCGATTGCCAAGAGCTGTGGCGCCTGCAACCGCTGTGTCGTTGCCTGCCCCACGGGCGCGCTCGGCACGGACGGCGGCGTCCTCGATGCCCGACTCTGCATCAGCTACCACACGATCGAGAACCGTGGACCGATCCCGCGCGAACTCCGCTCGAAGTTCGGCGACTGGATCTTTGGTTGCGACGATTGCCTGGATTCGTGCCCGGTCGGCGCGAAGAACTACGACCCCTATCCGGATTTCGTGCCCGCAAATGTAGAATCCGCTCGCCCCGAACTCGCGCCGCTGTTGAGCCTCGACGAGGCTGCGTTCCGCGAACGCTTCAAAGGCAGACCCATCCTCCGCGCGAAACGGGACGGTTTCGTCCGCAACGTCTGCGTCGCGCTTGGGAATGTCGGTAGCGAAGCGGATATTCCGGCGCTCACCGCCGCCCTTGAGGACGGTTCGCCTCTCGTCCGCGAACATGCCGCCTGGGCGCTCGGCGAGATCGGGCGGCGGACGGGAGACGAGGCCGCCCGGCGGATCTTGTTGATGATCCGCGACGACGACGAGTTCGTGCGCGACGAGATCCGGGCGGCGTTAGAATCGCTCGAAAAGGGGGATGGACCGTGACACAACCTCAACTCGCTGACCGCATCTTCCTCGGCGGCCCGATCCTGACGATGGACGCGCACCGCCCGACCGTCGAAGCCGTTGCAATCCGCGACGGGCTGATACTCGCGACTGGGTCGGAAGCGGACGTCCTGCAGCACCGCCGCCCGACGACGATCGTCACGGGCCTCGGGGACCACACCCTCCTCCCCGGCTTCGTGGATGGCCACGGTCACCTCTCCCACGTAGCTGCCGGACTCGGTTCCGTGAACCTGAGCGGCCCGCCCGTTGGCGCCGTCACGGACATCGAAGGGCTGGTGGCCGAGCTTCGCCGCTCGCTCAAGGCACGCGCGTTGCCGCCCGGCGGCTGGTTGCTTGGCCGCGGATACGATCCGGCGTTTCTCGTCGAAGGAAGGCACCCCACGCGCGGCGACCTTGATCGCGTCTCGCGGGAGCATCCCGTCTACATCACCCACGTCTCCGGCCATCTCTCCGCCGCCAACAGCCTCGCGCTAGAAATGGCAGGGATCAGCGCGGAGACCGCGGATCCGTCGGGCGGGGTCATTCGTCGAATGGCAGGAACGAGCGAGCCAGACGGAGCGCTGGAAGAGTCCGCGATGGGCTTCTTCAACTCCGGGTTGATCCCGCCGCCGACCATGGAGTCGGCTCACGCTCAGCTGGCCGAAGCGCAACGCATCTACGCCGCGGCTGGCCTCACGACCGCCCAGGAGGGAGCGATGTCCCCCGGCGAGCTCACAAACCTGGAATCAGCCGCTGCGGATGGCCGCCTCTTCATCGACGTGGTTGGCTATGCGTTCTGGGCCCAGGCCCGAGCGATGCTCTCTGACCGCCCGACGGGCCAGTACTCAGGCCGTTTCAAGCTGGGCGGCATGAAGCTCATGCTCGATGGGTCCCCGCAGGGCAAAACCGCCTGGCTGACGCAGCCCTACCACATCGCTCCGGACGGCCACGACGCGGACTACCATGGATACCCGGCCATGCCGGATGAGCAAGCCTTCGGACTCGCCGAGATGGCCTACACGAACGGCTGGCAAGTCATCGCTCATTGCAACGGCGACGCCGCAGCCGATCAGTTCCTCGCGGCCATCGACCGCGCCCATGCGGCCCACCCCGGGAGGGACCCTCGCCCGGTCATGATCCACGCCCAGACCGTCCGCGAAGACCAACTCGACCGAATGGTCGAGCTTGGCATGCTGCCATCGTTCTTCGCGTCCCACATCTACTACTGGGGCGACTACCACCGCGATTCGGTGCTGGGGCCGGAACGGGCGAGCCGCATCAGTCCTTTGCGCTCCGCATTCGCCCGCGGCCTGCGGTTCAACCTTCACAACGATTCGCCCGTTGTGCCGCCGGATATGCTTCGCCTCGTTTGGTGCGCGGTGGAGCGGCGCACACGATCGGACGCCGTCCTCGGCGGAGACCAGGCGATCGGCGTCATCGACGCCCTTCGCGCAATCACGATCGACGCCGCATTCGCCCACTTCGAAGAGGACCGCAAGGGATCCATCGCGCCGGGAAAGCTCGCCGACCTCGTCATCCTCGGCGCCGATCCCACGCGGGTCTCGCCCGCCGAGATTCATCACATTCCCGTGGTCGAGACGATCAAGGAAGGCGTGACGATTCACCGCCGCGGATAACGGCCTGGGGTCCGCCCCATGCGGTCAGTGATCGAATTCGACGGAAGCGAACCCGCGCACGGATGGTTCGCCCTGTTCGTTGAGGATGACGACTTCGATGTCAGCGCGCCCGGCGCCCGCCTCCTCGTAGACCCGCGCCACGCGGCCTGTCACTACGAGTGGTCGGCCGGTGAGGTCCGGGCGGCGGTGTGCGGCACGAACGTGCCGGACGAACCCGGCGTCGCCCAACCATTCGTCCACGGCGCGAAAGATGAGACCGAGCTTCAACGGGCCTGGAACGATAGTCCCCGGGAATCCCGCCGCCGCTGCCGCCGCGGGGTCGTAGAAGAACGGTGGGAACGTCCAATTGATCGCACAGAAGCGAATGACCTGCCCTAGGCCCGGCGCGCATTCGAAGGGCGGCAGCTCGTCTCCCTCGCGCAGGCCGGAGAACCTCGCAGTCATTCCTCTTCGCCCCCTCGCGCGTTCTTCGGGTCGTAGTACATCAGGGTGTTGACGCTTCGCGCCGCCACCGCTCCATCCGCGCCCGTCAGCACGATCTCCCGCCTCACCGTGATGTTGTAGCCGAAACGCCCGCCGAAACGTTCACTGATATCCGCCACGATGGACTCCGAGCGAAGCGTCTCGCCCACTATCAGGCGCCGCTCCCACTGCCATTCGTTGCTGATAAGCATGGAGTTAGGCAGTAGCTGCGGGAACTCTTCGACGTCGTTCCCCAGTTCGAGGGCAGCGAGCACGAATCCGGGCGCCGGTTCGCCCACTTCCGGCGCCCCACGCTGATGGCCCAGGTAGAGGTCCATCGCTTTTTGCACCGCGCGACGTGTCACTGTCTGCGGCTCCAGGACGGCGCGACGTCCGACGAGCGCTCGCACGGCATCAGTAATGAGCGATTGGTCCTGCACACGCCAAAGCCTACGGCGGTACGGACGCAACGACCAGTTGGGCCGGCGTGGCGCTGCAACTTGGCAACGCACAGGCAGTGGCCTATTACCAAGACGCAACGACCAGTTGGGTCGGCGTGGCACTGCAACGGCATTCGCGGGAGTCTGCTACCCTTGGCCCCATCAAGAACGAGGTTGGCGAAGGAATGGCCATAGACAGCCCTCCGCGTTCCGACGAAGCCGTCGATTCCGCGATTCACGATCTCGGCGCCGCGATTGCCACCTTTGACCCGCTGCGATTCCGAGTGTGGGCGGAACTCGGCCTGACGACGGGGCAGCTGCGCGTCCTCTTCATGATGCGCGAGCAGCCCGGAGTCACGGCGGGCGAACTCGCCCATCGCCTAGCGGTTACGCCGCCAACCATCTCCGGCATAGTCGACCGCCTCGTCCGGCTCGAACTCGTCCACCGCGAAGACGACCAATCCGATCGCCGCCTGGTGCGCAATTACCTCTCCCTCAAGGGCGAGGATGCCTGCGGTCGTCTCGAACAGGGCGCCCAGCTCTTTACGCGCCGAATCCTCATCGAAATGGACCACTCCGCCCTGGAGTCGCTCCTCGTGGGTTTGAAAGCGTTCATCGAGGCCAGCCGCTATGTGGCGGCGGTGGAACCAAACCTCGCCACCGTTGCCATGCCGGGAGTGCCTTCCGAATGACAGAGCAAATTCGCCGCGTCCGTACGATCGACCTTGAGAATCCCTTCGCCGAATCCTTCGAAGGCATGTGCGAAGTCCTGCTCATCCGCCATGGGGAGCAGAAGTTCTTCGAAAACATCCCGCTCGGCCAGGCGCTCGATGCGCCCCTTTCGGAACTGGGCGAACGCCAGGCGAAGGCCGTCGGCGAGCGCCTGGCGAGTGCGCGCATGGGCGCCGTCTACGCCAGCACCATGAAGCGGGCCCACGACACGGGCAAGCAGATTGCGCTGCACCACGACCTGCCCGTGAACATCGTCGAAGACCTGAAAGAGGTCGACCTCTGGCAACGCGCACCCCAGGACAAAGGCCTGCTTGAGATCTACAGCCGCGAAGAGCTCGCAGCCGTCTACCGCGATGTGACACGAACGCGGAAGCACTCGTCGTATCCGTATTGCGAAGACGTTGATGCCTTCAAGGCGCGCGTCATTGGGGCCGTGGACGCGATCATTGCGGAGAACGACGGTCATCGCGTGGCCGTCGCCTGTCACGGTGGCGTCATCAATGCCTACCTCTCCCACCTGCTCGGCTCCGTTTTCGACCACCTCGTCTCCGTCCACCACACCTCGATTACCGTTATCCGCGGGGCGGACACGCGCCGCGCCGTGCTCACAATCAACGACTACTCCCACGTCATGAGCTTCCAACATGCGCGTGGGGACATGAACGCCTGACGGCTGGGGAACAACACATGTCTGAAGACGAATTTGAATTCGAAGCCCCGGCCGTTGACGTTGCCTTCTTCAAGGAAGGCGGCAACACGTTCTCCGAGACCGAGATCGGACTCCTGGGAGACGTGAACGGGCTTTCCGTGCTCGTCATGCCCGCGGCCATGGGCGAAGAAGCGCTTTCGCTTCTGAACATGGGCGCTACGGTCACGGTGCTCGATTCGGGCGAGGACCTTGAGGCGGTGCGGACGCTCATGGACGAGGGCGGCTTTGCCCTCACCCTGATCGACGACAGCCCGAATTCGATCGACATGGTCAACCGCAACGGCGCATTCGATATCGTCTACAGCCCCTGGGGCGCCGTCGATTGGGTGAGTAACCTCGCCGACTGGGCGATGGGGATCGCCGACATGCTCCGCACGGGCGGCCGCCTCGTTGGGTACGACGAGCATCCCATGGCCTACACCGTGGAAGAAGATGCCGGTCGCCTGTTCGTCGCGCATTCCTATTTCGGCGAGATAATCGACGAAGACGACGACGGCGAGCCGGATACGCCGCTCGCCCTCGAAGGCGACGAAAGGTCGGATTTCAGTTGGACGATCGGCGACCTGATCAACGCCCTCGGCGCCGCGGGCCTCGCGATGGTGCGCTTCGATGAATACCCGGAATCGGACCGCTTCGAGACGCCCCTCGACCGTTTCACCGCGATTGACGGGGAGACCATCGGCCGGGTGCCATCAGCCGTGCTCTTCGCTGCCATCAAACTATAAGGGAGTTCTAAAGTTCTGAGTTCTGAGTGTCGTTGGACGAACGGCCCACGCTTGTGGCCTAATGGCGCATCGCATCCCGAGGAGAACCCCATGCCCGATACTGCGGTGAACGCCGCCGTCTCCGACCTCATCCAACGCCAGGTCGCCGAGGGGCGCCAAATCGGCGTCCAGGTCGCCGCCTATAGGGACGGCAAACCGGTCGTCGAAACGGTCGCCGGGCAGATGGGTCCAGACGACGCCCGCCCCGTGCAACCAGACTCGCTCTTCCTCAGCTTCTCCACGACGAAAGGCGTTGCGGCGCTCGCGCTGCACATGCTCGCGGACCGCGGGCTGCTCGACTACGACGCCCCTGTCGCGAAATACTGGCCCGCCTTTGCCCAAAACGGCAAGGAACGCATCACCGTCGCCCAGGCCGTCAGCCACCAGGGTGGCCTTCATGCCATGCCCGAGCCCTTCCGGGTCGAACACATCACCGATTGGGACGCAGGGATTAAGCGCATGGAAGAGGCCACGCCCGCGTGGGAACCCGGCACGGCGACGGGATACCACGCCGTCACCTACGGTTGGATCACCGGCGGCATCGTCCACGGCGTGACCGGCCGCCATATCAAGGACTTCATCGCCGAGGAGATCGCCGCCCCACTTGGGGTCGGCGACGAGATGTACGTCGGCATTCCCGCGGGGCTCGACAAACGCCTGACCACGCTGAAGATCCAGGTCGCGGGCGAAGGCCTCCCCATCCCGGATGACGCGGACTTCTACAAGGCGATGCCCAAAGCGATGTGGCCGCACTTCAACCACATGCCCTTCCGCACTGCCTGCCTCCCATCCGGCAACGGCCATTTCACCGCACGCGCACTCGCTCGCATGTATGCGGCTCTGGCCGGCGATGGCTCGGTCGATGGCATCCGCCTGGTCTCCCCCGGACGCCGCGCGCACATGCAACGTGTAATGACGAGGGACGTGGACAGGGTGCTCGGTGTTGCGATGACCAAGGGCATCGGCTTCTTCATGGGCGGAGAAGCGAACGGCATCCACGGCCCAATGGGTACCCGCACGAGCGCGTTCGGCCATCCCGGCGCTGGCGGGTCGATCGGCTTTGCCGACCCGGATGCCGGCCTGGCGGTTGGTGTGACGATCAACAAGATGCAGTCCCCGCTGCCGGGCGAAGGCACCACCCTCGAGATTTGTGACCTCATCCGCAAAGAACTCCACGTCGAATAGCCACCCGAAATTGTAGTCACGGACCTCCGTGTCCGGGGGCCACGGTTACCATCGATGGCGCTGCTCGATTGTCGCCAGGATGCAGCGGACCCGGCGTGGGAATCATATTTTGTCGCCCGCGCACGTCCGCAAGCCTATACTCACGATACTTAGCCTCGCACGAAGGAACATTTCCCATGACGCTGCAATCCGCCCTCAACGACAAGGTCCAGGCGCTCATCCAGGCCCAGATCGCCGAGAAGACGCAGATCGGTACCCAGGTCGCCGCTTATCGCTTCGGCGAAAAGATCGTCGATGCCTGGGGCGGCGAAATGGGGCCTGAGGATTCACGTCCGGTGAAGCCCGATACGCTCTTTAGCAGCTTCTCCACGACAAAAGGCGTCGCCGCGACCGCGCTCCACATCCTCGCGGACCGCGGTCTCATCGAGTACGACGCCCCTGTGGCGAAGTATTGGCCCGCCTTCGCCGCCAACGGCAAGGGGACCATCACCGTCGCCCAGGCGATGACCCACCAGGCTGGGTTGCATGCCGTGCCGCGCCCGCTGACGACGGACTTCATCGCAGACTGGCAGGCGGGTCTCGATTGGATCGCCAACGGCACCCCGGCGTGGGAGCCTGGCACGGCGACGGGGTATCACGCGCTCACCTACGCCTGGGTAGTCGGCGGAATCGTCCAGTTCGCATCCGGGCGGCACATTCGCGATGTCATACAGGAAGAGATCGCGGAGCCGTTGGGCATTGATGGCCAAATGTACGTTGGCATCCCGGACGGTGTGGAAGATCGTCTCGCGACGCTCACCGGACAGCGCAAGGCGAGTGAACCCGCCGCCGCCCGCCCCGCTCTGATGCAACTCCCACCTGACCACGACATGTTCAAGGCAATGCCGCCGGACAGTGACGTCAACTACAACGACATGCGCGTGCGCAAAGCCTGCCTTCCTTCCGCCAACGGACACTTCACGGCGCGCGCGCTTGCGAGGATGTACGGGGCGCTCGCAAACGGCGGCGAGGTTGGCGGTGTCCGGCTCGTTTCTCCGGAACGTATCCCCCTCATGCAGCACATCTACACGCGCGAGCCAGACCGCGTGATCATCATGCCCATGCGCAAGGGCATCGGGTTCTTCATGGGCGGCAAGACGAACGGCGTCCACGGCGCCACGGGTCCACGCGAAACCGCCTTCGGGCACCCCGGCGCCGGTGGTTCTATTGCGTTCGCCGACCCCGAAGTGGGCCTCTCCATCGCCGTCACCATTAACCAGATGGCGACGACCCTCACGGCCGAAGGCCCCGTATTCCAGCTCTGCGAACTGATCCGCAATGAACTCGGGGTAAACGAGTAGATGGCGGAAATGAAAGCGGCCATCTTCGATATCGGTGGCGTCCTTACAACCTCGCCCGTGACCGCGATCCGGCAGTACTGCCAGCGTGCCGGGCTTCCCCACGAACGCGTCGGCCCGTTGCTCGCCACGCACGACGGCGCCTGGTCACTCTTCGAAAAGAGCGAGATCTCGCAGCAAGACTTCGTCACTGCCTTCGAAGCGGAATGCCGCGTGCTGGAAATCGCGCTCGACGGTTGGCAGTTCCTCGAGGCGTTCTTTGGCGAACTGACCATGCGCCCGGAGATGCTCGGCGCCGTGCGGATGCTCCGCGGCCAGGTGAAGCTCGGCTGCATCACGAACAACGTCGCGCGCGACGATTCGCGCCCGAGCGCCATCACCAACCTCGGCGAGCTATTCGAGGTCGTCGTCGAATCTGCGAAAGTCGGCATGCGCAAGCCGGACCCACGCATCTACGCGCACACGTGCGACCTCCTCGGCGTTGCCCCTGAACACTGCGTCTTTCTCGATGACTTCGGGGTCAACCTCAAAGCCGCCCGCGCCCTCGGCATGACCACGATCAAGGTGGACGAAACACTCAGCGGACTGGACGAGCTCGAACGCGTTCTCGGCCTAACGCTTCGCGCCGCGAAATAGCCACGATCGGTGGGGCGGCCTCGCCGCGCAGGGGCAGGTTCCATAGTTCGTATATGTCCTAAAGGTCGTATGGCTCCCGGCCGGAAGCACTGCGACCGCCAAAGATCACTGCCGCCGACGCGATGTGGTACCCTTAACCAGACGTGGTGTCAAACGCGAACGGTCATCGCCCCCATTCAGCTGCGCGCCTTCGCTTCCCCCTCCGGACTGGAGTTGCGGTACCCCACGTTCAACGGCGCCCAGCGGGCGTCCGTTGTGGAATCGAAAGGAACTCGTTGAAAATCCCATTCTTCACGCGTAAGCAGCCGCTCGCTGCCAGCACGGCCGCACAGGCCGTGACGCAACACTCCGCCACGACCACCCTTGAGCGACCCACAATTGCCGCAGCCCCGCAACGCGAGCCACGAAATTCGGCCCCCACCGTTTCTCCTTCCGCTCATGCCAACGGCGCCGCACCATCAGCGGCATTGATCGAAGACGCCCCGCCTAATCGCCGCCGCCGCGGTGGCCGCGGACGGGGCGCTTCCTCCACGAGTACAGCTCCGGCGATCATCGAAGCCAAGCTCCCGCCGCTCATCACACCCATCTCCGAAGCCTTCAAGGCGCTCGGAGTCGATGCCACGGGCCTGCGCGCCATCGCCGCGCTCGGCTTCGATACGCCCACGCCGATCCAGCAAGAAGCCCTCCCCGCAATGCTCGCGGGCGAAGACGTCGTCGGCCTCGCGCAGACGGGCACGGGCAAGACGCTCGCCTTCGGCCTCCCCCTCGCCCGCAAGATTGACCCCACCCACGAAGCGGTCCAGGCGATCATTCTTATCCCCACGCGCGAACTCGCCCACCAGGTGCACGAAGTGATCGACCACCTCGGTTCGTTCTACGGCTTCGTCACGCTGGGACTCGTCGGCGGGCGGCGCGTCCGCTCCGACATGCTCGCGCTCGAAAAAGGCGCCCACGTCATCGTCGGCACCCCCGGCCGCGTCATCGACCACCTCGAACGCGGCACGCTGCGACTCAACGATGTCCACTTCGTCGTGCTCGATGAAGCCGACCAGATGCTCGACATCGGTTTCGCGCGCGATATCGACCGCATCCTCCGGCATGCCCCCAAGGCGCGCCAGACGGCCCTCTTCAGCGCCACCATGCCCATGTCCATCGCCCGCATCGTCCACCGCTACATGCGCAAAGCCGTCGAGATCTCCGTCACCACGCCCGAACAGCGCACCGCCGAAGGTGTGCTCCAGTATTTCTGTGAAGTGCCAGAGCGGGACAAGTTCTACGCCCTCCGCCACCTCTATGAGACGACCGACCTTGGGCGCTCGCTGATCTTCCGGCGCACGAAAGCGGGCGTGGATCGTCTCACCGCCCAGTTACAATCCTGTGGCGTGCCCGCTCGCGCCATCCATGGTGACCTTGCCCAGGGTGAACGCGACCGCGTTATGGCGGACTTCCGGGGCGGCAGCCTGCAGTTTCTGATCGCCACCAACGTCGCGGCACGCGGCCTCGATATCCCGGATATCCACCACGTGATCAACTTTGACGTCCCTCAGAATGCCGACGAATATATCCACCGCATTGGCCGTACGGCACGCGCCGGGAAATCCGGTTCCGCAATCACCTTTGTGAGTGAGTGGGAACTCGCCGAATGGGATGCCATCTCCCACGTCGTCGGCGCGG
>DAOTTM010000118.1:0-5175 GCA_034437915.1 Dehalococcoidia bacterium | reverse complement strand
GCAAGCCGCCACTGCGACGGCGATAGCAGCCCAGCAGGCGGCAATTGCAGAGCAGACCGCAGCCCTTCACGCTACGGTGCTCGCCGGACAGTTGGCCGTTTCCGCTGTCCAGCCGCTTGCAATCTCAGCGGCACAAGTCACTGAGGAACCGGCAGCGCCCGTAACCCCTGCCGAACCAGATGAAACGCCCGCATTGTAAGACAGGCTTTTCGCGTCCCGCAAAGCCCCTACCATCTCCCCATGCGCCTGACCGTCCGCGTCACCCCACGCGCCGCCCGCGACGCCGTCGAAGGCTTCGGACCCGACGGCGTTCTCCGTGTCCGCACCACGGCGCCCCCCGCTGATGGCGCCGCCAACGCCGCCGTCACGAAGCTCCTCGCCGCCGCCCTCAACCTCCCCGCCCGCGACATTGTCCTCGTCAGCGGCGCCGCCTCCCGCACCAAGCGGTTTGATCTGCCGCTCACGCAAGGCGAAGTCCGCCAGCGACTTCCGTAGCCCGACCGTCGGGGAGGGTTCGCCCCAGGCCTCGCGTCACTCGTTCGCGTCGCCACCCACACGTACGCTATGGTGGATCCTCTCCCGCCCGGTGCGCCGCCAGCGTCGCCGGAGCCCCAACCAAGGAACCTCATCACCGTGCCCGCACCAGACCTCGATACCATCGTTTCGCTCGCCAAGCGCCGCGGCTTCGTCTTCCCCTCCGCCGAGATCTATGGCGGCTTCGCCAACACGTACGATTACGGCCCGCTCGGCGTCGAGCTCAAGCGCAACATCCGCGAGGCCTGGTGGCGCGCCATGGTGCGCGACCGCGACGACATCGTTGGCCTCGACGCTGCCCTCATCTCCAATCCCCGCGTCTGGGTCGCCAGCGGCCACGTCGCCAACTTCAGCGACCCCCTTGTCGATTGCAAGAAGTGCCAGATGCGCTTTCGCGCCGACCACCTCCAGGAGGGCGCGTACGGCGAACTCAAACGCAACGCAGCCGGTGACATCGTCTGCCCCAACGATGGTGGCGAACTCACCGAGCCGCGCCAGTTCAACATGATGTTCACGACGCAGGTCGGCCCCGTGGCCCACACCGACGACATCGACCCCGTTACGAATCTCCCGTCGAACATCGCCTTCCTGCCGCCTGAAACCGCGCAGGGCATCTTCATCAATTTCGAGAACGTCGTCCAGTCGATGCGCCGCAAGCTCCCCTTCGGCATCGCCCAGACGCGCCCGAGCTTCCGCAACGAGATCACGCCCGGACGCTTCATCTTCCGCACACTCGAATTCGAGCAGATGGAGATGGAGTATTTCTGCAAGCCGCCGAAGGACCGCGCCAACCCCACCGAATACCTGGCCCTCCACCGCGATTGGATCGACACCCGTCTCCGCTGGTACACGGATACGATCGGCATCGACCCCTCGCGCCTGCGCCTGCGCGACCACGACAAGGAGGAGCTTTCGCACTACAGCGCCGGCACCACCGACATCGAGTACCTCTTTCCCTGGGGCTGGGGCGAACTCGAAGGCATCGCTGCGCGCACCGACTTCGACCTCAAGGCGCACGGCGACCTCAGTGGCCACCCGCTCACTTATTTCGACGAAGAGACGAACGAGCACGTCGTCCCCTGGGTGATCGAACCCGCCGCCGGCCTCTCGCGCACCCTCGCCGTGACCCTTCTCGAGTGCTACAACGAAGAACTCGACGAGAAGGGCGAGAAGCGCGTCGTCCTCAAGTTCCGCCCGAACATCGCGCCCGTAAAGGTGGCGGTTCTTCCGCTATCGAAGAACGAGAAGCTCCAGCCGACCGCCCGCCGAGTGTACGACATGCTGCGGCCCGTCTTCATGACGCAGTACGACGAGACCCAGTCGATCGGTCGCCGCTACCGTCGCCAGGACGAGATCGGTACCCCACTCTGCGTCACCATCGACTTCCAGACCGTTGGCGAAGCGGGCGCCCCCGGTGACGACGCCGTCACCATCCGCGAACGCGATTCCCAGGCCCAAGTCCGCGTCCCCATCTCCAACCTCATCGCCGCCCTCCGCGCCCAGATCCCCGGCGTCTGAACCGCAAACTCCCCCCCGCCCGCGAGCAGAGCGAGTCGGGAGAGCGGGCCGGGGGGTGAGGGCGGAATGCCGGGCACACGCGGCCCGTGCTACGCCTTCGGACCCGCCGCCCGGCAGGCTTCGCGATAGTCCGCCAGCGCCAGCACGACATGGTCGTGTGCGTCGAAGTCCCGGTTCCCTTGGTGGTGCGTCAGCGCCTCGTAGACGTGCTTGCTCGCCTCGGAGATACCAGCCTCGTCGCCTTCGCGGCTGCGCTGCCCATACTCCGAAATGGCGATCACCAGCGGGTCGTGCGCGTCGAAATCGCGCGGCCCAAAGTGTTTCGTGAGCGCCTCGTAGAGGCGTGTGCTGGCTTCGGCGACGGAAATCGGAGTGGTGGCGGACATGTAATGCCTCGTGTTCAGTTTTCATCTGATTGTAACACGTCGCGAAACATGATTGTAACATTTCCAAACTTCCCGCTCGGGGCGCCCACCCCGTCACTCCCCACTCCGACACCCGGCTCACTCCCACTCATTCCCATCGACATCCTCCAGCTCTAGAGCCGCCGCCAGGAACTCGTGGTCGCCCAGGAGGCTCTGGTCCGGCATGTAAATCCGCCCGTAGCGCTCCAGGTACAGCAGCTGCTTCGCCGAGAGGAAATTCGCGCGCTGGGTCGAGTTCTTCTGTAGCTCCTCTTCCAGCGAATTTCGATACGCCTTGGCCGTCAGCCGGTTCGCCACCCACCGCTCCCGCAGCGTCCGCTTCGGCGCCGCGATACCGTGGTTCATCTCCGCCGCTTTTTCTGGCGGCATGAACATCGCCGCCATGCTCACATCCTTCAGCGGGCGTGTGAGTACTGGTTCGAGGAACTGGCGAGTGATCCCAATCATGTCCTCGTGCGTGTACCCGAACGCGTCCAGCACCGTCCCGTTCGTCGCGATGACGTGCTTCGTGATGCGGTCCCATGCTTCTTCGCGCCCCAGCGCAGCTTCGACCATGGCCCGGAAAAAGGCGCGCGTCTCCGTGTTGAGCCGCGCGACGATGCCCCAGTCGAGCATCGCCAGTCGGCCATCGCGCAGGAGCAAGAGGTTCCCAGCGTGGATGTCCGCGTGGAACACGCCCGCCCGCAACGCCGAGAGCACCCACGCCTTCAGCAATTCATCGACAAGCGGGCGCGGCTCCACGCCCATCTCCGCCGCCGCCGCGAGATCGTCGATCGGAAACCCGTCGAGAAACTCCATCGTCAGTACGCCGCGCGAACAATGTCCCTCGATCACTTCCGGGATGACGAGTCTGGTCAGTCCGAATCGCTCGAAGAGGCTGCGGAAATACGCCATCGTGCGCACTTCGTTGCGCAGGTCCAACTCCTCCGCCACCTGTCCGCGCAACCCGATGAGATACGAGAGGCCGTTGTAGGCGGGGTTGCTCCCCTGCCGCGATAGCAAGCGGAAGAGCGGCTCCATCAGGTCGAGGTCCGCCGCCACGATCCGGGCCACACCGGGACGGACGATTTTGACGGCCACCTCGCGTCCGTCGTGCAAGGTCGCCCGGTGGACGACCGCGATCGAAGCCGCAGCAAAGGGTTCTGGCTCGAATCGGCCGTAGAGCGCCTCAAGCGCCCCGCCCAGTTCTCGCTCAACGATCCGTCGCACGTCCGCGAAAGGGATTGGCGGCCCGGAATCCAGCGTGGAACGGAACTCCTCCGCGATTGCCGCCGGCACAACCGCCGGAGCAGAGGCGATCATCTGTCCGAACTTGATGTAGGTCGCGCCCAGGTCCTCGAAGCTCCGCCGAATCCCCTGTGGCGCGGATCCCCCGGTCCCTCTCGCCCCGCCGATCATCGATCCGGTAACGTTTTTCCCAAACGACCCGACCGTGCGTGCCAGCCGTCGCGCCCGGAAGCGCGGGCTTGGCCGGGGAAGCACGATTGGACGCGGTGGCTCGTAGGTGGGGCCGCTCTCGGTTGCTAACGTCATTGATGCGAAGTGTACCAAGTCTCCGCGCTTGGTCGTGTATTCCCGTTCTTCGTGGACACCGAGCGGAGGCGACCACTGCCACGCTCTCGCGATTGGCACCACTGGTACGGCATCCCCTGGCCCTTTACGGAACCTGCTCCAAACGCCTACGATCGAAACGATGGAAGCCATTTGGGACTGGAGTGATCGCGTCTACCCCGCAGCAGCACTCCTCGCTGTCGGCCTTGCTCTGTTCGCGCGCGGTATAATCGTTCACTTCCGGGGCTGGCGCCTCCCCAGCAATCGGCCTCGCAAGAACCTCACCATCGTCCGTGGGATGCGCATGTTCCTCCTCGGAGCGTCTCTCGCCGCTGTTGGCGCCGGTTGGCTGTGGCATCTCCCCATCCTCATCGCCGCAGGTCTTGTCATCGGCTTCGAAGAGACGCTCGAGACGAGTATCGCCGCGTGGGCCCTCAGGCAAGAGGTAGAGACGAAGCTGACTCCCACACCTTGTACCCAGAGTGCGCCCCAGGTCGTATACTCCCGCCCGCCGTGAACACCGACCGCGCCTGTTGCGCCCCCTCAAATCCCATCCCTTGGTCTCTCAAAACATCTGCCGAGGGCGGCGCGGTTCGACCTCCCCCTCGCCCGCGAAGTCGGGAGAGGGGGTCGGAGGGTGAGGGCGTCCCGCTCCCTGGCGGCGAATTCACGATGGGCACGGACGACGACCTCGGCTATGACTCTGACGGCGAAGGCCCGGCTCGGCGCGTCCGCCTCGCCCCTTTCGCGATCGATGCCATGGCCGTCTCCAACCAGGACTTCGTTCGGTTCGCGGACGAGACGGGTTACGTGACCGCCGCCGAACGCGAAGGCTGGTCGTTCGTCTTCGCTGGCCTCCTCCCTGGTGACTTCCCTCCCACGCGTGCCGTCGCCGACGCCCCCTGGTGGCGGCAGGTCCACGGTGCCTGCTGGCGCGTGCCCGAAGGGCTAGGTTCAGACATCGCCGACCGCCTCGACCACCCTGTCGTCCACGTCTCCTGGCACGACGCGAGCCAATTCGCCGCCTGGGCGGGCAAGCGCCTCCCCACCGAAGCCGAGTGGGAATATGCGGCGAGCGGCGGCCTCGAATCCCGCGTCTACCCGTGGGGCGACGAACTCACGCCCAACGGCGAACACCGCTGCAACA
>DAOTTM010000117.1:0-7532 GCA_034437915.1 Dehalococcoidia bacterium | reverse complement strand
TGGGAAGGCAACCCGAGGACGACCGCGCAGCTCGACGATGCTCCGACGGTGGGGCTGCCAATCGCCATCACGGCGGTCTTCTCCTGGTCGAACCCGTTGCAGCAGTTCCTGTTCTGGTTCCGGGGCTTCCCGGACAACTTCCAGACGCTGACGCCGGGGCTGGTGCACGGCGAGTTCTACTTCTTCCAGGCGTTCCAGGCGGGAGTCGACGTGCCGATGAACTGATGCCCCTGCAGGCTCAGGCCCGGTACGAGTTTCAGCAAGCGAACGCGGGGAGCGGAATGAGGTGCGGCCGCTTACACTTCCCGCCACGAGGAGCGGGACGTGCCGGTAATCGTGACCATCAACGGCTATCGCCTTTTCTTCTATTCGAACGAGGGAAGCCCAAGGGAGCCGCTCCATGTGCATGTGAAACGGGCTGGTTGCGAGGCGAAAGTGTGGCTGGAGCCGAACCCGAGGGTCGCCTCTTCGTACGGGTTCAGCCCCCGTGAGATTCGCGAAGTCGAGGCGCTCACAGTGCAGTACACTGAACTCATCAGGAGTCGATGGAATGAGTACTTCGATGGCTGAACCGTCTGCTGTCCGAGTTTGGTTTGACACGATGCGCATGTTCGTCGCACTGACCGACGGGCGAGAGTTGTCGGTTCCCCTGGGCGGGTTTCCCCGGCTGATGCACGCGACCGCCGAGCAGCGCATGCGAGTTGAGTTGAGCGGACGAGGTTTGGGGCTCCACTGGCCTGAGCTCGATGAAGACATCAGTGTTCCAGGCCTGGTTGCGGGGTTCACCGACAATACCCGCATGGCCAAGGAGCATCTCACCACTTGTCCCGATTGCGCTATTGGCGGCGAAACCTCACCCATCGTTTATGGAATGCAAAAGACTCGTGCGCAGGGCACCGACCCTAAATCAACAGAGCCCGTAAAGGCCGCTGCGGCCAGCGCCCATGCTCAGGTCCAAAAGAAGAAATGAAAACTGGCTGGCTACTGAGGTAGCGGCCTGGGTCGCCGAGGCGAGGATGCTGCCCGCAGCTGTGCTGACGACGGAGGGGAAGCAGCTTCCCGTTCAGGTGACCAAGGCGCTGACTCCGCGACGTGATGTGTCGCACCGGCGCCTATCAGCCCACCGGCCCGGTGATGTACTCCGTGAGCTGCTGAAGGTGGGCTTCGAGGTTCAGGCTCGCCCAGCGGTTGAGGTCGCCAATGGAGACCATCCCCGCGAGTTCGCCACCATCGAGGACCGGGAGGTGACGGCAGCGGTGCAGCGTCATCAGCGCCATCGCATCTTCAATGCGCGTTTGCGAATCGACGACGACGAGTTCGCGTGTCATCACGTCTCGGACATGCGTGGTCTCTGGAACGCGGCCTTCATCGACTACTCTGCGCAGGACATCACGTTCGGTGAAGATCCCGACCAATTCACCGCGATTGCTCACGATCAGCGCTCCCACTCCCGCGTGGTTCATTTGCCGCACCGCCTCACGCACCGTTTCGTTGGGGCCTACCGCATACACCTGGCGGCCTTTGTCGGCCAACACCGCGCTGATGAATCCGTACATCTGAAAACCTCCCGGGAGATGCTTCCATGGTAATACCGGCGTCAAGCGGCAAATTCGCCGTGAGCGGGTGCGTTTGCGACCGGGCGATCGAGTCCGTATATTTCCGCCTGCGCGCGAAAAAACCCGGGTACGCACGTTGGAGGGATCCATTTGGTCAAGGAATTCAGAGATTTCGTTCTGCGGGGCAACGTTGTTGACCTCGCAATTGCTGTCGTCATCGGTCTTGCCTTCGGGGCAGTTGTCACGGCATTCGTCGAAACCATCGTCACACCGCTGTTCGCCGCGGTCATCGGCCAGCCGGATTTCAGTGGTCTCGATTTCACGATCCGGGATTCCGTGTTCAGTTACGGGCTCTTCCTCAACGCGTTGATTTCGTTTGTCAGCATCGCGGCGGTCGTCTTCTTCTTCATCGTCAAGCCGATGAACGTTCTTCTCGCCAGACTGAAGAAAGAGGAGGCCGCCCCGCCACCTCCCCCTGCACTCAGCGCGGAAGCCCAGCGCTTCCTCAACGAACTCACTGAAGCTCTTCGCGGCCTGAAGTAATCAGGTCCAGCGATCAGCGGGGAACTATCCCCGCTTGATCTTGAAGTTGTCCCACGTCACGACTTTCGTCGGCTCGATGCGCACCCACCGCCAGTGCCGGCCGCGGGCGGTGGAGTTGTTTCGCACCGGTTCGGCGGATTCGCCATGACCACCGGCGTATTTCGCGCCCATCTGCATGCGGACGGTCTCCATGTTCGGGTCGGCAGCCTCGTCTTCAGGCGTTTCGAAGACCGTTGCCTTGCCCTGGAACATGGCTCCCTGGAGTTCGGGGAAGCGCTCGTTCCTATCGACCAGCACCGTCGTATCTGGACTGCGGCGAAGGTTCACAATCTTTTGACCGCGGCAGTAAGTGTAGATGTTGCCACCCGCCCAGCCGAACCAAAGGGGGGTCAGGTTGATCCGCGTGCCGGGGCCGACGGAGGCGATGCGCATATTCCACGATGTGAGCATCAATTCATCCAGCTGTTCGGGGGTGAGGGAGAGTTCCTTGGGGATGGGCATATCCGCGTACCTCGAAAGTAGGGTTCGCAGATGATACGATGAAGCGCGTCGCCGTGCGGGCGTGGTTCAATGGCAGAACGCGACCTTCCCAAGGTTGAAGCGAGGGTTCGATTCCCTTCGCCCGCTCCACCCCCCCGCAAAGTCCACCGCCAGTCCGGACAAGACAAGAAGCTCGACGGCGGCCAGGCCATCGAGCTCCCGTTCACCCCGGGAAAGGAGTGGAGAGGGAAGACACGCGTTTGGGAGTGCCGCTAGGCGATGTTGGCCGGGCGTACGGGCGTCGAGGGCCTGGCGCTGGCGGTGTCACGGGAGCGACTGGAGATGAGGTCTCGCTGGGCGCGACGAAGGAAGTCACGCACTTCGAGTTCGCCCTCGTAGCCGCATACCGAGACGATCGGGCGGACAGATCCGGCGAGGTTGACGGGGATGGCGCCCTGGAGCGCGTTCAACGTGGCTTCGGCCTTTTCGCTGGAGTTGCCGTCTCGGTCGTCGGTCACGATAGCGGCGAAAATCGGACCCTGGAGGCGGGCGGAAAAGTCCGCTTCGCCAAGGGATTGGCGGAATGCACGGCCCATTGTGCCCATGAGGCGCTCTTCATCGCGCTTCATGGTTTCGAATCCAACGATATCCGTGAGAATGAGCGAGAATCCGCGCCCGTTACGCACGGAGCGCATCATCTGGCGTCGCAGTTCGAACACGAAGTGACGGCTGTTCGGGAGGCCCGTGTTGTCATCCTCGTAGATCCGCCCGCGCATGCGCTCGATGGAGTGGTGGAAGCGGCGGCCTTGTTCGGTCTCCTCGTACCAGAACTGCATGTGGATGCCCACGCACAACGCCGTCGATAGGGCGATGATGACCCAGTTGACGCCGCCGCCGGTGGCGAGGATGGCCTGGGCCTGGGCTGCGAAGATAATCAGCCAGAGCGCCATCGTCGCCGGGCGCAAGGCGCGGAGCGCAACCGGCGTTTCGACCGTGCCCATCTCCTTCTGTTCGGAAGTTGGAAAGAGGAAAGCATTGATTCCCGTTGGCATGTTCATGGCCGGATACTCCTGGCGTTCTCACAAACAGATACGGGCGAGCGCGGGGGGCGAAACAGGGGTCGTTTGTAAATCGTTTGTAAACTGTTGGCCCGCGATGATCTTTCGGGCGACGCCAACCGGCCTATCGCAGGTTTAGGCCACCATCGACGACGATAACTTCGCCCGTGACGTAATCGGATTCGATGAGCCCACGCACCACATGCGCGATGTCCGCCGGTTGCGCGGGTCGGCGCATTGGTGAAGACTCCCGCCACTGCGCCTGTGCCTCCTCCCAGTTCGCGGTCAGCGGAGTATCGACGAGCCCGGGAGCGACAGCGTTGACGCGCACCAATGGCCCGGCTGCCGCCGCGACCAGCCGGGTCACGTGGTTCATGGCCGCCTTGGAAGCGGCGTAGGGAATGGAAGCGCCCTTCGGCCGCACTCCCGCGTGTGACGTGATGTTTACGATCGAGCCGCGAGACTCCTGGAGGTGGGGCATTGCAGCGACCATCAGCATCCAGGGCGCGATGAGGTTCGTTTCGAAGAGGTCCCGCCAAACTTCCGGGGTAACGGCCGCGAAATCCCCGTGAGGGATGACGCGGCTGATGCCCGCGTTGTTCACCAGGGCATCCAGGCGACCGAAATGATCGACCACGCGGCTCACCAGCGCGGAAGAGGCGCCGTCCATGGTTATGTCTGCCTGAAAGTACGCGGAGCTTGGGAACTCCGCGGCAAGCGCTTCCCCGTGAGTACTCGATGTGCGCGAGTTCAGCGCGACACGATACCCATGCCCCGCCAGGTCGCGCGCAATACCTGCGCCGATTCCCGATGTCGAACCCGTAATCAGGACGACGGGAGAGTCGCTCACCGGCGATGGGGCGGCTGTTGGAGGATATACGTCGATATGGCTATCGCCGCGCGGCGGCCATCGGCAAGGGCCGTCACGACGAGGTCCGCCCCGTTAACATTGTCACCGCCGGCGAACACGCCCGGTTTCGAGGTCTGTCCGGACTTGTCTATCTGGATGAGGGCCTTGCGGTCTGCGCGCAGCCCGGACGTTGTCTGGGGCACGAGCGGGTCCGCGCCATAGCCGATAGCGATGGCGACGGTATCGCAGGGTACGATGTATTCGCTGCCTTTCACCGGCTTGGGAGAGCGTCGGCCTGAAGCGTCGGGTTCGCCCAGTTCCATTTTCTGGAGTTCGACAGCCGTCACCTTGCCGTTCTCGCCAATGATGCGCGTCGGAAGCGTCAGCATCGCGAAGGTCACGCCCTCCTCGCGCGCGTTCTTCCGTTCTTCGCCGCGCCCAAGCATCTCATTCTCGGTACGCCGATAGACGAGCGTCACGCTCTCCGCGCCCAGGCGGATGGCGGTGCGGACACAGTCCATCGAGGTATCACCGCCACCGATAACGACGACGTTGCGCGGGGGTGGAAGCGGCTCTCGAAGTGTTTCCGGCAACTGGTTGGCGGTGAGGTTTCCGCGGACGAGAAAATCGGTCGCCTTGTGCACACCCTCAAGCTTTTCGCCTTCTATCTCCATCTCGTTCCCGACACCGGCGCCGGTGCCCACGAAGACCGCGTCATAATCGTTCGCGAGCATGTCGTCGATGGTCACGTCTCGCCCCACGTAGGTATTGCAAATGAACTTCACGCCAAGCGCCTCAAGGTGGACGATGTACTCATCGACGATGCTCTTGCGCATTTTGAAGTTCGGGATGCCATAGACCAGGACGCCACCCGGTTCCGGCCAAAATTCATAAATCGTGCAGGCGTGGCCCTCCAGCGCCAGCTGCTCCGCGACAGCAAGGCTCGCCGGTCCTGAGCCGATCAGTGCGATGCTATAGCCGGACGGCTCCGGGAGGTAACGGGGCATCGGGTAACCCGAGAGTTCCTGGCGTTGGAAGTCCGTGCAGAACGCCTCCAACTTGCCGATGGTGACGGCGGGTTCGGCCTTGCCGTCCGGGCGGATGGCGAAGCCCACGACGCACGCGCCTTCACACAGCTTCTCCTGTGGGCAAAGACGACCGCACATCTCGGGAAGGTTGCTCGTTTCGCGGAATTTGTCCGCGGCGCCCAAAATGTCGCCGATTTCCAGGAGCGCGAACGCCCCGGGGATATCGTTCGCGACCGGGCAGGCCTCCTGGCAGGGAGCAGACGGGCACTGGATGCAGCGCGAGGCTTCGATCTTCGCAGCGTTGATGTCGAAGCCGAGGTAGGTCTCGTCGAAGTTGTGCTTGCGCTGCTCGGCATCCTGCTTGGGAACGGGTTGGACGCTGACGCTGAGCCGGCGATGGACAAGGTGAGTCATAGGTGCACGAATCTAGCGGTCGTTCCGGGCCGTTGCCTTGCCGCTATCCCCTTGAAGGCTGTGAAGTGGATCCTATCCGGTGGGCCGCCGCTGTCAACGTGGCGCCGGATGGCTGGAGCTTCCCCACGCGGGCAGCCATGTCCGTTGCAACCCGATGGAGGCCGTCGCAGGCCGTATTCCGCTTTCAATCCACCCCGGGATGGCGCCATCCTTGGGTGGAAGCCCGTGCCGCGGGCAGCGGCTATGCCACGAAACGGTAGCCTTTGCCGCGCACCGTTTCAATGTGCTCGTCCGTACCGATGGCTTCGCGGAGTTTGCGGCGGAGGTTGCTGATGTGTGCGCGCACGAGGGTGTTCGCGCCGGCGGAATCGTGGTATTGCCAGACCTGGACAAGAAGGTCGCGAGGGTGGAGGATCTCGCCCTCGTGCGCCATCAGGTAGGCGAGCAGCGTCGCCTCGATAGTGGTGAGGTGGGCTTCGCCAAGTTCGCTGCGCAGGGTATTGGATGTGAGGTCAACGTTGATGCCGGGCGCTTTGCCTTCGCGCCGGGGTTGGCCGAGGCGCTCGCGGAGCGCTTCGCCGAGAGCCTCGATGGGGAAGGGCTTCTTGATAACGGCGCCATCGATGCGGAAGTTCGGTTTGCGGGCACCCTTGTGGAGCAGGTACACCATTCCCGGCTTGGCCGCCTGGAAGAAGCTGGCAAGCCAGTGGCTGAACGTGGTGAAGTTGGCTCCCTGTTCCCCGCGGGGAAGGCCCTGCACATCGACGACGATGGCATCCGGGGCGGAATGGACGAGCGTATCTATGGCGAGGTCATAGGTGGCGGCGGCGGCGGTGTCGAATCCCCGCCCGCGGAGATATTCGGTAACGGTGGTCCGCATGCGCGGTTCGCGGCTGATAACAAAAATGAAGGCCATGAGTCTCAGACTTCCGATCACGCGGGGCGCGTCGGAGCATCTTCGGGATCTTGGGGAACCCCTGTCAAGGGAAATCTGCTGATCTCCGACATAAGCCTTGTGAACTTCTCGCAGGCGCATCGAGCCTGAATCGAAGACAACGATTCAGAGACTATTTGGGCTAGATTAACAGTGAGTTGCCGTTTCCGGTCGAAGCTGGTATCGAACGGTGCCTGGGAGCCTGTCAGGGGGCGGCCAGCAACTCGTACACGATCCGTTCGATGCGCGCCTTGATGACGCGGTTTGGGGCGGCAACCTCCACCCAGAAAAACTGGGTGATGCTCTCCGTCTTGACCTTTATCTTCCAGGCCTGGAATTCTCCCGCGGGGACCTTCACGCTTTCCTGCGATTGCACTTCGATATCAACGTTGAAGACGCGCCCGTTGCCCGGGTTCAGATTCGTGTAGCTGGCCTTGAAGCCGCTCGTCAACGTAATCCCCCGCATCACCCAGAACAGCGACTCATCGTCGTACCAGGCGGGCTCGGGAACCTTCGCGTTCGCTGTCGGTTTCGTCCGCGTCGTGTTGCTGTTTCGGCCGTCCGTGTCCGCCTTGAGTTGCGCCGAATCGCCTCCGTAACTGGCTTCGAAGGTCGTCGTCGTGGCCTTCGTTTCGTTGGTAATGGTGCGGACGGTGAAGATGGGGGCGA
>DAOTTM010000116.1:0-4189 GCA_034437915.1 Dehalococcoidia bacterium | reverse complement strand
TCCTCGCCGTCTTCGGCTTCAACATGCTCGGCGATGCCCTCCGCGATGTGCTCGACCCGCGGCTGCGCGGTTCGCGGTAGGCGGCGGGTCGGCAAACAACGGAATCGGAGCCGCGCACGCCAGTAATGTAAGCGGTGTTGCGCTTCGAACGCTGTCGGGCCTGTACGTCTTTGTTGCCAACATACTCGTGATCGTCTCGCGTCGGCTCCGCTCGCATCCCCACCCTCGCACGTGTAGGATGCAGCCCATCCCCGGACGGTTGGTAGGGAACATGGGCACGGCGCTCGAAGGCCTTCGCATCCTCGATATGACCCAGTACGAAGCGGGCACGTCGTCCACGCAGATGCTCGCATGGCTCGGCGCCGACGTCGTCAAGATCGAATCGCCGCAGGGGGATCCTGGCCGCAAGGCCTTCGCGACCAGCGACGCCGACTCCCAGTACTTCCTCAACTATAACAGCAACAAGCGCGGCATCGTCCTCGACCTCAAGACCGTGGCCGGGCGCCAGCTCCTGCTCGACCTTGTCCCGCGCTTCGATGCCTTCGTGGAGAACTTCGGCCCGGGCGTCATCGAAGCGTTGGATATCGGCTACGACGTGATGTCCGCGCTCAACCCCGGCATCATCTATGCGCGCATCAAGGGGTATGGCCTCGACGGTCCCTACGCCAACTGGAAGTGCTTCGACCCCCTCGCACAGGCCGCCGCCGGGGCGTTTTCGATAACCGGCGAAGCGGACGGCCCGCCCGTGAAGCCCGGCCCAACGATCGCGGACAGCGGCACGGGCATGCAGACTGCGCTGGCGATCACGGCCGCATGGGCGCAGAAGATGCGCACGGGAGAGGGCCAGTTCATCGAAATCTCCATGCAAGAAGTCATGACGATGTTCATGCGCACGACCGGCGTCACGCAGTGGGGGCGCGAACCGGCGCAACGCAAGGGCCATCGCGGCGGCGCGCCCACGGGCATGTATCCCTGCGGCCCCGGCGGCTCGAACGACTACGTCCACATGCTCATCTCTGACACGCGTATGTGGGACCGCCTTTGCGTGACGATCGAGCGCGACGACCTCCTCACGGACCCGCGCTTCGTCTCCGGCCGTTCGCGCATGGCGCACGCGGACGCGCTGGACGCCGAGATTTCCGCCTGGACGCGCAAGCACACGAAGTTCGAAGCGATGCGCATCCTCTGCGAGGGCGGTGTCGCGGCCAGCGCCATCTTCGACACGATGGAGGTGCTCCACGACCCCCACCTTCGCGCCCGCGGCTTCATCGCAGAGGTCGAACACCCGGTCCAGGGCACGACCATCATCATGCGTTCGCCCCTGCGCATGTCGCGCTCGAACGTCGCCATCCGCGCCGCACCGCTGTTGGGCGCGGACACCGACACCGTCCTCGCCACCGAACTCGGCCTTGGCGGAGACACCATCGCGAAGCTTCGCAACACAGGCGCTATCGCCTGACCCCAGAACTTCAGAACTTAGAACTTCAGAACTTTAGAACGCGGAGAACCCACCATGGCAGACACACAAACCACCACCGGCGCAGCACTCCTGGCCCGCTGTCTCAAGCAGCAGGGCGTCGATTACCTCTTCGGGGTGGTCGGCTTCCCCATCACGGCCTTCGCTTCCAACGCGCAGAAGGCGGGCATCACCTACATCGGGATGCGCAACGAGCAGGCGGCGTCGTATGCCGCGCAGGCCGCAGGCTACCTCACGGGGCGGCCACAGGCATGCGCCGTCGTCTCGGGGCCGGGAGTCATCCACGCCATCGCGGGGCTCGCGAACGCGCAACAGAACTGCTGGCCGATGATCCTCATCGGTGGCGCCAGCGCGGTCTACCAGAACGGCCGCGGCGCCTTCCAGGAAGAGAACCAGGTCGATGCCGTGCGCATGTTCTGCAAGTACGCGCACGCCATCGAAAGCGCGGACCGCATCCCCTTCTACGTCGAACAAGCCGTGAAGCACGCCCTCTTCGGCCGCCCCGGTGCGTCCTACCTCGACGCGCCCGACGACGTCCTCACCGATTCGATCAACGAAGACGACATCCGCATGGCGCCGACGGTGGGCGATCCGCCGCGCACCATGGCGCCGGACGAATCCGTGCGCGCGGCGTTGAGCGCGCTCAAGTCGGCGTCCAACCCGCTCGTGATCGTGGGCAAAGGCCTGGCCTGGGCGCGCGCCGAAGACGAAACGCGCGATTTCATCGATCGCACCCAGCTGCCCTACCTCGCGACCCCCATGGGCAAGGGCGTTATCCCCGATGACCACCCGCTGAGCGTGGCTGCGGCGCGCACGTATGCGCTCCAGAACGCGGACCTTGTCCTCCTGCTGGGCGCGCGTTTCAACTGGATCCTGCACTTCGGTCTTCCCCCGCGCTTCCGACCGGACGTGCGCGTCATCCAGCTCGATATCGCCCCCGAGGAGATCGGCGTGAACGTCGCGGCGGAGGTCGGGCTCGTCGGCGATGGCAAGGCGATCATGGGCCAGCTCAACCGCCTGCTCGAACGCGAACCATGGCAATACCCCGCGGAGACCACCTGGCGGACGGGCATCGCCAATTCCGCCGCCGAAAACGAATCCGTGAGCGCGCGCATGATGGCGGAGAACGGCCCGCCCCTGAACTACCAGCGGGTGCTCAAGGATGTGCGCGACACCCTCCCGAAGGACACGATCATCGTCAGCGAGGGCGCGAACACGATGGACATCGGGCGGGCCATCCTGCCGAACTTCGACGCGCGAACACGCCTGGACGCCGGCACGTACGGGACGATGGGCGTGGGCATGGGCTTCGCGATCGCCGCCGCCGTATCGAACCCCGGCAAGCGCATCGTGGCGGTCGAGGGCGACGCCGCCTTCGGCTTCAGCGGCATGGAAGTGGAGACCATGTGCCGCTACAACCTCGCCATCACGACGGTCGTCATCAACAACAACGGCATCGGCGGCGGCGTGAGCGAACTGCGCCCGGGCGTGCCTCCACCGCCCTCCGCGCTCCTCCCCGGCGTGCGCTACGAGAAGGTGATGGAGGCCTTCGGCGGCCGCGGCTATTACGTGGACACTGCCGAGGGCTTGCTCCCCGCGTTGAACGCCGCGAATTCCGGCGAAGGCCCGGCGCTCGTGCACATCGTTATCGACCCGCGGGCCCAGCGAAAGCCGCAGCAGTTCGATTGGCACACCGGCCGCACATAGGGGTGCTGCGCAAGGCCAGGCTCGACAACGCACCGGCGCTCATCAGGAGGCAGAGATGATTCGCAAATTGTTCGACGGCCGACCAGTCCATCGAATCCTCGGCGTGGGTGTTTTGGCAATCCTTGTCGCGCTCATGGCGGCGGCGAATCCAGTTGTCCCAGGTGAGGCGCGCGCCGCGACGGTGAACGTTGCGGCCACCAACTTCGCGTTCACTCCGAATGTGCGGGTCATCACGGCGGGCGACACCGTCCAATGGGCGGTCGGTTCGGGCTTCCACACCGTGAACTGGAAGACGGGCACCGGGGGAGGCGTCGTCAACATTCCCACGGCCAACGGGAGTCAAACGTTCTTTGCCGCGGGGATGTACTACTACTACTGCAACATCCATGAGCCAGGATTTGCGTCCTCATCTCCCGCAGCCTACGAAGCCGCCATCGCCGGGAACACCGATATGGTCGGTAAGGTACAGGTCAACAGCTTCGCATATGTTGTCACCAACACGAACGACGCGGGCCCCGGTTCCTTGCGCCAGGCCATCCTCGATGCGAATGCTCTCCTGGGCGACGCGATCAGCTTCAACATCCCCGGCGCCGGCCCGCACACCATCCAGCCTCTCACCGCCTTGCCCACCATCATTGACAGGGTGCTCATCGACGGCTACACGCAGCCGGGCGCGATCAAGAACACCCTGCCCGTCGGCAGCAACGCCATCTTGAAGATCGAATTGGACGGACTGTTCCTCCCGGTCGGCGGTGCGTGTACCGATCGCAGCGGCGTCGTTGTCCAGGCGCCGGATGGCGTGGTCATCTCCGGGCTGGTGATCGGCCGCTTCTCCTGCACGGGTGTGTGGTTCAAGTCGGGCATGGAACACTCCCTTGATGGCAGCTTCATCGGCACGGACCCCACCGGGACGATCGCGCGGCCCATCGGCGACACGGCTGTTAGCATCAACGGCGCGAACCACGTCACCATCGGTGGCGCCTTGCCCGGTGACCGCAACCTCAT
>DAOTTM010000115.1:0-6056 GCA_034437915.1 Dehalococcoidia bacterium | reverse complement strand
CACGCGAACAGATCCGGCTCACGGACCTGACCAGCTGCGGCGGCTGAGCATCCAAGGCGGGGCCAATGGCCCTGGCGCAGGTGCTGTCGCCGTTAGCTGGTCTCTTTGACCCCAAAGGCCACCCCAACCTCCTCGTGGGCCTGGGGGTGGCCGATGACGCCGCCGTCTACCGAATCGATTCGGAGACCGCGGTGGTGGCGACGCTTGACTTCTTTGCGCCAGTCGTCGATGACCCATACACCTACGGCGCCATCGCCGCTGCCAACGCCATGTCCGATGTCTTCGCGATGGGTGGCGAAGTCATCTTCGCCCTCAATATCGCCGCCTTCCCCGAAGACCTCCCTAAAGAGGCGATGACAGCGATCCTGAGGGGCGGCGCGGAGAAGGTCGCGGAGGCCGGCGGCGTCGTCGCCGGCGGCCACACCATCTGGGACCAGGAGCCGAAGTTCGGCATGAGCGTCCTCGGTCTTGTCCACCCCGACCGCATCTTCTCCAAGGCGGGACTCAAGCCCGGCGATGTCCTCTACCTGACAAAACCGTTGGGCACGGGCACGATCCTCTCTGCCGCCAAGAACCACCGCGACGGCGACGGCTGGGTCGAATCCGCGATCGCCTCCATGCTCCGCCTCAACCGCCACGCCGCCCATCTCGCCCGCGAAGCCGGTGTGAGCGCGGCCACGGACGTCACGGGCTTCGGACTCCTCGGACATCTCTGGGAGATGGTCAGCCGTTCGGCGGGCGTGAGCGCCACCATCGATGCCTCAGCACTCCCCCTGCTCCCCGGCGCGCGCGAGTGCTCCTCGATGGGTGTCCATACCGGCGGCGAACAGCGCAACCGCGAATGGGTCGCCGACAACCTCACCGGCGCATCCGCGGTCGATCCCGTTATCGCCGACCTCGCCTTCGACCCGCAGACGTCCGGGGGGTTGCTCCTCGCTCTTCCCGCCGAACGCGCCCCCGCCATGGAAGCCGCCTTCGCCCGCGACGCCGCCCCCCTCTGGCGCATCGGCGAAGTCACGGCCTCGCAAGAGCCGCGCATAACCCTGGCCTAACGCGACGGCCCTACTATTTCCTATCTCCTATTTTCTATCCCCTAACCTTCGTAGCTCTCCATCGCCTCATCCGTGAAGTCCACGTTTGAATAAACCCGCTGCACGTCTTCCAAATCTTCCAGCGCATCCAGCAGCCTGAGTGCCTGGTGCTGCGTTTTCACATCCACGTCCATCGTCACCTTCGGCACCATCGCGAAATCCGCGTTTTCGATGGTCAGCCCGCTCGATTCCAAGGCCTTGCGCACCGACTCCAGGTTTGAAGGCTCGGTCGTCACTTCCAGCATGTCGCCGTCCACCTGGATGTCGTCCGCGCCCGCGTCGATTGCCTGCAGAGCGATGTCGTCCGGGTCGTTCCCCGCGACCGGCACGGAGATGATGCCCTTCGCCTCGAACTGCCAACCAACGGACCCGGTTTCGCCAAGGTTGCCGCCGGAGCGGCTGAAGCGGTGCCGCACCTCCGCGACCGTGCGATTGCGGTTGTCCGTCGCCACCTGAACGAGAATTGCCGTCCCGCCTGGGCCATACCCCTCGTATGTGATCTCGTCGAGCTGCTCCTCTTGCCCGACCCCCGTGCCCTTGGCGATGGCGCGCTCGATGTTGTCGCTCGGCATGTTCTGCGCTTTCGCGCGCTGCACGGCCAGCCGCAGCTTGAAGTTCATCGTCGTGTCGCCGCCGCCCTGCTTCGCCGCCATGATGATCTCGCGCGAAAGCTTCGTGAAGATGGCTCCCCGCTTCGAATCGGTCAGGCCCTTCTGCCGCTTAATTGTGGACCACTTGGAATGTCCGGACATAGCCAACCCCTGCGCAACCAACGCTGCGACCTCTCATGCTATCGGATACCTCCACAGCGGTCAGCGCCAACGCCTCCCGGTCCGCACCCCCGACCGCGAAGGAGGGTAGGCACGCCCAGCCCAAAAGCGGCCCTGAATCGTGGACAGCATCGCTATCTCGGATCTCGGATCTCGGATCTCGGATCTCGGATCCGCTCGCCGCTAACCAAACCCCATAGCACAATACCTCCTCACATAACGAACACCAGCGAGAAACACCACATGATTATCCACATGGCCGAAGGCGCGACCCCCGACCAGACCCAGCGCGTCATCGATCGAATCTCCCGCGACTACGGTCTCCGCTGCGAAACCATCATTAGCGATACCACCGTCATCGGCGTCAAAGGCATGGCCGGCATCGTCGATGAGGGCCGCATCAGCGAACTCCCCGGCGTCGATCGCATCATCCGCATCACAGAGAAGTACAAGGACGCCAGCCGCTCCTTCCACCACGAGGACACCGTCATTGATGTCGGCGGCGTTAAGGTCGGTGGCGGACACATGACTGTCTTCGGCGGCCCCTGCGCCATCGAATCCGAACAGCAGGCCCTCGATTCCGCCCGCCTCTCCAAAGAATCGGGCGTCGATATCCTGCGTGCCTTCGTCGATAAGTCGCGCACCAGTCCCTACGACTACCGGGGCATGGAACTCAGCCGTGGCCTCGAGATCGCCGTCGCCATGAAGGCCGAGACCGGCCTCCCCACCGTGAGTGAGTTGATCGACCTCCGCCACCTCGATGCCTTCCTCAATGCGGGCATCGATATCATCCAGATCGGCGCCCGCAGCGCCCAGTACTCCCCGCTCCTCGAAGAACTCTCCCGCCTCGATATCCCCATTGTGCTCAAGCACGGCTTCGGCAACGACATGAACGAGTGGCTCTGCGCCGCCGCCTACATCATGTCGGGCATGGACCGCGAGGGCCGCTCCGTGGGCCATGTAAACACGAACGTCATCCTCTGTTATCGCGGCATCAAGTCCTTCGAAACGGAGACGCGTTTCGCCGCCGACATCTCCATGATCCCCCTCGTCCGCGCGAAGTCCCACCTCCCGCTCATCGCCGACCCGAGCCACAGCTCCGGCTCGAAGAAGCTCGTCGAGCGCGTTGCCTACGGCTTCATCGCCGCCGGCGCGAACGGTTTCGAATTCGATATCCATTCGAACCCCGCCGAGGCCCTATGCGATGGCAAACAGGCCGTAAACGTTGAGGCCGCGCGCATCATCGCCAACTCGCGCCGCATCCACGCCATGCTCGATGGTATCGGCTATGAATCCGGCGCATCGCTCCCGGTCCTGGTTGGCTGAACATGGCGGAGGCCCCCCAGGCGAAGGCCGACGTGTACGACGTCATTCCCTACCCGGCGCTCTCCTTCGTTCAGACACACCCCAGCCGCATGGCGGTCGCTGCTCGGCTTTTTGGGCTGGACCCCGCCCCGGTCGGTCGCTGCCGCGTCCTTGAGATCGGCTGCGCCACGGGTTCCAACCTCATCCCCATGGCCGAAGTCCTCCCCGCAAGTGAGTTCGTCGGCATTGATCGTTCCGCCGTGGAGATCGCAGGCGCGCGGGAGGGACTTGCCGCTTCCGGGGTCGCGAACGTCCGCTTCGAATGTATGGACCTGTGTGACCTCGACGATTCCTTTGGCCAATTCGACTACATCGTCGCCCACGGCGTGTATTCCTGGATCCCGTTCGACGTGCGCGACCGCCTCATGGAAGTTTGCAAGGAACGGCTCGCGCCAAACGGTATTTGCTACATTAGCTACAATACTTATCCCGGCTGGTACCACCTCCGGCCCATCCGCGAAGCCCTGTTGTACCGCGTCCGCGACGAGGACACAGCGGGCGAGAAGCTCACATCCGCCCTTGCTTTCCTCGACCTCATGGGCCGGTTCGCGGAAGGAGGCGCCAACCACGACCTCGCCTACCTCGACTGGTTTCAAACCCGGCTACAGGAGTCCGAGGCGTTCGGTGGCGCCGCGTCGCAGTCCTTCCTTTTTCACGATGAGTTAGCCGAGATCAACGAACCCGTGTATTTCCACGAGTTCGTGGAGGACGCTGAACGCCATGGCCTGAACTTCCTCTGCGAAGCCTCGCTCGCCGCGCCGCCAAGCTATGCCAAACCGGACGAGCTCCAGGAGATCGCGTCGTACTCCCGTGACCATATCGATGCCGAACAGTATCTCGACCATGCGGTGAACCGCATGTTTCGGATGTCGCTGCTCTGCCATGCGGATGCGAAAGTTTCACGGCCAATTCGCCCACGCGTGGGGCTGCTCGCCGGGCTTGCCGTGAACTCGCGGGCAACGCGGGCGACCGCAAAGGAAGCGGACGCCGAGCAGGGAATCGTGCGGTATGGACTCGAGGACGGCGCCGAAATCGCCTTCAACCACCCCGTCAGCATCGCAGCCTTTGAATACCTCTCGCTGCTTTCGCCGAAGATTGTGCCCTTCCACGAGCTCTTCGAAACCGCCCGCCTCCGCGCCAGGGCCGAGGACTCGCCGAAGGCCCGCGAGACGGACGAACTCGTGCTCACCGTGAACCTGCTCCAGGCCTCCCAACGGCGGAGGGATCTCGCCGCGTTCTGGGCATACGAACCGCCCGTGGCCCTGGCCCCCGGTGACAAACCGCACGCCCTCCCCTACGCCCGCTACGCCGCCGCCGCTGGCGAGCGCCACATCACCACCCTGCGCCACGAACGCGCCGACGTCCCCGCGGTGGGCCTCGCCCTCCTGCCCTACCTCGATGGCGAACACAGCCGCGCCGAATTGCTAACGATCATCGGCGGCTTCATCGCCGACGGCGTGCTCTCGCGGAGCGATTCAGCCGCCGAGTCGGAGGAACCGCCCTCCCCGGAACGCATGCTCGATGAACTACTGGACGCTCTCGCTGGCTTCGGCCTCTTCCTCGAACCAGACAGCTATTAGCTATTAGGCGAGCGTTCTAAGAGGACGAAGTATCGTGACATCTAATCTGGTGACAACGAAATTGGTAACTGGGAGATGTTGTTCACAATCTTACTAACAGCTACACCACGATCCGTCGCTTCACCTGCGAGATCTCCCCGCCCTCAAACCCAAGGTCGTGGAGATACCCCGCCGCCGAACCGTACTCGCTTCGCATGTGCGTGAGCGCCGTTTCGATCGCATCACGCGGTGACCCCATCATCTGTAACCCCTTTTCCCTTGAGATTCCCCGCGCCGCCATGCGCGGGAGCCACTGCTCCAGGAGCGGGCGCAACAACTCCGCCGACACGACGTAATCCGCGATGATCGTCTCGTCATCGACGCCCGCGAGTTCCAACATCAGCATCGCCGCCACGCCCGTCCTGTCCTTGCCCGCCGCGCAGTGGAACAGGAGACCACCTTCGCTCGTGGCAATTGTCTCGAACAGGATGCGGTAGGCGTCGCGCCCAATCGTCATCATGCGTTGGTACACCGCCCCGTAGCCAACGAACGTATCGCTTGCCAGCCCAACCGGAGATGCTTCCTGTTCGAACACCGCAGCCACGACGTGCGCAATCCCGTGCCCGTCCAGCGCGGGGGTCATGTCCCGCTCCCGTTCAACCTTCGAACGCAGGTCAACCACGGTCCGAATGCCGTGCTCGCGAAGCCGATCCAAGCCCACCGGTTCAAGCCTGTGGAGGCTAGCGGCGCGAACGAGGTTCGGCGAAGTCGATCGCCCCTCCCGTGTGGCGTACCCGCCGATATGCCGAATGTTCGGCGAGCCTTCGATTTGCAAGATGCGTTCGGAAACGGAGTCGACTGTCGCTGATGTCATAGGAGCATCGTCGCTCGAAGTCATTAGCCCCATGTTAACGAACCCCGCACCTTTGTAATACCGCCCGGTGACATCAGCACAACCCGTTCCTCCGGAGCCAGTCGAAGGATGGACGGCAGCGCGAAGATGGTCGAAGAGCGTGCTCGCCCTTCGACAGTCTCAGGGCGAGCGGTCGGAAACCAGGCATGACTCCTTGTTTCAGAGCAGCGTGTCGAAGGATGAACACGACGCCGAGCATGATTCTCGTGACGCCCGTATCCTGCAGCGACACCGCATTGGGAGCCGCTCTATGATCACCCGTGACCGCATCGTCCAGACCTTCCTCGAACTCGTCGCCATCGATTCCCCCTCCGGCGACGAAGAAGCGATCGCGACCGAACTCGAACAGCGCCTTCGC
>DAOTTM010000114.1:0-13532 GCA_034437915.1 Dehalococcoidia bacterium | reverse complement strand
TCGCCTACGCCCGCACCCTTGCCGATCGCTTCGGCTTCCTCGTGCGTGTCGAATCCGGCCGCCGTGACACACGCGTCAGCACCCTCCTGCGCGGGCGCCAGGCGAGGGCGGCGGGGATGGGCACCTGGGGTGAAGCCCTCGATTCCCTCTGGCGCCTGTCGAGCGAAGACGCTCGCATGGCCGATATGCGCGAGACGATCGGCGACCGCGCGATCTGTGTCGCGGGGATGCTCGCCGCCCGACAGGTTCCGCCAGGTCGCGGCGCCGATGAAGGCGAAGCTGGCGCGTGGTTCACGAACGATGTGACGCGAATGGACGACCAGCAGCACGCCCTCTCTGCCCTGTTGCAAAGCGAAGTGATCCTTCAGACTCGCCCGCGATGACGGACTTTGCACAGCTACTCGTCGTGTTCCTCGCCGTTGTGAATCCGGCGGCCGTCGCCTTCGCCTGGCGTGACGATTCCGCGCCGTCGAGCAGGCGAAGGTCGACGCTCGTCGGTCTCGGCGTGGGAATCGCCCTCGCCGCGGGGGCTGGCCTTGGCGCTCAGCGTTTCCTGGATTTCCTCGATATCGAACCGGAGACCTTTCGCATCGCAGCGGGAATCGTCATCGCCGTCATTGGATTGCGGGCCATCTGCTGGCCCATGGAGCATTCGCCGCGCGAGGAATTGGCGTGGGGCGCCTATCCCCTGGGCTGGCCGCTCATCGCAAACCCGGCCTGCATCGCAGCCGCCATCAGCTTTGGCGTCGATGCCAGTCCCGGCCGCGTGGCGCTGGCGGCGATACCCTGGGCGGTCGTGGGCGCCGCGCTCGCGTTAGTTACCACCAGGCGATTTGACGGGTCGTTGAGAGCCGCGAGCCAGTTCACCGGCGTTCTCGCGGTCGCCGTCGGCACAGCCCTCATCGTCGATGGCGTCCGCGCAATCTGACCTGATCCGGTCAGTCCAATTCAGTCCAACATCGAGAGGATGTGCTCTGCCACCAACCCGGGCGCTTCCATCGGAATGAAATGCGTGAACTGGGGAAGAGGCACATCCTCGGCGTTCGCAAAGTACGTCGCCAGGTCCGCAGTCGTGGGCGAACTCGTCATGTCCATCGGCGAATCCTCGGTCCGTTCGCGCGCACGCAGGATGCGCACTGGGATCGTCAGCCGCGCGATGTCGTCATATGGGTCCGCCCCAGAACTGCCCGCATAGGTCGCTGCCTCGACCTCTGGCGGACAGGCGAGCACGAAGCCTTCGCCATCAGGGTTCGGCAACAGGCCATAGCGGCAGTAATCGACGAGGACTGCCGCGTCCCAGAGGTCATAGGGCGAACGGCCCTGGAAGCGCTGAACCATCTCTTCGATCGACGCCCACTGATTCCGGCGCTTGGCGGCGAAATGCGGTCCCCCATCGCGTTGAATCCCGTAGGCCGCTCGCGGCATGATCACGGGGTCCACCAACAGCAGCTTCGCGAATATGCCTGGTTCCCGAGCGGCTGCAACGGTAATCGCGTGTCCGCCCTTCGAGTGGCCCACGGCAACCGCGTCGTGCAGATTCAGGTGGCGCGCAAGCGCTGCAACGTCCTCCGCGAAGAACATCCAGTTATACGGCGGGGCGACGTTCTCGCTGCGGCCGTGCCCGCGCATATCGACAGCAATCACGCGTCGCCCCGGCAGACGCGCCACGACCTGGTCCCAGCAGCGCGCGTGGAATCCCGTGGCATGGGCGAGGAAGATGGTCGGGCCAGCTCCGGTCCATTCGAAATAGCACAGATCCACGCCGTTGACACGCGCGCGGTGTTCAATTGGTTCACGCATGCCAAACAGTGTACCGCAGCCGCTCCTCCAGATCCCCGGCTATACTTGGCCGATGACCAGTGCCCTCATCGACCAGCTCGCCGCCACGCCGAAATCGCTCGCTCACCTTGTCGCGGAAGCGCCGGACGTTCGCCTCGATGCCGCCAACGGCGATTCCTGGAGCGCCCGCACCGTCCTCGCCCACTTCCGCGACGACGAGTTCCTCTGCATGCGCGTTGCACTGGAGCGGATGCTCGCGGAGACCAACCCGAGCCTCAAGTTCGTGGATGGCACCGATTGGGCCGCGGGTCGAAACACCACCCGCGACCGCAAAGAGCTACTCCTCGCGGACTTCGCCCTCCAACGTCAGGCGAGCATCAGCATCCTCCGCGGCCTTCGCGCCGACGACTGGGCACGCGCCGGTCACACGGAAACGCGTGATCCGTTCACGGTCGAACAGTTCGTCGCCGCCTGGGTGCGCCACGACGCCGAACACGTCGCCCAACTTGAGGGTCTGCTCGGCGAGACCGTCGCCGCCGTCATCGAGCGCCGCTCCCGGCGCCCGGAGTGAGAGGTTCCGCCTCCCCTCGCCCGCGAGGCACGAGTCGGGAGAGGGGTTAGGGGTGAGGGCGGGATTCCGGGCAACGTGCGAGACCGAGCGCTTGTCGTCGCTATCCGCCGCTGCCCACCACCGCATCGACCTCAATCTCCACGAGCATCTCGGGGGTCATCAGCGCCGACACCTGCACCATCGTCGCCGCCGGGCGGATTTCTCGGAAGAACTCGCCGTGCGCACGCCCGAACTCCTCCCACAGCGAGATATCCGTGACGAACATCCGCGTCCGGACGACATCCGCCATCGTTGCGCCCGCGTCCGTCAGCGCCTTCTCGATGATTTCGAAGCACCGTTTCGCCTGCGCGTACGCGTCGCCGACGCCGTGAATCGACCCGTCCGCGTTCGCCGATGTTGTCCCCGCCACCGCAATCGCGTTTCCCACGCGCACCGCCCGGCTATACCCAACGACCGCTTCCCATGGCCCGCCCGAAGAGATGTTCCGCCGTTGCTCCGTCACTCCGATACTCCCTTCTCCGCCACTCCGTCACTCGTCGCCGCCCACAGTTCCCGCTGTAGCGACTCGTTCCGTGGTGCCTCCAGCCCCAGGTGGCGATACGCAGCGTCCGTCGCCAGTCGCCCCCTCGGCGTTCGCTGGAGAAAGCCGCACTGGATGAGGTACGGCTCGTACACATCCATGATCGTGTCCGACTCCTCGCTGATCGCCGCCGCCACCGTCTCCAGGCCGACGGGGCGCCCGGCGAAGGTCACGCAGAGGCAACGGAGGACCGCCCGGTCCGTCTCGTCGAGCCCCAGGTCGTCGATATCGAGCAGCCGCAGAGCTTCGCGCGTCGCCTCCAACGTGATCCGACCGTCCGCGCGCACCTCCGCGTAGTCGCGCACTCGACGCAGGAGCCGGTTGGCGATGCGCGGCGTCCCTCGAGAACGCCGGGCGATCTCCATCGCTGGCTCCGGCGGAATGGGCACGCCGAGGATCCCCGCGGAGCGCGTCACAATCGTCGCCAGCGTGGCCGCGTCATAGAAGTCCAGGCGGTAGACAGAGCCAAAGCGGTCACGCAATGGCGCGCTGAGCATTGCATAACGAGTAGTTGCGCCGATGAGCGTGAACTTTGGCATCTGGAGGCGCACGGTCCGCGCGCCGGGACCCTTGCCGATGATCAGGTCGAGCGCGTAGTCTTCCATCGCCGGGTAGAGGATCTCTTCCACCGGACGGGCGAGCCGGTGTACCTCGTCGATAAAGAGGATGTCGTGTTGGCGCAAATTCGTGAGGATGGCCGCGAGGTCACCGGGGCGCTCGATCGCAGGCCCGCTCGTCGTCCGAATCGCGACCCCCATCTCTTCCGCAACAATCGTGGCAAGCGTCGTCTTCCCGAGGCCGGGCGGCCCATAGAACAGCTGGTGGTCGAGCGCGTCGCCGCGCTTTTGCGCCGCTTCGATGCCAATACGCAGGTTGCCCTTGACCTTGTCCTGCCCAGGGAAATCGTCGAGCGAACGCGGCCGTAGTGAGCGCTCCGCTTCGTCTTCTTCCAACACAACCGGCGCAACGATGCGTTCTTCAGCGGCCATGGCCGGAGTATAGAACAGAGATTCTCATTGGGCTGAACCAGCGACCGATCCTACGAACCGAAAACGTCTTCGACGGGCGTGATCGTGACGCTGTCCGCAGTCAACCCGAGGCTTCGCGCCCCAATCACCTGATCCTCGTCGAGCACTTCCTGGGGTTTGGGCGCGTTGTAGGAGATCGGTGTGAACGCCCCCGACAGGAGTTCGTTCCGCAGCCCGGCGGCATCCGCGGAGATCATGACCACGCTGAGATCCTTCGCGGATAGGTGGTGCCGAATTGCGGCGTTTGTCTCCCCAGCCGTCAGCCCGGCGAGCTGTTCGCGCATCGTCGTTGCGAAATCGCCCAAGCGATACCAGTGGCTATCGAGCGCGTAACCGAGTTGCTGATCCTGCGTCTTGAGCATCACGAAGACATTCTTCATGAGGTAGTGGCGAATCTCTTCGAACTCCACATCGGTCAACCCGTCCCGGATCAGCCTTTCGACTTCGAACAGCCCCGCCTTCAGTGCAAAGACCGCTTGTTCGGGCGGCACTGGGCGAATCCAGACTTCGAAGAGCTGCGCCTGGCGGGCGAGGTTCGCATCCGGGAAGAACTGGTACATGCCGCGCGGAAAGGCTTCGGTGTAGGCGTAGTTCCCATAGTTCATGCCGCGCAGCTCGCGGATGCGGTTCTGCAATCGCCCAACCGACGAGCGGTGGTCACCAAGAAACGCGCGAGCGAGCCAGAGCGCGGCGTAGTCCGGGTGGGACCGAGTGACGGTAATCGGGTGCCCGAACGAGATCGCTGTGGCGCGGGTATCCTTCTTGATGATCTCGACCTCGATGCCGGATAGCGCGGGCGCCGCAACCGAGGGTGTGGGCAACCATCCGCCGCCGGGCAGCCTCGCCAATCGGCCCTTGAGTTGGACAACGAGCGGCTCCGGGAAATCGCCACTGAGCCCGAGCGTGAGGTTGGAGGTCGTGTAGCCGTTTTCGACGAAGGCGCGCACATCGGCAAGAGTCGTCGCCTCGATCCCGGCCACGGTCCCGAGCGTGGGGTGGCCATAGGCCGTGCCCTGGAAGACGTTCGCCTGGAGCCGTTCCTTGCCCAGCTCTTCGTCATTGCTAGAGCGCAGGTCCTGGACGAGGGCGTTGAGTTGCTGCTCCTTGATCCGGGAAAAGTCTTCGTCGCGATAGCCGGGTTCAACGAGTTGGGGGATAACGATCTCGATGAAGCGTTCGAGATTGTCGCGGTGGATGAGGCCCGTGAACACGGTCATCTCGCGATCCACCTGCGCGGCGAACGAACCCGCGATGGGGAAGAGGGCGTGAGTGATCTCTTCGGTTGTCATCGCCTTGCTGCCCCCCTCCGCGATCATATCGGCCGCCATCGCGGCCAGCCCTTCCTTGCCCACCGGATCATGTGCGGAGCCAACGGCGAACAACAGTTTGAACCTGAGCAAGGTTGACGGTGTGCGTTGAAAGACCACCTGGCTGTCTTCAATGGCACCCCCGACACTGGCCGCCGCGGGCGCCGCCTCTGACAGGGCGTTGAGCCGGGGCGCGGTCTGCAACGCGACATCCAGCGGCCCGTGGGAGAGCGTCGTTTGCACGAGCCCCTCCTGCGTGAGGAAACGCTCCGCCGCTTCGGAGAGGGTCGCGGGGGTGAGCCGCTCGTATTGGCGAAAGAGCACGTTGATCGTGTCATAGGAGCGGTTGAACCGCACGAACCTGGCCAGCGTCGCGGCCACGGATTCAGAGTTGTCGAGCGTGCGCGCGAAGCCGTAACGGGCATGCGATTTCGCTTCCGCGAGGCGCTTGGCATCGACCGGCTTTGCGCGCAAAGCGGCGAACGTCTTCGCGATCTCGTCCCGCACGTAGGCTGCGTCCGCCGGGTCCTTCACACGCGCGAACACCGTCGCGAGCGACGGATCCTGTGTCGCGGGGTTGTGGTTGAAGAGCTGGTCGACCTTCTGTTCGACCTCGACAAGGCGGTGATAGATGTCCGAGGTCTCGCCGAACGAGAGGTCGAGGAGCATGTCAAGGGCGACGTAGCTCGGGTCGTCTTCGCGGAACGCCGGCCCGCGGAATCCGACGGTGACCCAGGGGAGTGTCGCCGTCGCCCATGGCACGTGCGCGACGGTTGCGCCGGCGGGGGCTGGTTCTTGCGGGATGACCGTTTCCGGCGAGGGGCCGGGACGCCAATCGCGGAAGTAGCGGTAGACGAGGTTCACCAGCGTGTCCGGCTTCACGTCGCCCGCCACGATGATCGTCGAGAACTCGGGGCGGTACCAGCGATCGAAAAACGTGCGCGAGTATTCGAACTGGTTGGGCATGTCCTCGATATCGCGGATGAAGCCCATCGTCGTGTGCTTGTAGGGGTGGGTGGTGAAGGCGTTGTCACGCTGGACCTCGATGAGCTTGATGAGCGGGTCGGAGGCGCTCTTGTTGTATTCGCCGAGGATGGCGCGCGCCTCGGTCTTGAAATCCTCTTCCGAGTAGCCGAGGTTCAAGAAGCGGTCCGCTTCGATTTCGAGGATCGCCTCCAGGTCTTCAGCGGCGCAGGTGATGTGGTAGTTCGTGTAGTCGTCGGTCGTGTAGGCATTCTGGCGCGCGCCCGCGCGCGTGACGACGCCGTTATAGCGTTCGGTGGAAAAGCGAGGCGTCCCCCGGAACATCATGTGTTCGAAAAAGTGGGCGAATCCAGACTTCCCCGGTTCGACCTCATTGCGAGAGCCTGTCTGCACGGGGATCTGGAGCGACACCAGGTTCGGATATCCGGTGGGGACAACGATCACACGCAGACCGTTGTCCATTGTCACTTCGGTGGCATCGAACGGGAGGATATTGGAAGTCTCGGATTCGCTCATGCAGACGCCTCCGCGGCAAACGCGCCGCGTAGCGCACCAGTCTACCCGCTCAGCGCCTTTCCGTCGGTAAGGGAGCGTTTGCTCCGCCTCCATCCGTAGCGCGTCCGTAAGCAAGCGCTGGGGTGTCTAAGCCGACATCGGTCGTGCTGGTGTTCGGTCGCCCCGTGCCGTCTCCGGCAAGCAGTGCAGTGTAACTGCCACCAGTTGAGCCACCTTTGCGGTAGAGTGCGCAGCGACAGGTCCGGGACCTGAAGGAGTCCTCAATTGCACGTCGGAGTGTCGTTAACAAGCAGCCACCCCGGGGTGGAATCGCGCGAAGGGGCGCGCATGATGATCCAGCGCGCCGCCGCCGCCGCCAGGGCCGGCCTCGATTCCCTCTTCGTCGGCGACCACCACAACGTGGGAGCGCCCTACTACCAGAACGTGCCGATGACCGCGCGACTGCTTGCCGAATGGGACGACCGCACCGTCGGCTGCCTCTTCCTCCTCCCGCTCTGGAACCCCGTCCTCGTAGCCGAGCAAGTCGGGACGCTGGCGAGCATCGCGGAGGGGCGCTTCGTCGTGCAGTGCGCTCTGGGCGACGGCCGTGCCCAGTTCGGCGGCATGGGTGTGAGCATCAAGCGGCGACCATCGCTCTTCGAGGAGAGCCTTGACATGGTGCGCAGACTCCTCGCCGGCGAATCAGTGAGCGGCGGGCAACGGTTTCCTGACATCGACCGCGCCCGCATCGCGCCGCTACCACCTGAGCCGGTTCACTTCTGGATTGGGGGCAGCGCGGAACCTTCCGTCGACCGGGCGGCGCGACTCGGCGATGGATTTCTCGGCGGACCAGAGCTGACACCGGATACAGCGAGGCATTGGGCTGCGTACTATCGCGAGCGTTGCGCGGCGCACGGGCGCGAACCTGGCACCCTGGCAATCCGGCGCGATGTCTTCGTCGGTAGCAGCGCCGCCGATGCGGAGTCGGTCGCTGGCCCCATCGTCGAACACGGCTACCGCGGCTTCCGCCCAGAATCGCTCGTCTACGGTGACCCCGACCGCGTGGCATCCGCCTTCCGCGAATACGGCGCCATGGGCTACACGGACATCATCATTCGCCACCTCACGAACGACCAGGAGCAGGTGCTCGGATCGATGTCTCGGCTCGGTGAGGTCAGAGAACAAGTTCTAAAGTTCTAGGTTCTGTACAATTCCCGACCGTCAGGCGTTTCCAAGAGAACTTCAGAACTGTAGAACTTGAGAACTCTTAAAAACTGTTCGGACAGTGCGGAAGATACTCCGTCTTGAACAACGCGTCCGCGGTGGCCAGGGCGCGGTCGTTCGTCGCGGTGAGCTTGCCGATGCGGGAATAGTGCGTCGCGGGACGGTGCCCAACCATGAGCGAGGCAAGTGTGTTTGGCGGCATTTCGATGTCCGGCGTGCGGTCCGTCTTGCGGATGCTGGTCGTCGGGCCATCCGTCTCCATCAGCCACGTGCCGTTGTTCCACGGGCACATGCGGTCATCGGGGACACGAAACGTCAGCTCACCGCGCGCGCCATACGGTCGCTGCGGGATAGCTTTCTCGATATCGACAACGCGTAGCCAGATGGCGTCCTGCGTGGAGCGCCGGAGCACGCGTGGTTCTAGTAGCAGGTCCGGGGCAGGGTCTTCTTCGCCCACGTTGTGCATCTCCACCGCCGAAACCAGGTCGTGGCGACGGATGTATTCCCACAGTCCGCGATAGGCGTCCATGTCCATGTAGCCAAAGTCCTTGACCTTGAACACCTGCCTCGGGCCGGGGCCGGCGCTTTGCCGGTCTTCCGTCTCATACACGATGTAGCCGCGCGCCTCTCCGTCGCCGTTGCGGTAGACGGCGGAGTAGACCGGCTGGCCCTTCTTCGACGGGCGAAAGCAATCCGTGTCCCACATCACCGTTGCACGATGGAGCTGGAGATTCCGCGGGGCAGCACGCTGAATGTAAAGCTGCTTCATGATCGGGAAGGCGTCTTCCTTCGGCATCATCGTGACTTTGCCCGTGGGCTCGGGGCCAGATTCGAACCCGGCGAAGCGCGGGTCGAAGGTGTAGTTCACCGAGGTCGATGCCAAGCCATAGCCGAAGCGCTGGTAGATGGCGCCCATGCTCGCCCACAGGATCGCCAGGTACTGGCCACGCTCCTGCATCTCCGCGAAGCCCTGGGTCATGATCTTCCGCAGCAGGCCCTGGCGGCGGTGCTCGGGGAGCGTCCCCACCTGCGTCACTCCGCCCATCTTCACGGGCGCGCCATTCAGCCGAACCGTGAACGGGAACGTTCCCATCGTGGCGATGCAACGTCCGTCGTCAAAGGCAGCGGTCGTCCACTCGGGGAGTGTCTGGGCGTTTTCGGTCGCCATCTCCTCTATGGAGTTTTCGGCGAAAACGTAGGCCACGACTTTGTTGTACTGGTCGAGTTCGTCCTTGTCTCGGCATGCGCGAATTTCAATGGTCATTGGCAAAACGTACCTCGATGATGTTGCGAGGACTGTACCAGAAGACCGCAGGTCACGGTGAGCTGCTGGTTCCGCCGGGTAGGCGTCAGAGTTTTGCACGGCAACGTGCTGGGTTCCGTTCGCGCTGAGTCTGTCGAAGGGCCGGTCACACTCGAACCATGGACAGCGGCGTGTTCATCCTTCGACAGGCTCGGGACGAACGGCGGTGACAGGCGGAACGACATGAAATTCGAACCAAGATAAGGCGCACGCAAAACTTTGACGCCCACCCATCCGCAGCGACCGGCATCGCGGTGCGTTAGAATCCACATACGTACGGGATGGTGCCATGGGAAAAAAGAACAAAGAGTCGAAGAAACTCTCCAAAAAACAGAAGCGGCTGGCGAAGGATCTGCAGTACATCATCGTTGAGGATACCCAGGGGGCGCCGCCCATCGAGCGCCCTCGTGACGGGCTGAAGCCCCAGGCTCGCCCCGCAACGGTTGTCACCGTCGATGCACCGGTAGCCACGGAAGCTCCGCCAGCGTCGGCTCCAACGCCCCTCTCAGGCTCTGCCCAAACTCCCGAACCCCCGCCTCCGATCGAGGGGCCGGGCAACCTCATGGTCATCATGGCCCACCCGGATGACGCAGAGTTCGTCTGCGGCGGCACGGTTGCGAAGTTCTGCACCGAGGGCTGGGACGTGCGCTACGTCCTCGTCACGGGCGGGGACAAAGGCACCCACGACGAGGCCATGTATCCGGAGAAGCTCGCCGCCATCCGCGAAGAAGAGCAGCGGGCCGCATGCCGGATTCTCGGCGTGAAAGAAGTCATCTTCCTCGGCTACCCGGACGGCTTCACGGTCGATGAGCATGAACTACGCGGCCAGATCGTGCGCCTGTTGCGTATCCACAAGCCCGACGTTGTCATCACCTGGGACGGCTTCCGCCACGGCTTCAACCATCGCGACCACCGCAACGTTGGCGTCGTCACGGCGGATGCGATCTACCCGCTCGTTCGCGACCGATTGTTTTATCAACGCGACGAAGAGGACGGCATCCCCTCCCACCAGGTCAACGAAGTCCTCCTGGCCGGGACAGACAACGCCGACTACATCGTCGATATCACGGCGCATTGGGACACGAAGATCGACGCCATCCTCGCCCACGCCAGCCAGATCGGCGGTCGAACCCGCGAGGACATGGTGAAGCAACGCGCCGAACAGGTCGCCAAGGAGGGCGAAAACCCGATCGAGGAACGCTTCCGACGCTGGAGCATCCGGCGGCCGGCGCGCCAGGCGAAGGAGCACGAGGAGGCCGCTGAGGCGCCCACCACAGCCGCCGGATAGCCGCACCGTTCATCCTTCGAAAGGCTCAGGACGAACGGTGCTCAGCGGGTTGGGGCCGGGAACTATGCGCCGATGGCCCCGAGGACGGCAGCGGTGGCCTGGGCGTTGCTCAGGACATCGGTGTTCACGACAAGGTCGTAGTGCGTCGGCAGCTCGTGGTCCACGTGGTAGAAGCGCTGAAGAAAGTCCGCGCGTGACTTGTCCGAATCGGAGACGGCCTTCTGACCGCCGGGCATGCGCGCCGCACGGGTGTTGGGTGAAGCCGTGACCATCACCCGGAACAGGCCCTGTGTCCCCGCGAGGGGAATGCTCGCCCCGTGGGCGACGATCACCACCTTGCCGCGTGCCGCTACCTCTCGGATTACGTCCACGACGACGTGTTCGTAATCTGGAATGGCCTCCATCGCCACAGCGGGCGCCTCCGGAGAGGCGAACCCGGAGCGCGCGAGGTTCTCAAGAATGCGCTCAAGGAGCGACTTGCGCTCTTCCGCGTGTGCAACCACGGCTGCGGAAACACCTTCGCGCTGTGCCGCCATGTCGATGATCTCCTTATCGACATACTGGAAGCCGAGGGCGCTTGCCAAAGAGGCGCCAAGGTCATCGCCGCCGGCACCCGCCGTCCGTGAAATCGTCACCAGGTTGCATTGCATCGGTCATCTGTCCTGAATTGCTTGGTAATAGGGTTGTACGCAATTTCGTTCGCTAGCGGAAGGCCCGCGACGCCGAACTCGCCGCTCAGACGCCCGCGTAGCTATGCAGGCCGCTGACCCAGAGGTTCACGCCGAAGTAGGTGAACATGACAAGGCCCCACATGATCACGAGCCACCACATCGGGTCCGGCCGCCACCCGCGGCGAATGCGGGCGGGCACGACTCTGCGGATGCCCGGCGCCCCCGCGACGGAACCGGTGCCCGCGCGCGCATGGAAATAGGCCGCAATGGAGAGCCAGGTAACGAGGGCGCTGGTTTCCTTGGGGTCCCAGCCCCAGTAGCGCCCCCAGGCGCTGTTCGCCCACCACGCGCCGAGGGCGATGCCGAGACCGAGCAAGGGAAATCCAATGACGACCGCGCGATGGGCGAGGTCCGCCGACACTTCCGCGCTGGGTAGGGATCGATATCGGCGTTTTCCTTCGCCGCCCTGCGCCAGGTAGACAGCCGCGCCACAGAAGGCCACCGTCAGGATGGCGTAGGAGATCATCATGACGCTCACGTGGATCGTCAGCAGCGGGCCGTTCTGGAGCGCTGGGATCAGCGGCACGATGTCCGAAGGGAACAGGCTCGCGATCGCCAGCATCGTCACCACGATCGGCAGGGCGACGACACCGAAGCGCCTTTGCCGCGTCCATGTTTCGAAGGCGAAATAGGCTGCGCAGATCCCGAAGCCGAAGGCCGTCGTGAATTCGTAGAGATTCGAAAGCGGGGCATGGCCGGTCGCCGACCAGCGCGCTGCGACAGCCCCGCCCAGCGCCAGCACGACGAAGCCCGTGAACATGCTCGCCGTGCGCCCGATGCCATGGTTGGGTCCCGCCGCCGGGCCACTCAGCGTCATCGTGCCGAGTTCCGTCTGGGCGGCGAAGCGTCGAAACGAAAGGGATGCGCTCGCGACGAACGCGATGTACAGGGCAGTCGCCCCGATGGCGGTGAAGAATCCCGTCCAGAAGAGGTAGATAGAGAGGTCAGCCACGCCCATATGGTACGGGAATTCACGGCAACGGGGCGGCCGGAAGGGGTACCCCCTACCCTTTCCGTGTACACCCCACTAAGATGCGCTATACGCTCTCTCGGGATGGTGTCTCATGGCCTCCCCCCTCGATGGTCTTCGCATCCTCGACCTCACCCAGTACGAGGCGGGCACGTCCGCCACGCAGATGCTTGCCTGGCTGGGCGCGGATGTCGTCAAGGTCGAACCGCCGGGCATCGGTGACCCCGGCCGCGGCCGCGCGGCGGTCCCGACGATGGATGCGCCTGACCGCTGGTATTTCCTCAACCTCAACGGCAATAAGCGCAGCGTCACGCTGAACCTCAAGCATGCCGAGGGCAAGGCCCTCTTCCTTCGCCTCCTCCCCGGCTTCGATGCCGTCGTCGAGAACTTTGGCCCGGGTACGATCGAATCGCTGGGCCTCGGCTATGAGGCGCTCAAGGCTATTCATCCCGCCGTCGTGTTCGCGACCCTCAAGGGCTTCGGCAGCTATGGACCCTACGCGGGCTACAAGAGCTTCGACATGGTCGCCCAGGCCATGGGCGGCGCGATGTCGCTCACTGGTACACGCGAGACGGAACCGCTGCGGGCGGGTGTCACCTGGGGCGATACCGGCACGGGCATGCATCTCGCGATCGGCATCCTCTCCGGATACATCCACCGCATGAAGACGGGCAAAGGTCAGCACGTCGAAGTGAGCATGATGGACGCGATCGCGAACTACGCCCGCGTCGGCTTTCTCGTCCGCGAAAACGTCGGCGATCCTGTCCCTCGCGTCGGCAACGACATCCGCCGCCTCGCACCAGCGAACGTCTACGCCTGCAAGCCGTTTGGCCCCAACGACTACGTATATGTTGCCGCCCTCGGCCGGGGCATGATCGAGAACCTCGTCTGCGCCATCGGCCACCCGGAACTGGTCGATGACCCGCGCGTCCAGACCGCCAACGCGCGCTTCGAGAACGCCGACTGGTTCGGCGGCCTCATCCGTGAGTGGACGGCCCAGCGCACCAAGCACGAGGCGATGGCCGAAATGCAGGCGCATGGCGTCCCCAGCGGCGCCACCTTTGATTCCGGAGACGTCTTCAACGACCCCCACCTCAAGGCGCGCGGAATGGTCCAGGTTGTGAATCACCCGACGCGCGGCGAGGTCGAGATCCTCGGCAACCCCGTGATCATCGACCACGAACCGACGCAGCTTCGCGCCGCCCCCCTGCTCGGCGAACACACCGCCGAAGTCCTCCGCGCCGAGCTGGGCCTGACCGCCAGGGATGTCGA
>DAOTTM010000113.1:0-8422 GCA_034437915.1 Dehalococcoidia bacterium | reverse complement strand
GAGCCGTCGCGGTAGATCGTGATGCCGTTGCAGCCGGTCTCGTAGGCGAGGTCGTACGCCTTGCGCACATCCGCGACGGTCGCGCTGTTCGGGAAGTTGATCGTCTTGGAGACGGCGTTATCCGTCGCCTCCTGGAAGGCGGCCTGGCAGCGCACGTGCCACTCTGGGGCAATGTCATGCGCCGTTACGAAGACGCGCTTCACCCAGTCCGGCACTTCCGTGCGATCCGCCAGGTGTCCGCCCTGCGCGAGGAAGCGGATGAGTTCCTCGCTATAGAAGCCCTCGGCCCTTGCGGCCGCCTCGAAGCGCTCGTTTACCTCGGCCAGTTCCGTGCGCTTCGTCGGGTCGTCCTTGTCGAGGTAGTGCGAACGGATGAAAGCGAGCGCGAACACGGGCTCCACGCCGCCGGAGCAGTCGGCGATGATGCTGAGCGTTCCCGTCGGCGCGATCGTCGTGCGCGTGGAATTGCGCATCGGCCGCGGACCTTCGCTCCCGCGCGGCCCGTAGATCGAATCCGGCCAGTCCGGGAAAGTGCCCCGCACGAGCGCAAGTTGCTGCGAGGCGGCGTCAGCGTCCCGCTGGATGAAGGTCATGACTTCCTTCGAAAGCGCCATCGCCTCGTCCGAGTCATAGGGTATGCGCATGTCGATGAGCATATCCGCCCAGCCCATGACGCCCAGACCGATGCGCCGGATTGCGTGCGAGGTCTCCGCGATCTCCGGGATGGGGTAGGCGTTCATCTCGATGACGTTGTCGAGGAAGTGCACGGCCTGTCGCACGACGCGGGAGAGGTGCTCGTAATCCACCTGTCGCGCCCCGTCCTCGCCCTCGGTGAAGTGTCCGAGGTTGATTGATCCTAAATTACAAGAATCATATGAATAAAGCGGCTGTTCCCCACAGTTGTGTACTACCAGCCCGTTCGCGATGAACGAGTGCGTGACGGGCTCGTTCAGGTCGTACACGTCCTCCTCGCCGTCCGGGATGAGCGCGGTGAACGTCGCGAGGAACGACTCGCGGTTCAGCTTGCGCTTGTATGCCGCCAAGCGGTCCGCGAGGCGCGACTGCTTCGCTACCGAGAGGAAGCCCACGTCGTTCGCGAACCGGTAGAGGTTTTCGCGCGCGATGACAAGGTCGTGCTGCGCCTGCGTGTGGTACTCCTTCAGGCCGCCGTGACCGTCCGGCAACTCCCTCAACTGCGCGTCGCGCCGGTTGGAGTAGATGCGCGAGGCAATGCCAAAGTTCAGGAGCAATCGCTGAACATCGGCAAGCAACCGGGAACTGATGGATGTGAGGCGCACGGAAACGCCCTTCGCCTGGTCGCCCGCGACATGGCCATCGGCGGTGAAGAGCGCCTGGAGGAATCCGCGCTGCATATCCTCGCAGCCTGCGAACACGCCCTCGGGGACGTGATGCTTGTCGCCGGGTCGCAGGCCATGTTCCGCCGCGATGCGCATGAACCTTGCCGAACGGACCCGCGCTTCGTCAAGCCCTGCCACCTCGCCGACGCCGATCGAGTATTCCTTCCGGCGGCCTGTGGGCGCGGGCACGACAGCTTCCATCATGGTGGCGAAGGCTGGGGCCAACTCGCGCTTTTCGTCGCCGAAGAAGGAAAGCACGGCGCGGTCACCGGCGAATGTGCCATCACCCACGAGCCAACCAAGCAGCCGCCCGAGCGCCTCCGAACCCGCCTCGCCGAAGCCACCCTTCTGGCTATTGAGACGGATGCGGTCGCCCTCGCGGAGGTCCTCTGCTGTCACCCAGCCGCGTTCGGTCATTACACGGTGGTCGGCCGTGAGGCGCAGTGCATAGCCCTCTGCCGTTTCAAGCCGGAAGACCAGTTTGCGCCCTGTGCGGAAGACATGCGAGGCCTGCGCGAACCGCTCTTCGCCACCCACCAGGACGGTCACAGGGGTACCGTCGGCGCCAAGTTCGGCAGCGCTCACAAGACCCCGGTTCGTATAGATCAGCGTGTCGCCAGTAACGCAAGGATTGGTCGATTCCACCGGGCCGCGCTTCGGGACGGGGTTCGCCTTGCCGGCATTGATGCGGTCGATGAAGACGACGCCCGGGTCGCCGTTCTTCCAGGCGTTCTCGGTCATCGTCTCCCAGACTTCGCGCGCGTCCCGCTGGCCCATGACCGCGCCGTTCTTGGGGTTGATGATGTCGTAGGTCGTGCCGTCCTTGAGGGCCTGCATGAAGGCGTCCGTGACCGCCACGCTGATGTTGAAGTTCGTGAGCGTCGTCATGTCCGACTTCATGCCGATGAAGTAGTCGATGTCCGGGTGGTCGACGCGCAGGATGCCCATGTTCGCGCCGCGCCGCGTGCCGCCCTGTTTGATCGCCTCGGTGGCGGAATCGAACACCTTCATGAACGAGACGGGGCCGCTGGCGACGCCCATCGTGCTCTGGACGCGGTCGTTCGCCGGGCGAAGGCGGGAAAACGAGAAGCCCGTGCCGCCGCCCGACTTGTGGATGATGGCGGTGTTGCGGATCGCTTCGAAGATGCCATCGATCGAGTCCGGGACGGGGAGGACGAAGCAGGCGGAGAGCTGCTGGAGTTCGCGCCCGGCGTTCACGAGCGTGGGCGAATTCGGGAGGAAGTCGAGCGAGGAGATCAGGCGATAGAAGGTCTCTTCGGCCGCGGAGCGGTCGGCGTCCGTGCCGCCGAAGCGCATCTCCGCCTCGGCGAGGTTCTTCGCCACGCGCCGGAAGCACTCCTGTGGCGTCTCGATGGAGTCGCCCTTGTCGTTGCGCGCCGTTATGCGCCGGTCCATCACCACGAGGGCGTTCTCCGAAAGCGGCGCGGGTTCGAATCCGTCGGCGCTCCTGCTGTGTTCGAATCGAGTAGTGATGACCATGGTGTCCTCCCGTGCTTTTGTGAAAATCTGCCGGTCGGCTCTAGCCGGTGGCTTGGAATTGCCCAATACTGCGTGTGCTCCGGTGGGGGCGCCGGACTTAGAATTCAGACGCCCCACACCGTGGTTGGCTGGCTGCTCTCGCTTAGGCGGGGCAGCCAGTTTTCATTTGCTCTTCTTTTGGACTTGAACGAGTGCGCTACCGGCGGCACTCTTCTCGATCTTTGTCGATTTGGGATTCGACAAGACCTTGCCAGCGCTGCTTGCGGCCTTAGGGCCGGTTGTTCTATTTGGCATTTCGTCCTCATTTCTTTCCTACTTGCCGCAGGAGATAACTCCTGAAAGCTGAATCCATCCGCCGATGGGCGGGACTCTAATTGTATAGAACAAGCGTTCGGATATCTAGTGCGTTGTTACTCCACCTGGCGGGGCCGGGCTGGCGACCTCGTCGCTCCTGCGCACCATTGGGCCGGGGCTCATGCCGCGCGAGGCGACCAACGCGTGCACCGGCGCCGACTCGAAGTGTGCGATGAGCTCGCGCGCCGCGCCCGCCGGGCCATGCTCTTGCACAAATTCCACCAGTTGCGTCGGGCGAAACGCCTGCAGTGCGAGGAAATAGGCTTTCTCCGAGAAGATCAGGCCCTGTACATCCGCCTCACCGTCGGGCGTACCGCGAATCGCGCCGTTCGTCTGGCGTCCGTGCAGCTCCCAGATTTTCATGCCCGCGCTCCCACATGGCCCAGCGGTTCGGGTGTAGGCCGCGTCTCTGGCTCAGGGATCAGCGGCCGCGGCCGCCTGGGGTCTTCCTCATCGCTCAGTAGGGGCAATTGGAGCGTCTTCTCTTCGGCGGTGGGGATGCGCCCCTCTTCGACATCGGCGATCGCGCTCTTGAGCGAGGCGAAGTCCGTGAAGGAGCGATAGACGCAGGCGAAGCGGATGTAGGCGATGTGATTGAGGCCGCGGAGCGCGTCCATCGCGAGTTCGCCGATGAAGGGCGAGGGGATCTCCGCGCGCCCGTCCGCTGTCACGCGCGCTTCGATTTCGTCCACCATATCGTCGAGCTGTGCGACGGCGATGGGCAGCTTTTCGCACGCTCGGCGCAGGCCGCCATACAATTTGTCGCGCGAAAAGTCCTCGCGCCGCCCGTCCTTCTTGATGATCTGGACCGTCGTCAGCTGGACGGCCTCGACCGTCGTGAAGCGTTCGCCGCAGGCGATGCACTGGCGTCGGCGTCGGATACCGTCGTCGTTGGCACGGCTGTCGGTGACGCGTGAATCCCGGAAGTGACAATAAGGGCAGCGCACTCGACAGAACTCCTCTAAGTGCGCAAACGCCTAAGCGTTTGCACACATGCAACGGCGGGTAACGTAACCCAAAACGATAGAGGGTGTCAATATGTTGTGGCGGAAAACTTCGACACTACCACATCTTGATCTGAGAGCAGGCTCCGGGTGAGGCTCGCGATAGCGCCGCAGGCCCGGCTCAGCGCCTTCGGAAGTGGAAATCGCACCCCGGCGTGTCCGTCCAGGGCGACAGAATGCCGCTGCCTGGGTGCAAGCAGGTGCCCCGCCCACCTTCGGCGTCCTCGATGAACTCGCGGCAGCCGCCGCACGCCTTCACGCCCGGGCGTTGACCGCGACCGAACGATTGGAAGAGGTAGTCGTACTCTTCCTCTTCGGGGGGCACATAGACGGGTGCCAGCGTTGGTGGGCCAACCGACCACGCGAGGGCGTCCGGCGACCGCTGTTCCTGCCGTCGCTCGCGTTTGCGGTTCTTGCGCCGTCCCATGGGCCGCAGGGTACCGCTGTCGGCCCGGGTATGCCAGTCATCGGGTTTCGGAGTTCGGCATCCGTAGCGGGCCGGAGCCCTTTCCCGGAAGGGCTGGGATGGTCGAAACGGCGACCCAGGTCGTCGCCGCCGGGAGCAGCGACAGTCGACCAGTGCCCCCGCCGGGTGGGCGTCAAAGTTTTGCGTGCGCCTTGTCCTGGTTCGATTTTCACGTCGTTCCGCCTGTTCACCCCCGTTCGTCCTGAGCCTGTCGAAGGATGAACACGCCCTGTCCATGGTTCGAGTGTGACCGGCCCTTCGACAGGCTCAGGGCGAACGGAACCCGGCACGTTGCCGTGCAAAACTCTGACGCCCACCCGCATTCGCCCGGGGGCAAGCCGCCCGCTGCGTCCGGTGGTAGACTCGCCGCGATGGATTACAAGTGGCGCGTCCTCATCGCCGTGTGCTTCGGCACCTACATGGCGACGATGGACTTTAGCATCGTCAACGTTGCCCTTCCGACGCTGGCAAAGGAGTTCGACAAGCCCGCCGACACGGTCGTCTGGGCCACGCTCGCGTCGAGCATCATGGTCACGGGAGTCACCCTCACCGCCGGGCGCGCGGGCGACCTCTGGGGGCGCAAACGCATCTACCTCGCCGGCTGGGTGATCTTCACCATCGGCATGGCGCTGGGCGCGAGTGCACAGTCGATCGAGCAGCTGATCGCGTTTCGATTGTTCCAGTCGCTCGGCGTGGCCATGGCGATCGCCAACGGGAACGCGCTGGTGACCGCCGCCTTCCCCGACCACGAACGCGGCCGCGCTCTCGGTATGACCAGTTCCGTTGTTGGAGCGGGATTGATGACCGGGCCGATCCTCGGGGGACTGGTGCTCGAAGCGCTGGACTGGCGCGCCATCTTCTACGTTCGCGTCCCCATCGGAATCATGGCGCTCACGCTTGGCCTTATCTTCATCCGCGAAACCGCGGGACAGACGGGCCCCCGCAAGCTGGACATCCCCGGCGCCATCCTCATCTTCCTCACGCTCGGGGCCAGCCTCCTTGCCATCAACCGGGGGCAGACACTCGGCTGGTCCTCGCCACTCATTCTTGGCCTGTTTGCGCTCAGCATCGTCTCGCTCATCGCGTTCATCCAGGTCGAATCGCGAGTGGAAAGCCCCGTCGTCGCGCTCGCGATTTTTCGTGTCCGAGCGTTCGCCGTCTCAACCGCCAGCCTCGCCCTGAACTTCGCCGGCCAGGCCTCGGTCACTTTCCTCATGCCCTTTTACTTTGTTACGGTCCGGGGCTATTCCACCGCCCACGCCGGGCTCATCATCACCACCGTCCCCTGCATGATGCTGCTCCTCTCCCCGGTGAGCGGAATAATCTCGGACAAATACGGCTTCCGCTTCCAACCGATGCTCGGCGTTGCGCTCGTGAGTGCGGGACTCCTTTCGCTTTCGACCATCCAGCTCGACACCTCGACACCAATGATTGTGGCGCGCCTGGCGCTCGTCGGGGTCGGGACCGCCATCTTCATGTCCCCCAACAGCTCCGCGATCATGGGCAGTGTGCCGAAGGACATGCTCGGCACTGCGTCCGCGAGCGTCGCGACATCGCGCAATATCGGCAACGCAACGGGCGTGGCGATGGCTAGCGCGATCCTCGTGGGCGTCGCGTCGAGTTCCTCGGGGTTGAGTGGAGTGGGGACGAGGGACCTGCCCCCGGAAGCGTTGCTCGATGGCATCCGGGGGGCCTTCCTCGCCGCCGCCGCTGTCTCGATGACCGCGATTCTCGCGACTGCGTTTCGGGGGCCAAAGGGGGCGGCTGCCACGCCGACCCTGCAATCCGTGTCGGCCGCAGGACCGCAAGAGCCGTCCGTGGACGCATCGCCTGCCCGCGGCGGGTAGGGTTCTCGCCATCACGGCGCTGCGGCCGGCCTCGCTACCGCTTCCATCGGCGAACGACGAACACGCTCGCGGCGACGGCACTGAGCGTCGCCGCGATTACCGCCCCGACGAGCGTGCCGTTCCTGCTGGTTTGGCGGTCGATTCGGGCGGAAGAGTCGCCCGTTGCTGGCGGCAGGACAGCGACGTCGATCGGCGGCCCGGCTGGCGCGGGAGAGAGTGACCCTGTAGGGAGAGGCGCGGCTATGGGTTCTGGAACCGGGGTGGGCGAGGACGCCGAAATCGGAATGCTCGAGGGTTCCGTTATTGAGGCGAGCGCAACAGACGTCTGCGGTGAGGTGGGAGCAGGCCGCGCTGTGCCCAACGGCGTCGACATGGACCGCGTCGGACTGGGGGCGGCACCGAGAGCGATTACGGTCACGACACCCTGCATGTTCGATGGGTGGATGGAACACAAATAGTCGTATCGGCCAGGTTTTGTGAAGGTGAATGAATAGCGGTCGCCGCCCGTGAGGTTCTGGCTGCGAAACAGGCCCTCGATGGAGCGAACATTGTGCCCGCCGAGTCCCGGGTTCACCCAGGTGACAACATCGCCGGGCCTGACATCGACCTGCTCAGGAGCGAAGCTTTCTCCGGGCATGGTCACGATGTGTTCTGCGCCGTGTGCGGAACCGTTACCGAACAGAATGGCGAACCCGGCTGCAAGTAGGAAGGCGACAAGGCGGACGGGCACATCCACACGTTATGCGCACAATGTGAACGGACATCGAAGTTTCGCGCTTACCCCACGCCGTCGACCATCGCCAGCAGGGCCTCGGGCGACATGATGCCCGGCTTCTTCCCGGACCGGGCGACCTGGTTCGCCAGATCCTGGAGCGCGCGGTTCATCGGCGTCGGGACGCCATGGAGCCGCCCCAGGAGCGCGATCTCGCCGTTCAGGTAATCGGCTTCCACCGAGCCTGTGCCGCGCTCCACGCTCTGCCACGACGAGCTGCCGACGCGCGCGCCGCCTTCGACCGGCTTCACCGTGATGAAGTTCCCGCGCCGCCCAAGGAACTCGGCATCCGTCGCGAAGTCGATGCCCGCCGCGCTGTAACAGGCCAAGGCTTCGGCCCGGGCACGAGCGATGACCGCTTTGCCATCCGCCTCCGCACCGCACACCACTTGTACTGCGTTACCGAGGTTCATGATCAGCTTTGTGTACTTGAAGCGCATCACCGTTGGGTCGGGCTTCGCGCTGAAGGTGGACTCTTCGAGGTCGTTGCAGACGCCGCTGATGAAGTCATCGACTCCAGCGGGATAGCAGCCCGAATCGAGGATGCCCGCCGTTGGCGCCGAATCCTGCTGGACGACGCCCGGCTCCATGTGCGTCGCCGGGAGCATGACGACCATCGCGTAGACGTTCTGGAAGCGGCGCAGGGCGAAGCGCTCGTTGACCACGCCGTTCTGCGTGCAGATCACGGGGACGCCGCTACCGGCGGCATCACGAAGCGCCTCAAGCGCCGCGACGGTGTCCTGGCCCTTCATCGCGAGGATGACAGCGTCGCCTTCGCGATACGTGATCTCCGACGGGTGCCCCGCCGCAACCACCTTCAGCGTCTGGCGTCCGTTCGGGCTGATCAGCGTCAGGCCCTGTCTTCGCATCTCTTCGAGATGGCCACCCCTCGCGATGTAGACGACATCCTTGCCCGCGAGCTGGAGGTTCGCGCCGATGACGCCGCCGATCGCCCCGGATCCGTAGATGATGTATCGCATGTTGCCGCCTCGAACGAGAAGTCTTGCGATTCTACGGCAGCAATCAGAGCCGCGCGCGGCAGCAAGCGGGTTGGCTCCCGTGAAAGACGCTTGACGCGGGTTGCCCACGGTTGTGGCCGAAGCGAAGCGACGGTTGGAGGG
>DAOTTM010000112.1:0-12791 GCA_034437915.1 Dehalococcoidia bacterium | reverse complement strand
TCCCCAAAACCTCGCCCGGATCGGCTATGATGGGGGCACGCCCTGTATGTGAGCAGGGTGGAATTGGTTGAGGAGTCCTGTCTTTGGCTTTTGCCGACAAGCAAATATCCTGCCGCGATTGCGGCACCGCCTTCGTCTTTACCGCCGGTGAGCAAGAGTTCTACGCGAACAAGGGCCTGATGAACGAGCCCACGCGTTGCACGAACTGCCGTTCCGCGCGCCGCGCCACCCAGGGCACGATGCAGGAGAACGACGGCTTCGTGCGCTATGGGAACTTCGCCAGCTTCGGCGGCAAGACCCCCCGGCAGATGCATCCCGCCGCCTGCGCTGAGTGTGCCCAGATGACCGAGGTGCCCTTCGTGCCCCGCGGCGACCGCCCCGTCTATTGCAGCTCCTGCTACAACAAGATCAAGCCACCCGCCCCGCGCGAAGAAGTCCCCACCCGCCCCATGCGGTAGGAAGTTCTCAGTGCTGGAGTTCTGAGAGGGCGCGCTGCCGGGCGAAGAAGGTCCGGTTGCTTTCAGTTACCCTCCTCGGGGGCAGCGGAGTTCAGTGCCGAGTACCGCGCTCCACATCGACTCCCACGCGAAACGCCTACCAAGGACGATTCACGAAATGACCACTGGTTTATCGCAGCTCGTTCAGGTACGTCGGATGCTTGGGTTCGCCGAATTGCCCCCGACTGAGCGCGAGGCCGCCGAGGCGATCGCCGGGCGCATCGACGATTTTGCGGCGGCGTTGTTCGCGGAGGCGGCGGCCAGCGACGACGTCACGGGCGCACAGAGCGCCGTCGAGTATTGCGACGACCGGATCGCCTCGTTCGAGGGCATGATCGCTGGCAACGTGGCGGATGCGATCCGGGCGCGGTTCGCGGTGCTCGTGCGCGCCTGGGGATAGGGCGCGTCGGTGCCCGGGGCCAACGCGGAGGTTGGGGTTCCCAGGGCGCGCTCGCCCGGCGGCCCGGCATCGCGGAGAATGACATCAGCTACTAAGGCCGACGGTTGCGCGTCAAGGAGTTGAGACATGACCGTACCTGTGAAGTGGTTCCCCACGCTCATCAAGCGGACGAAGTCGAAGAAGGCCGAGACAGAGGTCGAATGGCGTGCCGGGCTAACTCCCCTCGAAGTGTTTATGGCCGAGGGCTTCAACGAAGCCGACGCCGAATCTGTGATGGTCGTCGTGAACGACGAGCAATCGGAGCTGGCGTATCAACTCAAGGCCGAGGACCGGCTGGAGTTCCTCGTGAGCATCCAGGGGGGATAGCGACGAGCCTCGCTTGGGGCAGTTGCGGGTCCCCGCCGAAGGTCGTTCTTCGCCTGGCGGCGGGCACTTTGGCGAGTTAGGCAAGGCGCTGGGAGTGGGTGGCGCGGCCCTCGGCGACAGAGGGCCATAACGACAAATTCAGCGCCTTTGGCTGAGGCGGAGGCTGAGGATGCGCGGTCTGGCTGCCTGCTCCTCCTTGTAGTCCCAGCCCAGGCGTGACGCGGCGGCTTCGAACGCCGCTCGTAGCGGCGAATCCTCCGGTATGCCCCAGAGTTCGACCGTTTCCGTGAGGTCCTCCCAGAGCCATTCGAGCAGTCCCTCCGCGACTGCCTGTTCGGCGCCGGGTCGTACGAGGATGCCGTGGCGATCCTGGGCATTCGCGTCGCCGAGCAGGCGCGCTCCGTCCGCCCCGAGATCGAGCGGGACAACGCCGACCAGCGCTTCTTCGACCCGCACCGACAACCACACGGGCGCGGAGGCCTCACCGAAGTGCGTCATCCAGTCCTGGTACCAGGCAGGGTGGCTGAAGACCGTCGCGTCGGGAATGTGCGCATGCAGTGCCGACCACTCCGACGAGATTTTCGCGAAGTCGTCCGAGGTTACGAGCGGCACATCGCGGCGACGGTGCTTGCGACCGGAACGCGGGGCGTCCGCGTTGTCTTCGGTATCTTCTTCAACTGCCATGAAACTAGCGCGAACCATGGACGAGCGAAAGAAATTCGCCCCGCGTGACGCTGCTCTGCTTGAACTGCCCGCGCATCGCGCTTGTGATCATGCGGCTGCCCGGCTTCTTCACGCCGCGCATGGTCATGCAGAGGTGCTCGGCTTCGATCACCACCGCCACGCCATCGGGCTGGAGCGTGGACATAATCGCCTCCGCGACCTGGCTTGTGAGCTGCTCCTGGATCTGGGGGCGGCGGGCGAAACCTTCCACGACCCGCGCGAGCTTGCTGATGCCCACAACCCGTCCGTCCGGGACGTAGCCCACGTGCGCCTCCCCGTGGAAGGGGAGGAAGTGGTGTTCGCACATGCTATAAAAGGGGATGTTGCGCAGGATCACCATCTCGTCGTGCGCGACTTCGAAGCCGACCTTAAGGTAAGCCGTGGGGTCGAGCTGCATTCCGCCCAGGATCTCCTGGTACATATCGACGATGCGCCGAGGCGTGTCCAGCAACCCCTCGCGCTCGGGGTCTTCGCCGATCGCGAGCAACAGCTCAATGACCGCCGCTTTCGCCCGATCCTTGTCGATCCCCGACACGCCTGGTTCCGCTGACGCCATATCTCACTCCGCGCGACAGCGTGCCGCGTCCGTGGAAAGCGTATCAGGTGCGCGGCACGCTCCGCCAACCGGGTGAGGGCGTCGCATCCAGTCTCGGTCAGCCATCGGGGAGAAGGGCGAGGCCCGCGACTCTGAGGTCGTCGTCGAAACTGCAAGCTTGCCCAATCCGGAGCGTACGTCCGAGAACGACGAGGCTGGCATCGGCATAACTAAGCGGTACCCCGGCCAACCCGTCGATCACGGCCCAGATCTCCCGGTCGAACGCGGCGTCAACCTGGTGAAGGCGCGCGAAGCTCTCCTCGGCGATTCCATGCGCCACCTGGCGAGCTAATGCGTAACCGGCGCGATTACGCAACAGGGTGTAGGTCTCGCCCACAATGATCGAAGTGGTGTGCATCCGAAGGTTCGAAGTCCGCGCGAACCGGCGCGCTCGTTCATGCCACTGATCCCGCTGACTCGCGAGCGCGACCATAGCACTCGTATCAAGAAGGATGTCCACTCGGGTCCTTCTTCGGCCAACCGTACAGGTAGTGTTTCACGTTCTCCGAAAGGTCGGTCGGAAGGTCGGGATCGTCAATGAGTCCAACGATCGATGCGAAGCGGTCGTCACCCGAACCGCAGTTCGCCTTGACGAGCGGTTCGAGGGCGCGGCGGATAACCTCGCTGACTGACAGGCCCAGCCGTCGAGCCTCGGCCCGAACTGCTTCACGCTCCGACGGCCGCAGGAGTATCTGGACTCGTTCGAGTTCCATAGGCTCAGTATACACAACGTCCCATGGCGCTGTGTATACTGAGTCCAAAGGCGCCCCACGGCAGTCTTCGCTTCACCCGGTACTCCGACTCCGACACTCCCTACCCCGATACTCCGCGTGCAGCGCCAATCTGCGCGACATGTTCGTCATCGTGGTCGGCACGGATGCGAAGCAGGTCGGCAACCGTGATCACGCCGCGGGTTTCGTGCTGCGCCGTCCGCGCCCAGATCTCCCGGCCGCCCTCGCGCAGGAGTTCCGCGTTCGCGTACCGGGCTTGCTGAAATAGTGCGAGCGCGCCGTCCGGGTCGCGGAAGAGGTAGTTAAGGCGCTTCTTCCAGGCAGCTTCGTCGAAGCCGAACAGCGGCGGATCCTCAACTGTCAGCATGAGCCGGAATCGCACGGAGGCCACGAGTTCCGTGTCGGCCATGTGGATCACCACGTCGCGAATCGACCATCCCGCGAGGTCAGGCCGGTTCAACCCACCGGGGTCAAGACCCTCGATCGCCTTTCGGATGAGCTGCGGGCCGATAACAAAGCGTTCGAAGACAGGGACGATTTCGGGCGGGAGAGAAGGCATCCGCCGCATTCTACGGGAAGCCCACCTTTGTCGAGTGCGAGATGACAGTCGTTGGGATACGCTGATCTCGGATCTCGGATCTCGGATCTCGGATCTCGGATCTCGAAACTCGAAACTCGGAACTGGTGCCCCTTGGTAGATATCAACGACGACGCCCAACTCGATACTTCACAGATAGACGACCGGCGCGGCAGCAGCAAGGGCAAGGCGGGCCTCGCGATTGGCGGTGGCGGTGTCGGCATCGTCATCACGATCATCGCCCTGCTCCTTGGCGGCGGGAGCCTCGGTGGCGACGGGAGCGGCGGCGGCGGTCTCACCGACATACTTGGACAACTCCAAAATCTCCAGGGGGCGGAGACGGGCGGTGACACCCCGAGCACGCTCGCCCAGGATTGCAAGACGGGCGTCGATGCCAATACCCGTGAAGACTGCCGCATGGTGGCCTACGTCAACAGCATCCAGAAGTACTGGACGGACGAATACGCGCGCCGCGGTGACACGTACACCCCGTCGAAAACGACATTCTTCACGGGCCAGGTGCAGACCGCCTGTGGCGCCGCCAGCGCCACAACTGGCCCCTTCTATTGTCCGGGCGACAAGAAGGTGTACATCGACCTGAGCTTTTTCGAAGTATTGCGAACGAAGCTGGGCGCCCAGGGCGGCCCGTTCGCCCAGGCCTATATCCTCGCGCACGAATACGGCCACCATGTCCAGAACCTTGAGGGCACGCTCGCGAAGATCGGCAACGACCGCGACGGTCCGACGAGCAGGGCGGTGCGCACTGAACTGCAAGCCGATTGCCTCGCCGGGGTGTGGGCGAACAACGCCGTGCGCACCGGGATCATCAAGTCCATCACCGACGCGGACATCGCCGACGGCCTCGACGCCGCCTCGTCCGTCGGCGACGACCGTATCCAGAAAGAGTTCCAGGGCAAGGTAAACCCCGAGACCTGGACCCACGGCTCCTCCGCTCAGCGCCAGAAGTGGTTCCTCAACGGCTACAAGTCCGGGAACCTGGACGCCTGCGACACCTTCAGCGGCGGCATCTAAAGGCGAATCAGAGCCGCGCGCGTACGCAAGCGGGTCACTGCCAGGCAACGAACAACCCCCGGAGTCGCCCACACACCGCTCTGAAACAACACAGTCCGCTCGCACTGGGCGTGCCCGTGAGGATCCAATCCGAGCGGCGTCGGCCACAGAGCGTGCGGGCCCGTAGCATTACGAAGCAAGAGGAACGAAGGACGAAGGACACGAGAACTATGGCAGAGATACGGCACCACCAGGTCCAGGCAAACGGCATCAGCATGCACGTGGCGGAGGCGGGGAGCGGTGTGCCCGTCGTGTTCTGCCACGGCTGGCCAGAGCTCTGGTATTCGTGGCGGCACCAGTTGCAGGCGCTGGGCGACGCAGGCTTCCGCGCGATTGCGCCAGACATGCGCGGCTACGGACGCACTGATGCGCCCGCGGACCCCGCCGAATACCGCACGAGCGTTATCTGCGCGGACATCGCCGGGCTCCTCGACGCGCTGGAGATCGAGAAGGCGGTCATCGTTGGCCACGACTGGGGCGGCTACCACATCTGGCAGTTCGGCCTGCGCAATCCCGAACGCACCTTGAAGCTGGTCGGCCTGAACACACCCTATTCGCCGCCCGGCCCGGTTCGCACCACTGATGCGCTCCACGCAGCCTTCGGTGCGGGCGACCGCGGCTACTACATGCTCTACAACCAGGCGCCCGGCCAGCCCGAAGCCGAGTTCGAAGCAGATATCCGCGGCAACATCGCGAAAGTGATGCAGCCCTACACCCGAGCCGACGACCTCTGGACGATGGCGACGCTGGGCGGCGACGGCAGCGGCATGTACACGCGCATCCTTAACCCCGAACGCCTGCTGACGGACGAAGAACTTGACGTGTACACGGCGGAATTCGAGCGAACCGGATCCCGTGGCGCCTTTAACTGGTACCGCGCCATCGACCTCAACTGGGAGGACGCCCGCGCCATCGCCGACCCCACGATCCGCGTCCCCGCGATGATGATCACCGCCGAGCACGACCGCATCCTCCGTCCCGAAGCCGCCGAACCGATGCGCAAGCTGATCCCCGACCTGCGCATCGAACTGATCCGCAACTGCGCCCATTGGACCCAGCAAGAACGCCCCGCCGAAGTGAACGCCCTCCTCCTCGATTTCCTGGCGGATCTGCGCGATTAGACCGCTCGCGTAAGCACGGTACAGCCCACGCCCACCGCTCTGAATCTCTCAACATCGATTCCGCCGGGACCCGGGCCAATTCACGTGGGCTGCCGTCCGCGGTACAGGGCGTCATCCCGTGGCCTTGGCAACCGCCACCACCAGTCGTCCACCTTACGCTGCTATTCGCCTCCCGATTCCCTCGCCAAAGTGAACGCGTGCCCCCGCGCGCTACCACGTCGTCACGCATGTCGCCGACCGTCAACCGGTCGAAGCGCCGTATAGCCGTCGAGTTACCCAGCAGCGGTCCCCAATCCCCGTTCCAGGGGAGGGATGCGGCTGGGGGAAGACGGAGATGGCTGGATTCGGGCGGGCACAACGCGTCCCCATTGGCATCGGCGAATATGCGGACGAAAAGGCCGGTGGGATGCGGCTCCTGCCGCTCTACTTCGCGGCGGTGGCGATCGGTCTCGGGGCAGCACTTGGCATGTCGGGCAGCCTGGACTGGGGCTCCGGCGAAACCTTCCGCCCATCCTCCGTGGGGGTGATAGGCGTGGCGACGCTGCCAGCCGACCTCGCCCTTCCCTTCGGGCCAGGGCAACCGGCGCTCACCCACGGCGATGTTTTCGTCCCGGATTTTCAGGTCGTCATGACGCCAGGGGGGGAGGTCGCCCCGGCCCTGGAAGCTACGGTGGTGGAATTGACCGCACCGCCCGCAACCGTGCCGGTGCCCGCCGCGCCTGTTTCCGCCCCAGCCCCTTCCGCCCAGCCGAGCGCGCCACCCGTCCAGGCCCAACCGGCAGTCGTTTCGCAAACCGCGAAACCGAACTTCTACCTGCCAGAGGCGCGCGGCGGCCCGGCCACGGACCTCGAACAACGTCTCCTGAGCGGCATCAATGCGGAACGGACCGCGGCGGGTTTGGCGCCCTACACGCTCAACGCGGGCCTCACGAAGATCGCCCGCACGCGTTCGCAGCAGCTCCTGGACCAGGACTACTTCGGCCACGTCGACCCTTATGGCTATTCGATGTACACGGAGTTGCTCACCCATTTCGGCTTCCGCTACGCGTGGGCCGGGGAAAACCTCGCATTGAACAACTTCGCGCTTTCTGAATCGCCCGAGCGAGCGGTGGTCACGTTGATGAAGAGCCCAACGCACCGCGCAAACATCCTCGCGAACGACTTCTTCCAGGTCGGCATCGGCGAAGTGACTGCTGCCGATGGGCGGCACTTTTACGCGATCATCTTCATCGGGTGAGACTCCCAGGACTTGGAACCGAGGACCCAGGAGCGCCCAAAGCGGTTCGTATCTGAAATGCTGATGTTCTCCCCTCGCCCGCGAGGAACGAGTCGGGAGAGGGGCCGGGGTGAGGGCGCGATGCCGGGCGATGCAAGAACCCGTTGCATCCAGATACCGTTCGTCGTGGAGCCGTGCTGCGTCTCACTCCACCGAAAAGTGTTCGACGAACCTCGGAAGCTCTGAAACAACAAATCCGGTTCGCCCTGAGCCTGCCGAAGGGTGCGCACGCCACTGATTTCCTCCCCTCGCCCGCGAGGAACGAGTCGGGAGAGGGGTTGGGGGTGAGGGCGCGATGCCGGGCGGATCTCGGATCTACTTCGTCGGGCCATCGATGTAGGGGTCGCCGGGGTCGGCGTTCGCGCTGCGTGTACGCGCGACAAGGACGCCAACCGCGCCCCCGATGACGCCCACGGCGCCGAGCACGAGCACGACTATCCCCCAGACCGGGAATCCGCCGTCATCGTTTCCGCTACCGGACGATCCGGGCGTTGCCGGTGTGTTCGTCCGCAGACCCCCGGCCAACGTCGCTGTTTTTGAAGCGTCGGCTGACGGCGAGCTGGAGGCCTGGCCAGGCGTCCCCGTAGCGGTCGCACCCGGCGTCCCCGGGATCTGCGTCGCGGCGGGAACGGTGGTGCCCCCAGCGGACGTCGAAGAAACTGATGGCGTGCGAGTCGGCGCCGGCGTAAATGTCGGGATGGGCGCGGGCGTGGCGTTCCCGAAAGTCAGGTCTAGCTGGACGGGTCCGGCCCGCCACTTGGTCGTTTGAGCCGCGAAACGCGCGCCAACCTTGATTCGAATGTCCAGGTTCTCGGCGCCGCATCCGACAGTCTGTTCACGCGAAACGACATCGGCGAAGTACACGGTGACGCGCGCGGCCCCATCGCCCGTGAACTGCGTCAGGCCCTTCCCACATACCTTGTCGCCGATATACGCCTCGATCGGCAATCCCTCGGCCACTTGGCCACTCGCATCGGATATGGAGCCGAAAACGGTCGATGGCGGCCCGAACTGGGCGAACGCTTTGCCCGCGCCTATCGAGCCGACGATGGCAAAGGCAAACATGAGCGCGGAGAAGACGGTGAAGGACATTCGATGCATCAGAAATCCGGTGGGAGAATCAGTCCTTTGAGGTTACGCAACTGGCCGCCTAAAGGCACACACGCTCGCATTTCCGCATACGGTCGCTTAACCCGGACAATTGGCCCCTGCCCGGACCTTCGCCGCAAGGGTCGCCCGCCCGTCTATACTGCCGCCAGATGACGACTGTAGCGGGTAGCGCAGGGTCGAGCGAAGAATCCGCGCTGTTGCTGCGCGCCCGGTCCGGCGACCAACGCGCGTACGCCACACTCTGTGCGGACATGCTCCCGGGTGTTTACGCCTTCGCCGCGGCGACAGTGGGAGAATCGCCAGGCGCCGAACGCGTCGCCGTCGAAGCCTTGCTCTATCCGCTCCGGGAACTCCAGGATCTTGAGCCCGGATCTTTGCGCCGGACCGTGCTGGCGCGTGCGGCCGTGCTCTTATCGCGGGAAGGGATAGACAACAGGGGACAGGGCGCGCTTCGCGCTCGCATGGCGACGCATCTCCTTGGCGCGGGGAGCCTCGACCCCGCGGCAACGGCGGCCATACTCGGCATCTCCTCGGCGAGCGCGCACATCCTCGCGCGTCGGCTGACCGTTGGCCCGAACGCCGTTTCGGACACAATAATTGCGCCGCGCCTGGAAACCCAACTTCGGCGGGCCATCTCCGAGGGCTGGCCCGACCGTCAGCCAACAGGTTCTCGCCGCCAATCCACGCCACCACGACGGGCGCGTGCAAACGCCGGGCTCGTCGCCCTCGCATGCATGGGCGCCTTGGGCCTGGGGGTAGCGATACTCCTCGGCTGGATCGTGTTCCGCGGTGGGGGCACAACCAATCGGTCACTCGGTATAGCTCCGATTGAGAACACGCCAACCGTGACGAACGGCGGTCTTTTCCCCGTCGAGGTTACGCGTACGCCTGCGACCGCGCGCCCGTCCCCGACGAGTACGTCTCGACCGGGCACGGCGACGCCGGCACCGTCGCCGGGCCGGACGGCCACGCCTGCGGTAGCCGCCACCGTACAGCCAACGACGCAGCCAACCGTAACGGCAACGAGCCTGGCATCGCCAACCACGACGGCATCCCCTACCGCTTCGCCCCAGGCCACATCGACACCGTTTCCAGCAGCAACCGCCACGCCAACAGCGCAACCCTGCGCGCCCCGCATCGCAACCAACGTCGCCTCAATCGCCCTCATTCCCGGTCAAAGCTCCTTTTTCTACGCGCTCAACCAGGCGCTGTGCGGCACGCTCCCGTTCACAGTTGCTTCTGGGGCGTCGTGGCTATCGGCGATTGCGGCCAGTGGGAGCATCGGCACGGGGGCGCTTGTCGCGGTCAACGTGCTTACCGATGGCGGCAACTTGCCGGGCACTGGTGAAGGGACTTTTTCCACGACGGTGACGCTCACTCCGGCCGATGGCGGACCCTCGGCCTCGGTGCAGGTGTCCGTGTTTCAGGCGGGTTCCCCTCCGACAATCTCAGCCGCCAGCGGCAGTTGCAATGGCGGCCAGGCGTCGTTCAACGTGGCCGCGAACGATGACTACGGAGTGGTTTCCGTGAGCCTCCGGTACTCGCTGACGACCGGTCCGGTGACCATTTCGATGGTGCTCACCTCTGGCACGGCTCGTTTAGGGACCTGGTCGGTGAACCTTGCCAAGCCGGCGGGCGTCCAGGGCTGGGCGGTGACCGCCACGGATGGCGCCGGACTGGCGCGCTCCCTCGTCGTCTCCCCCACGGGCTGCGATTGACTTCGCGTCTTCCGACTGGACGGCCACGCCGTGATCCTGTTGACTGCGCTCACCGAACAATCTGGAGAGAGTCCCATGGGCTACCACGATCTGACCCTTGAAATCGACGATATGATCGCGACAATCACGCTCAACCGCCCGCAGAAGCTGAATGCCCTGAGCGGCGGGCTGCAACGAGAGATGCTCGCCGTGTGCGACGAATTGAAGAACGACGACAACGTGCGCTCCGTCATCTGGACAGGCGCCGGGCGCGGGTTCTGTTCCGGCGCGGACCTCACCGGGCCGCGCCCCGCCGACGCCCCGGAGCCGGGCTGGCAGCAGATGTTGGACGAGGATGGCTGGGTGGGCCGCCAGGCCAAGGCCGTGTTCGGCATTCGCAAGCCATCGATCGCAGCCGTCAACGGCGTCGCCGCGGGGGCGGGCATGTCGCTCGCCCTGGCCTGTGATTTCCGCATCGGCAGCGAGAATGCCCGCTTCAAGACGGTCTTCGTCGAACGCGCCCTCTCACCGGACGCCGGGATGTCGTATTTCCTCCCGCGCATCGTCGGCATCGGGCGCGCGATGGAGCTCGTGCTGACGAGCCGGGCCGTGGCCGCAGATGAAGCGCTGTCAATGGGCCTCCTTAACCGCATCGTCCCCTCCGAAGACCTCCTTACCGAGGCGAAAGCGATGGCGAAGATGATCGCGGTCCACCCGCCACTCGCCGTGCAGATGGCGAAGCGCGCCCTCCAACACAGCCTCGACAGCGATTTCGAGAGCCAACTACACTTCGAAACACGCGCGATCCAACTGGGCAGCGCCGCCAAGAACGACCGTATCGAGCAGGCCCTGGCCTTCCGCGAAAAGCGCCCAGGCGTCTATACCGGGCATTAGACTAAAACCAAGCGGGAGAGAATACCCATGACGAAGACACGAATCGAACCGAAGGATGTCCGCCTGGACGTGGGCGGGACAGGCATCCACTTCCTCGATTGGGGCACTGACGGCAAACCGCCGTTCGTCCTCCTGCACGGCTTCTCCAGCCAGGCCCACTACTGGGATGCCCTCTCCGTGCGTGTCCGCGAAGAGCGCCACGTCTACGCCATCGACCAGCGTGGCCACGGCGAAAGCGACTGGGCCACCGACTACGGTCCCGAATCGATGCCCAACGACCTCCTCGCCGTCGTCGACCACCTCGGGCTGGACACGTTCGCACTGCTGGGTCACTCCATGGGAGGCGGCGTTGCGATGCGCTTCGCAGCCCAGCACCCGGAGCGGGTGGAGCGGCTGATCATCGTCGACATCGGCCTGCCCGCAGCCAATCGCCCGATCAGCCGTGACAACTCCGTGACCCGCGCTCTCGCGAAGGACACCTTCGATAACGAAGCAGCCTTGATGGACCACTACCAGCAGTTGGCGCCCGCTCTCGATATCGAACGCGTTCGCAAAGCGATCATGTACAACTTCCGCACGCTCGACGACGGCCGAGTGACCTACCGCTTCGATCCCGACCTTCGCAACCGCTTGCTCTCCCCCGAAGGGATAGAGGCCAACCGCATCGCGGCCGAAGAACTCCGCGCCCGCATCCACAAGGTCACCTGCCCAACGCTCGTCATCCGGGGAGAGTTAAGTGACATCCTCCTGCCAGACGCGGCAAAGGCGACCGCCGCCGCGTTCCCGAATGGGAACCTGGTGGAGATACCCCGGACGACGCACATGATCCCCACCGACGACCCCGTGGCGTTCCGAACCGTCGTCCGCGAGTTTCTGGGCTTGCCCGCCTGATCCCTATCCGCCCGGCCGGATGTTGATCGCCGTGCCCCGATAGCAGCCGACGGTGTACGGGAACTCGTGCGTCGCGTGGTAGTGGTACATCGTCACCTTTTTTCCGTCCCACGTGATCTCGTGGGTGTGGCCATGGCACTCGTCGAGGTCCGCGTTCGCTAACTCCTTGCCGTCTTCGCCTCGGAAGCCGAAGATGCCGAATCCATCGAACACGTATCCAATTAGCGCCGAGTGGCCAGTCCCTGCATCAGACGCGCAGGCGCTGGCGCTATGGTAGTGGTAAATGCCCCGCTCCTGGGGATGGCCCGAGCAGCTGTCCTGGACTTCGTGCGCGACCGCATCGCGGTTCTGCCCGTCGATCGCGTTATTGATAGCGACGCCGCTCAGGGCGAAGCCGATTTCGCCGCCGGTGCACGACGGGGCGGCCGCGATGGCCGGGTTTGCGGGGATGGAATAGGAAGGCGTTTGTGCTTTAATCGTGTTCGGGTTGCGATCGTAGGCATACGCCGCATCGGTCGAGGCGATCGGGTAGACCCCCGTCGTGTGGCTCGGGAGTCCGTTGCCGCTGATGACCCGCTTGTCACCCTGGACCGCGATCGAAACATTCGCGGTCGGCCACGCGACTTCACCCGAGACCTTCGCCTTGGTCGTCGAATCCCAGGTGCCATCGGAGCGAATCCACGGGCCGTCCTTGCCTGCGCCACCGCCGCCGGTCAGCGCCCGGCAGCTCCAGAGCGATCCTTTCGCCGCGGCTGTCGTCGAGACTTTCGAATCCCCGATGGGCAGCCGCGTAAGGTCTATCTTGCTGGCTGAAGCCGCTGTTCCGACGGTGCTCGCGGCGG
>DAOTTM010000111.1:0-5831 GCA_034437915.1 Dehalococcoidia bacterium | reverse complement strand
GCCGCGCGATGAGATGAACTTCCCTGCTTGTTGTCGCCACTTCGGTGCCCCCGTTCCCCAGAATCTGATTGCGCCAAGCCTACCCCAGCCGGAGTCGCGTGTCCGCTCCTCTCGGATCTCGGATCTCGGATCTCGGATCTCGGATCTCGGAGCTCGGATCTCGGATCTCGGTTATACTGCCCACATTCCCGGCGCTTTCCGCCGGCCCGACGCTGGAGTTGCCCCATGAAGTTCCATTGGTTCCACCTCATGCCCTGGCCGGACCTGCCCGACGACTTTCAGCAGAAGCATCGCTCCGTCTGGGTCGATGTCGATTACAAGCTTTACAACCCCGAAAAGGGCAACAAGGTCTACAACGAATACCTGGACGAACTCGAATATGCCGAGGAATGCGGCTTCGACGGCATCTGCGTCAACGAGCATCATTCCAACGCCTACGGCCTCATGCCCAGCCCGAACATCATGGCCGCCGCTCTCACGCGGCGCACGAACAAGGCGGCGATCGTTGTGATGGGCAATTCCATCGCCCTCTACAACCCGCCCCTGCGCGTCGCCGAAGAGTTTGCGATGCTCGACGTCCTCAGCGGTGGACGCCTCGTCGCGGGCTTCCCCGTGGGCACGAGCATGGACACGAACTTTACCTACGGCGTCCCGGGCGCGCAGCTGCGCGACCGATACTACGAAGCCCACGACCTGATCATGCAGGCCTGGCACGACAAGGGCGTCTCCACCTTCAACGGCAAGTACAACCAGGTGCGCTACATGAACCCCTGGCCGCGCCCGCTCCAGCAGCCGAACCCGCCCATCTGGATCCCCGGCGGCGGCTCGATCGAGACGTGGGAGTGGTGCGCCGACATGGGCTACCTCTACTCGTACCTCTCCTATAGCGGCTACAAGCGCGCCAAGGTCATCATGGACGGCTTCTGGCAGCGTATGAAGGACAAGGGAGTCGACCCGAACCCCTACCAGGCCGGCTTCGCCCAGGTCGTCTGCGTCGCCGAGACCGCGGCCCAGGCCAAGGAACTCTACTGGCCCCACATCGACTACTTCTACAACCGCTGCCTCCACGTCTACCCGGGCTTCGCCGATGCGCCCGGCTATCGCACGCTGCGCACCGTGAAGGCGGGCATCAAGTCCCAGTTCGAGCAGGCGCAGCAGAACGCCACCGCGAAGCTCACCTGGGAGGGCCTCGTCGAGCAGGGCTACATCATCGCGGGCGCCCCGGACTATTGCATCGCCAAGCTCAACGACCTCACGGAGAGCCTGAACATCGGCCACCTCATGCTGCTCCTGCAGATGGGCAACATGCCGCGCGAAACGGCCATGTACAACACCAAGATGTTCGCTGACCGCGTCGCTCCCCACCTGCGCGACAAGTTCAACGACTTCGAGGACAAGTGGTACCCGAAGATGATGCCCATCGAACAGCGCGCCGTGCCCATCCCCGGCTCCGTCCCCCGCGTCCCCGTCGCTGTCGGCGGTGGCGGCGCTTCGTAAGGGGGCAGACTGGCAAAGGCTCGTGGCGCCCGACCGGGTCTTTGAGCCACGCCGGAGTCGGCGGCACCACCGTCGTCAGACACTCGCCATCGTTGTAGCTGTAGCTCGTCGTATGGGCTCAGGCGGTCGGTGACCGACGGACGCGCCCCTTGCTGTCGTAGGCGTACGTCCACACCTTGCTCAGGGCGGTTGTGACGGTCGTGCGGTTGCCATAGCTGTCGCAGGCGAAACTCGTGGCGTGGCTCAGCGGGTCGGTGACGGAAGTGACGCGTCCCTTGCTGTCCTAGGCGTACGTCCACACCTTGCTCAGCGCGTTGGTCACGGTCGTGCGGTTACCGTAGCTGTCGTAAGCGAAGCTCGTGGCGTGGCTGAGGGGGTCGGTCACGGACGTGAGGTTGCCGCTCGTGTAGGCGAGCGTCGTGACCTTGCTGTTGGCGTCGGTCACGCTCGCGAGGTTGCCACTCGTGTCGGCGAAGGTTGCGACCTTGGCCAAGGGGTCCGTGACCGTGAGGACGTCGTCGTTGCTGTTGTAGGTGTAGGTCCTGACCTTGGCCAGCGGGTTCGTGATCGAGGTCTTGCGGTTCTCGCCATCGTGGACGCTCGTCGTGGTCTGCCTGCTGAGACCTCATTCGCGTGGCGGCAAAACAAACTCTCGTGCACCCGTTGGATTCGCTGCGTACGAACTGAGCAACCCGGCCAGCTGAGCGTCAGCGGTTGTGCTGAAGCACCCCGTGTTCAGATACACAACGCCGCTTGCATTCAAGAAGGCAGAGCGAGGTTCGCCGCCCATACCACCGACCTGCTCGGTAACAACGAGGTAAGCGGCGGTCGGGTACCCCCCATCGCCGAGAGATCGTCCTGGAGGACCAGCAGTGCGACAGCCACAACTCGGTGTTGCCCCGCGACGAATCGCGCGACCGCGTCCCGAAGGTCGACGCTGCGAGGAACCCATCCCCGGTCGCATCGCCCTTCCCCGATGGCATCCACTAGAGTCCCGTCCATGGCACCCGCTGGACACGGCGGGAGGATGTCATCTGTGACCTTAGAGCACGGGATCGCTGAGTACCGCAGAAGGCCCGCGAGTCCCGCCGGGTCGGAATCCTCAAGACTCCGGATGAATGAGTCCACGACTGAAAGACCGGTCCGAGTCCCCTTGGGGTACGCTTGAAGGGGCACGCCCAGCCACGCCTTGCGGCGTGGCGCTGGGTTGGGCGGTCGCCACGGGCGTCACGTTTGACCCTTCACTGTGAGTCGCCGTGGCCTGCGGACCGGTTATGGCGGTAGGAGCGCTGGAGGCGTTGTTTCCGCAGCCTAACACTACAGCTACCCCGAAGACGACGGCCGCTAATCGCCCGAGCGAGGATATTTCTGGTTGATTCTCCAAAGCCGAACGGAATCGGCCCACGCGAGCGAGGATGGTTAACGGTCTGGGCACTACGAATCCCAGGACGCGTAGTACATATATTTTGTGTCGCCTGTGATGTCGCCTTGACCACCTTGACTACAACTACAGTTATCGACTGGGAAGCTTCCCTGCGTCCACGCACCGTCGCTGGAGTATTGATGGAGATGAGTTCCGTCCGTCTGGCAGCTAGGATGGTCTAGTTTCTCCAGGTTAAACGGATAGGAATAGGCAATCCCCACGGACTGGTAGTTCCCCGTGTCTCTTCCGTAGATGTAGAAACTATATCCTTCCGAGACCTGTATGTACGAGTGCGTGTAGTTCACCCTGCCGCGATACGTTCCGAAGGAATCAACGATGTCCGCGACGGCGTTGTAACAGTTCCCGTCTCGCTGACCCACGTAGACCGTGCCCATCAACAGAGGCGAACCGCCGCCAGATGTCCGGTAGCCTCTTCCTCGGAAGGACACTGACGCGTAGTCGCTGCTTGCCAGTCCAAGGCTGACCCGCCGCCGTCGGGAGGGTTCGTGCAGACCTCGTGCCAGCCGCAGTTGAGATTGGCCGTTGAACTGGATGGTCCCGGGTTCGAGTACCACGTGACTGCCTCGTACGCCCGCGCTTCATGGCCAGGGAGGACAGCATTCTGTTGGAAGCCCATGTCGTTCTGCATCTTCACGAGCGTGTTCTCGTGGACGAGCATCTTCTCGGCGTAGCTCCCGAGGTTGGCGAACTGGGCAACGAGAGGCCCGTTCCACACCAGTGGGACATGTCGTCAAGCGGGGGAGTTGGCCTTCCCTCGAGTAGTTATGTTCTACTGGATTTTTCCGGGCACCTGGCAGGGACGCCGGTGACGTTGCCGGGGCGGCGGAACGGGTGAGGGCGGGACAGCGACGCTGTTAGGCCCTCGGCGTGGGCCGTTCGATCAATGGCTCCTCCGCCATGGGCAACACGAAGCGCAGTGACTCGGGCATCAAGCACTCGGTGTCTGAGCAGGCCTGGAACGAGACCTTGACAGCGATGTCGAGCGTGCCGCCATCGACAAGCATGAAGGTGACGGGAACGCGGACGCGCGTGCGGCCGGTGAACACCTCGAAATCCTCCGCGAGACCCTGGACACGAAAGGGTGTCGTCGTCGGAAATCGCGAGGGACCGACCACCACACGGTCGATTGGTTCGACTTCGACGGAAAGCGGGTAGTAGCCCTCCGGGATTGGTTCGCCGTAGACGTGAAGGCCTTCGGGGATATCGAGTTCGACGGTCAGCCAGACGCGTTGTCCCCACGCGTAGATCGGTGAATCGAACGCGGCTTTGACGCCGACACCTCCGGCAACCGCCGCCTCCTGCGCACCCAAGGGGCGTGTTTCGATCCCGAGAATGTCAACCAGTACGCCCTGCGCGTTGTCACGTTCGCGGTAACTGGGGTAGAAGCGCTTGCTACGCACCGTGCCGTCGGCGTTGAGGACGAATGTGCCAGGGTGGGGGATACCGAAGACCGCTTCGTTCGCCTGCTCGTTGAGGAGGCCGAGTGACTTGATCGCGGCGCTACCCTCATCCGAAAGGAGGGGGAACGTGATGCCGTGCTTCAATGCGAATCCGCTCAGTACATCGACGCTGTCGTAGCTGATCGCGTAGAGGGCGACGCCCTCGGTGTTCAGGCGGCTGAGGGCTGTTTGCAGCTCAACGAGCTGCGTTTTGCAGAACGGTCACCAGCGGGCTGAACGGTGGAACACGACAAGTGCGGGCCGTCCGGCGCGGTCCGCGTGGAGGTCGATGCTCTTGCCCGACGCGTCGGTTAAGAGCATTTCGGGGAAACGGGTGCCGACTACCGGCCCAAGGGTATCGAAATCAACGTCGTCGTCTGCCACGGCAATCTCCAGAGGCGTACGTTAGCCGCTAACTGGGCAAGGTTGCAAATGACGTAGCAAGCCTTGCCTAGCGGAAACGGTAGGTGATGCGGCCGCGGGTAAGGTCGTATGGGGACAGCTCAACGAGGATGCGGTCGCCGGTGACGATCTTGATGTAGTTCTTGCGGATCTTGCCGCTGATGTGCGCGAGCACGAGGTGGCCGTTCGCCAGCTCCACGCGGAACATGCCGTTTGGCAAGGGCTGCTTCACAACGCCCTCGACTTCGATCGCTTCGCTTTTCGTCATTGAGCCTCCCTGTTGGTCACGCCGTCGTGGGTCGTTTCGAACGGGCAACGGGGCGGCCTCGAAAAGCCGCCTCGCCACCGTCACTTTCGCAGGGCTTACCAGCGGCGATTGCCGCCGCCACCACCGCCACCACCGCCGCGATTGCCGCCGCCGCCACCGGTGCGCGAGGCCTGGGGCTTCGCTTCGTTGACTGTGAGGGCGCGGCCGCGGAGGTCGGTGCCGTTCAGTGTCGCGATCGCCTTCTCGGCATCGGCGGACTGCTCCATTTCGACGAAGCCGAAGCCGCGCGAGCGACCGGTTTCGCGGTCCATGACGACCTGCGCGGAGGTCACGGCGCCGTGGACGGCGAACGCGGCGTTGAGGTCCGCGTCGGAGCTATCAAAGCTCAGGTTGCCAACATAGATCTTCATGAGTTGCCTTCTTCTCTGGGTCCCACCCGGTATGTCGGTGCCAGCGCCAACGCGCAGGCCACTGAAGCCAATATCGACTCACACAGATCAGGACGAAACAGGAAGCTGCAATGAGACGGCCGGGACTTCTCGGCCGATTGAAGGGTGCAGGCGCCGCCCGTCAGAGAGCACTGGCGAACGCCCAGTCCACCTTACCATACTCAGCCGACTCTTGGGTGAGGGTCCCGGCCCGGGGTTGGGCGTCAGAGTTTTGCACGGCAACGTGCTGGGTTCCGTTCGCCCTGAGCCTGTCGAAGGGCCGGTCACACTCGAACCATGGACAGCGGCGTGTTCATCCTTCGACAGGCTCAGGACGAACGGGGGTGACAGGC
>DAOTTM010000110.1:0-9878 GCA_034437915.1 Dehalococcoidia bacterium | reverse complement strand
ACTCCCGCCAGGAACAGGTTGAGCAGGACCACGACCGTAAACGCCGTGACGAAGCCTGTTGCAATGCCGTACTGCCATTCGAATTCGACGAACGGGGCGGCGATAGCGAGGACCACGAGCGCCTGGACCGCCCCGACGGCAAGCCCAGCCAACGACTTGCCAAGAAGTATGGTCCGCGCGCTGTGCGGCGACGACAGCAGCATGCGCAGCAGCCCGCTGTCGCGGTCGCGGTAATACGAAGCGCTCGAAAAGGTGGCGGAGAAGACCGAGGTCATGACGACCGTGCCGGCGACGAGGTAAGCGGTAAAGCTCCCATCGCTGAGATTCGCGGGCTGGAGGCCGTGGGAAACACCGTTCCCGAGGAAGAGCAGGACGAGGAGCGGCGTGAAGATGGACGAATAGAGCTGGGAGCGGGCGCGGGCAAAGGCGCGAATGTCACGCTTGAAGAGCGCCAGGCATGCCGCGACGGCGCTCACGACGGTTCCCTCGCGGCCATGCGTTCGCCGACGTGCTGAAAGTACGCGTCTTCGAGCGTCGCTTCCTCGATGCGCACCGACCGGATGGCTCCCGGCGCGAAGGCGAAGAGCCGTGGGAGTATCGGTCCCGCTTCGTCGGCGGCGATGACAACTTCCGGCCCGGCGCCGTAAACCGCGCCGACGCCAGGCCAGGCGCCTACGAGTGCAAGCTGCTCGGGGGTGACGCCGTTCCAAACGACGTTGATGACTTCGCGGCGCAAGTTCGCCTTCAATGCCGCGGGCGAGCCGGATGCGACGACTTTTCCGGCACGCAAGAACGCGACCGTGGTGCAGACCGCGTCCGCTTCAGCGAGGTCGTTCGTCGCGAGGATGATCGTCCGGCCACGCGCCACGTCACCGAGCAAGGCGTCCCAAATGGCGCGCCGTTCGCCGGCATCAACCCCGGTCGTTGGTTCGTCGAGGATGAGAAGGTCGGGGTCATGCAGCAGGGCGCGGGCCATTTCCAGACGCCGCCGCATGCCGCCCGAGAGCGTAGAAACAGCATCTCCTCGTCGTTCGGCCAGCCCGAAAAGGCCGAGCAAGCTGGTGGACCGGGAGAGCGTATCCGCTTTCGACATGCCAAAAAGCCTGCCAGCGAGGCGCAGTGTCTCATCCACGGTCATCAAGGGGTCCTGGGCGTTCTCCTGGAACACCGTGCCCACCCGTCCGCGCATGGCGGGGATGGGCGGATGGCCGAAGACGCGGAGCGACCCTTCGGGCGGTACTTGCATCGCGGCGAGAAGAGAGATGAACGTGCTCTTGCCGCTTCCGTTAGGCCCGAGCAGGCCGAATACCGACCCCACGGCAACCTGGAGGTCGAGACCTTCAAGGGCCACGCGTTCACCGTAGGAATGACGCAGGCCGACTGCGTCCACGGCCGTTGAGTGCCGGTCGTCGGTCATTCTCCCAGTCTCACACGCGACCCGGCAGCGGGCGAGCGCGGGGACTCAGGAGACGACGGTTACGGAAACGACCAACTGTTGAAGAACGATGAGCAGAATAATGGCCGCCATGGGACTCAGGTCGATCATGCCCATGTTCGGCATCACCTTGCGAAGGGGATCGATGATCGGTTCCGTCACCTTGAAAAGGATCTGGTACAGGGGGCTTCCCTGGTCGATGGGGAACCACGTGAGGAGCGAACGCGCGATGATCGCCCACGTCAGGATCTGGATGAACGCGATGGTGAACTGGGCGGTGTAGAGGTTCACAGTCGTCTCCGGGTGCGGCCACGCTCAGTGGCTGTGATCGAGGATATCAGAAATGGTGGAGGCAATCTTCCCGGGTGTTTACCGAAATCTCACGCTTGTGTGGCACGCCGAACCACGGCGATCATGACGAAGAGCAGCACCATCACAATCATCGCGCTGAAATCGAACATCCCCGTCCGCGGGAGCAGACGACGAACAGGGTCCAACAGCGGCTCGGTGACCGTGTTCAACAGGCGGACGTACTGGTTATCGCGCGACACAGGGAACCATGTGAGCAAGGACCGAACGACGATGGCGACGAGCAACGCATAGAGGAAGAAGACGAAGAGCTGCCCAACGGTCTCGTTCAACTGAGTTCGCCCAACTCCTGAGCACGCCTGTGCGCCGCGCGGATACATTCGATAACGGAGGCGCGGACCGCCCCCTTTTCCAGCTCCAGCAGCCCCGCCGCAGTCGTCCCCGCCGGCGATGTCACAAGGGCGCGCAGTTCCGCCGCGCTGCGGCCACTCTCCTGCGCATAGACGGCCGCGCCATAGAAGGTCTGTAGTACCGTCTCCTCGGCCTGGGCACGCGTGAGGCCGATCAGCACGGCGCCCTCGATCATCGCCTCGATGAAGAGGAAGACGTAGCCGGGGCCGCTCCCACTGACGGCAGTCGCCATGTCGAGCTTACTTTCGTCTTCGACATACATCTCTCGGCCGATGGCCCCAAGCAGGCCGCGGGCGAGGTCGCGTTGTGGCCCGGTCACGGAATCTGTCGCTGTCCATACGCTCATGCCCGCCTTGGCCGCGACTGGCGTGTTGGGCATGACCCGAATGATGCGTTCGTGGTGGAACTCTTTGCGCAGGGCGGAAATGCGCACGCCCGCCATGATCGAAAGCAACGCTGTCTCATCCGAAAGCATGCCGTGAACGGTGTACATTTCCTGGGGCTTGACGGAAAGGACAACGAGGTCGGCCGCGCGCATCGCCTCGGTCGCGTCCGTTGTCACCGCCACCCCGTATTCGCTTTGCAGCTGGTCGCGGCGGTGTTCCAGTTTTTCGCAGATGGTCACCATCGCAGGATCGAAAACGTTCCGTTCAAGCGCCGCGTGAAGTATCGCTTCCCCCATGACCCCGCCACCGATGATCGCAACTTTCATGCTGGTCTTTCCCCAAAAATTGCGCGTCCAACGCGGATGTGTGTTGCACCCTCCTCGATAGCAACCTCGAAGTCGTCCGTCATACCCATCGAGAGTCGGGCCAACCCGAACTCCGCCGCCAGGCGCCGCAAAGCGGTGAAGTGCGGCCGCGCTTCTTGGGCGTCGGGGTGTCGCGGAGCAACGGTCATGAGGCCCTCCAGGCGGATGTTCGGCAGCGTTCGCGCCAGCGCGACGAGGGCCGAGAGTTGGGATAGAGTGACGCCGAACTTGCTGGCTTCGCCGGCCACGTTGACCTCAATCATGATCCGTTGCGGCGCGCTCGCCGCCTGCGCGACCGCGAGCAAGACGCGTTCGGAATCGATCCCGTGCAGTATAGCAAAGCGCCCGGCTACCGCTTTCGCCTTGTTCGTCTGGAGGTGGCCGATGAGATGCCAGGCGGGGCCCGCATCAACGACCTCCTGCTTCTCAAGTGCCTCTTGGACACGGTTTTCACCGAAGTCGCAAAGTCCAAGAACGATTGCCTCCCGCACCACCGTCGCGGGCTGCGTCTTGGATACGCCTATCAGGGTGACTTCGGCGGGCTCACGCCCCACGCGACGACAGGCCTGGGCGACGCGCTCCCGAACATGCAGGATGCGGTCGGCAAGGGCGGGCGACGTTCCAGCATTCATCGCAGAACGGGCGGGTGCTTCGCTTCCCAAATCCCTCGCGCCAGGATCGAACCCACGAGGAGCACGAGCCAGCCAACGCCAAGTGTCCAATGAATCGAAAACAGCAGGAAGAGGACAACGAAGTACACCACGACGCCCATGAGGATCCCGAGCGGAAGGGCAAGGACGCTGAATACGGCCCAAGAAATCGCGATGATATCTCGGAAACCGGCAGGTTTGTCGTCTTCGGGTGGAGGCTGGTTGGAGCCGTAATAGAAGCCCATGCGCGAATTCTACTCCGTCAGCAGGTCGCGCGGGGAAAGCCTTCTCGAACGGACGAGGGCGAGGCCCGCCTGGGTTCCACGAACCGGTGCTTTGACTCGACGAGGCCAAGCCACGTAGATTGCCACCAGATCCGCCCCGGAGAACGCCAGATGATCACCCCCGCCGACGAATACCTCATCCACCAGACGCCCCACACCTTCGATACGGTCGCCACGAGCGACCGCAACTTCTACGACCGCTACTTCTTCAACGGCTATCGGCGGGATGGTGGCGTGTACTTCGCCATCGCCATGGGAATCTACCCGAACCTGGGGATCATGGACGCCGCCTTCAGCGTGATCGCCGACGGCAAAACGCAGCACTTCGTCCGCGCCTCACGCCTGCTCGGCAACGACCGCATGGATATGCGCGTTGGCCCGATTAGCGTGCAGGTCATCGAGCCGCTCAAGAAGCTGCGTATCCGCGTGGCCAAGAACGCCTGGGGCATCACCGCGGACCTCACACTCACGGCGCGCTCATTACCGGCTGAAGAGCCACATTTCTTTCGCCGCGGGATCGGCGGCGTGCTGGCGCAGGATTACACGCGTATGACCCAGCACTGCTCATGGACAGGCAAGCTGAGCGTCGCTGGCGAGAGCTTCGACCTTTCCCAGGACACCTGGTGGGGCTCACGCGACCATTCCTGGGGCATCCGCAACGTGGGCGGACGCGACCCACGCGGTGCGCCACCCACCGCCGCACCGCAATTCTTCTGGAACTGGGCGCCCCTCAACTGGGATGACCTCTGCACGCTCTACACGGTCTCGGAGAACTCCGATGGAACGCGTTGGCACGAATCTGGCGTAATCCTGACGCCGTTCCCGGACCCGACCGAGACCGAGGTTGCCGTCGACCACCAGTTGACCTTCGCGAAGGGCACGCGCCACATTAGCGGCGCGACCATCACCCTGACGCCGCCGAAGGGCAAGGAGATGGCGATCGAGTTCCAGCCGCTCTACCACTTCCTCATGAAGGGCATCGGCTACGGCGAGCCAAGGTGGGGACACGGCATGTGGGTGGGGCCGGATGAGGTCGATGGCGGTTCGTATGACCTCGCGACCGAGAACCCGATGGCGAACCTGCACGTGCAGACCGTATCGCTTGTGAAATCCGGGCGACGAAAAGGTATCGGCGTCTTCGAACAGATCGTCATTGGCCCGCACGCGAAGTACGGCTTCAAAGAGATGATGGACGGGGCGAAGTAGCGACACCCATGGACGAATCAGCGACCGTTGCTTGGCGAATCGGCATCACCGCGGACCGCCCTGGTCCATGGCGCCTTCGTACACTTCGGCCATGCCTTCGAGGACGATATCCGCGAGCACGAGGCTGTCCTCAACCGCATCGACGGCTTCATCCGCCGGGAGCCCAGCCTCCGTCGCTATCTGCGAGGCCGTCTCTTCAAGCGAGCGGCGCATCGAATTGAAGGTGGCGATAGCCGTTGTGAGGCCCACTCTTTCCGCGACGAGCGTACGCCCATATTCGCGACCGATGGTGCGGGCGTCTTCGGAGAAGCGGTCCTTCTTCGAATCGGACGCGATATAGCGCGCGAACAGGTCCACGAGCTGCCGCCCGAGGAGGCGCAAGCGGCCCTTTACGTCGTCTCCGAGGCTATCGAGACCCGCCATGGAGTGGCCCTGGCGCCCATGGGAGATACGCCGCTTCACACGGGCGAGGGCGATGTCGCTGATGCGGTCGGTATCCCGCCCTGGGCTCGCGTGGGCGGCGCTCACGAGACGGCGGAGGTCATCCTCGAGGATGCGGCGATGCCCTCCAGGAGTGCGGTAGGATTGCACTTCGCCGCTATCGGCCCACCTCCGCACGGTCGATTCGCTCACGCCCAGTTGGCTGGCCGCAACCGTGAGCGAGATCCAGTTCTGCCGGTCCGCGTCGCTCACACTCCAAACCTCCCAAACATCGCCGAAGCATGTCGCTTGGGGCCGATGGTTGTCAAAGCGCCGGGGCCGTATCGATGTCAGGCAATCGCGTGGGGACCGCGCTCGGAATCGGCTCGGCGTTCGCCGGGACGGCGCACCAGTTCGGCGGCCCGCACCACCGCGCTATCGCCGAAGCGTTCCCTGAGGGAAGCAACCGCCGAGGCCACCACCTCCGGTTCCTGCGTTTCTCCGAGCGCAAGTTGTCGGCCGCGCTCCTGGAGGTTACTCACGCCCACGCCGATGAGCCGCACCGGACGTTGGCCGTTTTCCGCCCAGGCACGTTCGAAGAGCGCGAGCCCGGCGGAGTAGATTGCGTCCGCGATATCGACGGCTGTCCCCGGTGAATGGGAACGCGTGAGTGTTTCGAAGGGCGGAAAGCGAAGCTTCAGGTGGACTGTGCGAGCGCCGCGTCCTTGTGCGGCGAGGTCCGTGGCGACGCGTTCGGCCTGCCCACGCAGGACTGCGCGCAGGCGGTCGCCGTTCGGTTCATCGTGTTCGAATGTCGTTTCGCGAGAGATGGATTTGGCGATACCGCGCCCGGCGAGCACGGCTCCTTCGAAGATGCCCAGGGCACGCGCGCGCAGTTCGCGCCCATGGTCGCCAAAGCGGGAACGCAATACGGTCAGGGGAAGCTCGACAATTCCCCCAATCGTTGTCACGCCCAGTTCCGCGAGCGCCTCCGCCGTCCTGGGACCGACCATCGGCAGCTCGCGTACGCCCCGGGGCGCAAAAAATGCGGCCTCGCCACCGACGGGCACAACCACGAGACCGTCCGGCTTGCCCGCGTCACTCGCGACCTTGGAGACGAGCTTGTTCGCGGAAACGCCCACCGATGCCGTTATCCCAATTTCGTCAAGCACGCGGCGGCGAATCTCCGCCGCGATCCGTTGGCCATCCCCGAAAAGCTGTTCACAGCCGGCCACATCGAGATAGGCCTCATCGGCGCCCGCGGGCTCCACGAGGGGCGTGAAGTCCCGCAGGATAGCGTGGAAACGTCGTGACGCATCGCCGTAGTAGCGGTAGTCGGATTCGACGAAGACGGCTTGCGGACAGAGCCGCTGTGCCTGGGAGACGGGCATCGCCGACCGGACGCCGAACGCCCGCGCCTCGTAGCTGCACGTGTTTACAACCCCGCGCGGGCCAAGCCCGCCAGCGACCACGACCGGCTGACCTCGCAGCTCGGGCCGCCGGAGCAGCTCCATCGAAACGAAGAATGCATCGAGATCGACGTGGAGGATGGTGGGCAGACGCCGTACGGACATTTGTTCTAGTATAGCGAAGACTGAACCGAAATGGACCGTCCCCGGTCACTCCGTCTCGATGTCCGCAATCGTCAGACGCTGGAGGATTCCGCGGCGCTGCCTGTCAGCGACTTTGACGAGCGCGTAGAGGTTGCGCACCGTCGGGGCATCGACATTGAGTTCCGTGGCGCGCTTGTGGGTGTTTCCGAGGATGGCTTCCACTTCGAGCGGTCGCCCCATGACGTAATCGATGACCATGCTCGTGCGATAGTCGCCCATTGTGTCGGTCTGGGCGAACAACCTCCTCACGATATCGGACTCATCCAGGCGGGCCTCGCTCGCTGCCCGTTCGAGGTCCGCGTTGGCGATGTCGATCACTTCGCGCATTGCCGCTTCGGCCATCGCACGCAGGCCGGGGTCCTGCATGATCGTCTGCGTACCAACGCCCCCGGCAGCGACGCTCAGGCCGTTGAACGGGACGTTCCAGCAGAGCTTCTCCCACCGGGCGTAGCGGAGGTTTGGCGCAACCGAGCATTCGATTTCGGCGGAATCGAACAACTCCTTGAGGAGGGCGGTCTCCGCGGAGTCGTCTTCGAGGTGCCCCAGCGTGACCCGGCCGTAGTCCAGGTGGCGGACAATGCCTGGCTCGCCGCGGTTAATACACACAAACGCCATAGCGCCGAAGACTTTTCGCGGCTCAAACGCCTCGGCGAGCACCTGTTCGACGCCCACGCCGTTCATTAGGGCGACGATGCGTGTATTCGGCCCGACGCATGGGCGAATGAGCGCGGCCGCTGCGGTGATCGCTGTCGCCTTGAGCGAACAGATCACCCAATCGGCGACTCCTGCTTCCTCGGGCGTGGCGAACGCTGCAACGTTTTGGAGGCGAAAATCGCCTTTGGGACTCTCGATGCGAAGTCCGCCGCGAAGGACGGAGTCGAGGTCGCGACGCATAACGAAGCGGACGGCGTGACCCGCGCGGGCCAGCAGGGCGCCATAGTACGAACCCACTGCTCCCGCGCCGATGATAACGATCGAAGCCATGTTGCAGAGGATATCCTACGCTCATGGCACGCCCAACCGCGTTGTCCTACACTGCCGCCACATCACAGCCGAGGGAAGCACCCCAATGGACGTTCGCGACATTCTCATTGACGGCATCACGCAGCTCAACGATTGGCTCGCAGACGCGGTCAAAGACCTCACTCCCGAGCAGGTCAACTTCCTGCCCGAGGGCAAGACCGTCAGCATCGGCTTCAACACCTGGCACATCGTCCGCACCGCGGACAACGTCACCAACTTCGTCTTCCAACGTAAGCAGCCGATCTGGGTGGAGAAGGGCTACTTCGAGCGTCTGGCGCTGCCGAAAGTGGACCAAGGCACGGGCATGACGATGGAACTGGCACGCGCGCTTACGATCAGTGACCCGGCGGCCCTCAACGAGTACGCCCGCGCCGTCGCGGTGGATACGGTCGCGTTCCTCAAGACCGTGCCACTCGACACGCTGATGGAAGTTCAAATGGTCAAACCGCTGGGCGAAATGCCCAAGTGGCGCGTGTTCCGCCAGGTGGTGATGACGCACGGGTTCATGCACCTCGGCGAAATCAACGCCATCAAGGGGACCATGGGCCTCCAATTTTCCATCTGAGGGCTGTTCAGTCGTCGCGCTGGCCTCGCAGGAACGCTTCGATGTCGCCGAGCAGGTCTTCGCCCGCGGGTTCTGGCACGTCGCCCGAATCCATCGCCGCCTCCAGGCGGGCAACGTAGGCCTGGACGTCCGGGTTGCCGGAAAGGGCGGCGTTTACTTCGGCGATGAAGCGGTCGTTCGCCGTTGAGAGTTCGCGAAGGTCGAACGTGAGGCCGAGGATGGTCTCCAGGCGCTTCAGGAGGGCCATCGTGGCCCCGGGGTTTTGTGCGGTTGTCACGTAGTGGGGGACGTTCGCCCACAGGCTGGCCGCAGTCACACTGCCCCGCCGCAACCCTTCGTGCATGATGCCGACGATGCCCGTTGGCCCTTCGTAACGGGATGTCGTGAGATTGAGACGAGCGGCGACGTCCGGGTCCTGTGCCGTGCCCGTTATGCGCGGCGAGCGCGTATGCGGTACATCGGCCATGAGCGCACCCAGCGAGACGACCGTCGCCACACCAAGGTCGCGAAAGAGCGAGGTGTGGCCATCGGCGAAGGTGCGCCAACGAAGATGTGGTTCGACTCCGACCGCGATAACGATATCGTGTGGTCCGGACGGGTTTCGCGCGAAGAAGAAATCTTGTTGCGGCCACTGCACTTCCCGATCGCCCCGCATGGTCATCCGTACAGCCGGTCGGCGTTCCTTAAAGTCGAAGAACATTTCGGGATCCAGCGTCGCGAACTTGCGCGCGCCAAGACGCTTGACGACGAACCTTGCGGCCGTTGTGGCAGCGCTGGCTGCATCGTTCCAACCGGCGAAGGCGACCACCGCTATTGGATCGCGCAGTTCCGGGAGCCGATCGACTTTGATGAAATCCACGGGCGCAGGGTAGCAGAATTGGCCGAAGGACGCCGCAAGCGGAAATCGAACGGGTGGGCGTCAGAGTTTTGCACGGCCACGTGTTGGGTTCCGTTCGCCCTGAGCCTGTCGAAGGGCCCGTCACACTCGAATGCGACTGGCCCCTTCGACCGTTCAACAGGCTCACGGTCGAGGCGTCCGGAACCCGGCGCGTGCCGTGCAAAAACCTTGACTCCCGCACAACCTGAGCCGACGTAACACGCGCGCGTGTGTCAACGAGTACACTGCCAGTCATGAGACACCGGGCGTCCTCCGTCCCCGGTCAACGCCTCCCCGCGCTGGATTCAGTCCGCAGCCCGACAAGCTGGAGAAT
>DAOTTM010000109.1:0-18912 GCA_034437915.1 Dehalococcoidia bacterium | reverse complement strand
GAAGCAAGTTCGCCGATAATCTTTCCGAGGTCTTCGAAGTCCTGGCGGATGAACCCGTTGAACACGCCGATCGCAGGTGGCGCGACGAAGCCGGGCTTCACCATGTGCGGGTCAAGCGTGCCGGAGGGTTCGGTTTCCCACACGGAGACATGCTTGCCGCCACGCTTGAACGCCACAGCCGGTCGTGGCGTTGCCGTCGGCTGGTCGTTGATATCGACCTTGTTCGAAGAAGAGTCATCGTCGCCGCCGCAGCCCACAAGGGCCGCCCCGGCAACGCCCACGCCAGCCAGAGCCGACCGGCTGAGCAACCCGCGGCGGGTCAATCCTCGCCCGGCGGCCTGCCTGTATCGATTGCTAGAATTCATGGAATGCCTCCCGTTAATCAATTCGGGAGTCTACATACCCGCGTACACGTTTGCAAACGAAGGTGGACAGCGAAAGCGCGTCCGTCACCTGCCCGAAATCCGCTGACACCATCCCGATTCCGGATCGGTCCACCGGCGGTTTGACGTGTATCGACAGGCAAGATCGCTCAAGGGGAGTGCTCCACGGCAGCAGCTGGCTTGCCGCCACTCATTCGTAGCGCAGCGCGTCGGCGATTGGGACGCGAGAGGCGGCGCGCGCAGGAAGGTAGGTCATCAGCATCGATGCGGCGAAGGCGATGGCCGAAACGATCCCGATCTCGAGCCACGGCACGGCGAACGGGAGGCCTTGCGTCGAGTCGCTGATGGCACCACTGGTGAACAGCACCCAGGCCAATGAAAGTCCCAGGCCCAGCCCAAGGAGAATACCGGAAACAGCGATGAAGCCGGACTCGAAGAGGAAGCTCAGCGCGACCATATTTCGCTGGTAACCGATGGCACGGAGCATACCGATTTGTTGGCGGCGTTCGACCACGGCGCGCGAGGCAACCACTCCCAGCGCCGCGATTCCCACGATAAGGCCGAGCCCCATGAAGCCCTGAAAGACCAACAAGAACCCGGTTTGGAGCTGCTGCTGATCGTCGATGAGCTTCCTGATGGAATCGGCGGAGGCTTCAACGAGGGTGGATTCGACCGTCTTGGCATATGCCCGAGCATCGGCGCCCGGGGCCAGCGCGATATAATACCGCTGGGTTTTGGAATCGGGGAACGCCGCGAGGACGGTGGCCTTGCCGGTGATGATCGCGCCGATGCCGTCGCCGCCCCCCGGATCCGAGAGATCAACGAAGGTGTCCGCCACATCTTTCATCTGGCCGATGACGGTGATCTCGGTCGTCTTCCCGGAGCTTGGGTCGCGCAATTGGAGGCTGAACGGCTGGAAGCCGGCGGCGAGAGGGTCGAGCTTGAGGATCTCGGTATCCACGGGCGGTCCGAATCCGCCAGCGTTGGCCGTGACGGCGGAGTTGAGCACGGCAAGCGATGGCTTCGCCGCGATCGCGTCCCAGATGGCGCGATCCGAATCATAGCCCTTGGCGCGGAACATCATTGGCAACGTTGTCGTTTTCAGAAAGCCCTCGTCCGCGCCGAGGAAGGTATACCGGCTGAACTCTTCCACCTTGCCCTTGTGAACGCGCTTGTCGCGATTCTCCACTTCGGCTTCGGATGGGAGGGCGAAACGCGCTTCGCCAATCCCGCGGACGGGGGAGAGGTCGACCCCTCCTTTTTCCAGCGCTCCGCGAAGGTCGTCAATGCGGTTGTTGGAATTGACCTGGAGCTGGAGATCGAAGCCACCACGAGTGTCATCGTTAAGGAAGGCGTTCGAGAAGTTCTTGTTGAGCGTGGCGTTTACGACGAGGGCGAACATGATCAGGCCAATCATGGTCATCGTCATGCCGGTGCGGAAGCGGGCCGTGAGCGGGTAGGCGATACCCGTCTTAATGGCCGGCGTGATGCGTCCGAAGCGTCCGCCCAAGCGCGCGAGCAGGGGGAGAATGATGTCGGCGTTATAGACGATGATAAAGACGCCGCACGTGACCATGACCATCCCGCTGAGGAAGAACATCTCGATGTCGCCGTTGAGTTCACCGGTCAGCCATTCAAGTTTGTTTGCCGGGGCGAGATACCAGAAGAGCAGGACGACGAGGCTCGTGACCGTGAAGGATAGTCGTTCCGCGATACGGAAATAGCGAAGCGTCACCGCGGCCCACAGGGCCACGAGGGAGACGCCGAGGGCGAAATAGAACTGACGATCCTGGTCCAGCCCGCCGTAAATAAGCGCCAGGCCAGCAATCCCGAACGCGGCGCCGATCGCGGTGGACCATGAGATGCGCGCACGCGACCCCTGGAGCAAGACAAGCGGGAAGCCGACCAGCGGCGGGATAAGGATGCCGAGGACAGGGAGCCAGGAAGGCAGACTCTCCGGTTTTCGGTCGCGGAAGGTGCGCACGAGGATTCGCGCGATGAAATACCAGGGGAGGACGAGCAGCCAACCGAGGACGGGCACGAAAATGCCCATGAGCCACGGCCAGCGGGCAGCGCCATCAGCGGTGCGAATGTCTCTCGCGGCGCCATGATTCGAACCCCGGAACGAGTACACCCAGGGGCTGATGAGGCCAACGAGCATAAGCGCCAGGCCGAAGACAAGTCCGACCGGGCCGACGAGCAACATCGCCAGGCCAAGGGGAAAGGCAAGGGCGACCACACCGTTGAGGACGGCGCGGAGATAACCGATCCATGTGCCTTCTTCCGGGTTCAACGGGTGGGATTCGGGCAGGTCGCGGATCGCCGAGACAATGTTGAGACGGCTGGCGCGCCAGGAGGCGATGAAGATCACAATGAACGTGGTGATAACGCCGAGGCAGAACGCGACAGCGAGGCTGCGGGGCGTGAACGTGACCGTGAGGTCGAGTCCGAGAGCATCGCCGGCGAAAGCCTTGATGATCGCGACCATGGCGAGCGTGACACCCATGCCTGCAACGAGACCGACAATGGCCGCGCCGAGATCGTATCCCATGCCCTCGGCGAGGAACGATTCGACGAGCTGGCTGCGTTTCGCCCCCACGGCGCGGGCCATGCCCATCTCCGGCTTTCGCTCGGCGGCGAGCATGACAAAGATGAGGAAGATGAGGAGGATCCCCGCCGCTATGGAAAATAGACCAAAGACCACGAAAATGGTCGTGAAGGCGTTGCCGATCAGTTCAGCGAAGCGGATGCTGTCCTTCTTGAACGGTTCGACTTTGTAGGGCGTACCTTCGAGGACGGTCTCGATCTTGGCTGTGGCAGCGTCCGAGTGGCCGATCCCGCTTTTCACGCCGCCCTGGTTCGAAACGAAAACGCCATCCGCGTTTGCGCCCCTGCCGGTGAGCCGGGAGAGGAACGCGAAATCGACCGCTGCCCCTTCCTTGCCCGATGTATCGAAGGCCCCGCTGAGGACTTCGTTCGGGACGATGGCTTTGACCGTCAGGTTAACCGGCTGGCGTTCGTAGAATGCCACGATCGTATCGCCGACGCGGGCATCGATGGAATCCGCAAGCTCCCGGTTGACTGCGATTTCCGTCCCGCTGAGCGTGACCGCCCGCCCGTTCGTATCCTTTAATCCGCCGAGCGCCTGGGCATCCTCGGCGCGAAAGGCAACGATGCTCGCGGACGCCTGGTTGAGACGGGTGCGCTGGTTCTGAACCGGTAATCGTTCGTTGAGAAATGGCACGAACGCCTGAATATCGGGGTCATTCGCGAACTGCTTTTGCCACTCCTCCACCGTGGCGAGCGGAATAAGCTGTTCGTTCTGCGCCTTCGCTTCCTTGTCCGTGTCCCAGGAGATGATCTCGTCCGCCTCGCCGAGAACGTTGTAGACCTCGGCGGTAACGCTGCTCGTGAGCGTGTCCCCGGTGCCAAAGGCGGCACTCATGATTAATGTGGAGAGCATGAGGCCGACGACAATGAGGGACGTCTGTGCCTTGCGGCGGGGGATGTTCCGCAGGCCCATCTTGAACATGACCGGGTTGCGCACGGCGATGAGGGCGACGAAGCCGAGAATGAGCGCCGTGGCGGCGATGCACCCCGCGGCGATGTACGTCATCGAAAGGCCAAAGAGTTCGTTCACGTTAGTGCGCCGCAACCGATGCGAGCATCTGGGCCTGCGAATCCTCGCGCTCGATGACGCCGTCCGCCATGTGGATCGTGCGATGGCAGCGGGCGGCGACTTTGGGGTCGTGCGTGACGATGACGCAGGTCTGGTTCGCGGTCTGGTTGAGCTCCACGATCAGGTCCATGATCTCCGTCGCGGTTTTCGAATCGAGTGCGCCGGTGGGTTCATCGGCCCACATGATGGAGGGTCTGTTGACGAGCGCGCGGGCGATGGTGACGCGCTGGCGCTGGCCACCGGAGAGCTGGGATGGGCGTTGATTGGCCCAATCACGGAGGTTCACCTTGTCGAGTGAGGCGAGCGCCATTTCGCGCGCAACCTTCGGCTTCGTCCCGGAAACGATCAGCGGAAGTTCGACGTTTTCAACAGAGCTGAGAACAGGCAACAGGTTGTACGTCTGAAAGACAAAGCCCATGTCCCTGGCACGAAACTCGGTCTTCTTGTCATCCGGCATGCGCGTGATGTCCTGGCCGTTGATGGCGACCGACCCGGTATCGAAGTCATCGAGTCCGGAGAGGTTGTTGAGCAACGTGGTCTTGCCACAGCCCGAGGGGCCCATGATCGCGACCATCTCGCCGCGCTTGACGCGGAGGCTGACGCCTCGGAGGGCAAGGACCTTCACGTTCCCGGTGTCGTAGGTCTTCACGACCGCTTTCGCTTCGATGACGATGTCCTGCTCTGTTGAACCGTTACCCATGCGCGCCTTCTCCATCCGCCGTGGTGCGCCGCCCAGCTAGCGAAAGCTCGGCGCCGGCAGTCTTGATCGTGGGCCTAGAGTAACACTCGATGTGGCGGAAGCGACCTCCCGCAATTGGGCGAGGATGACGGCGTGCGCACCCGTGTCGCGACACATCAGAGCCGCGCGCGTTAGCAAGCGGTTAGCAAAACGCGATACGCCACGTTATGTTCCACCGACCAGCCACGGACTGTGCCCGCGGAAGAAGCGTGCCCATCCCCGCAACCGAATGTGACCCGGCGATGGGCGACGCGATTCGGCAGGAAGCGTTAGTGATTTGTTAACGGCGATGGTTGGTAGGCGCACCGATCCTTTTGGACGGCTTGAACGGGCGGGACGAAGAGACATACCCAGCTTGAATCCGACCGACTACCACGCGACATAGCCTCCCGTGCGTTAGAATGCGCCAGATATGTCGAGCTTCTTGAAGCGCATGGGATGGCGTGATGGCGTGGGCGCCGCGACCCTCGGACTTTGCTTCGCCGAAGTTGCCCTGGTCGCGCTCATGCTTTGGGCAAGTATCGACTACCGAAACACCGTCTCCGCCCGCAGCGAGGGGAACCAGACGAGCCTGGCCCTCGACGGTGTGCTATTGGCGCTTGTGGACTCTGAAACGGGGCAGCGCGGGTACCTCATCACCGGTGACGACAGGTTTCTAGAACCGTACCGCGACGGACTTTCGCGTTTGGACGCGGAGTTTGCAAAAGCCACCGCCCTGACGGAAGACGACAGGCAGCAAGCGGCGCGGCTGCGCGAGCTCCGGCCGATTTTGGACGCAAAAGTCGCTGACTTATCGAACTCGGTCGCGCTCCGGGCGGCGGATGCAGAATCGGCCAGGGTGGCATTAGTCGAAGGCCCCGGCAAGGAGCTCCTGGATGAGATCCGCGGGCGGCTGGGTGTCCTTCGCAGTGTCACCACGTCGGAAGTCGCTCGCCGGGAAGCGCGGGCGACGGATCTCGCGCGGATCTCCGCAGTGGCAGCAATCGGTCTTGCAGTCCTTACCGTGACAATGGTGTCAGCGCTCGCGTATCTCGTGACGCGACGAGCCGAGGCCACATTGCTGAGACAGGAAACGACCGCGAAGGATGAATTCGTCGGGTTCGTCGCGCACGAACTCCGCGGACCGATTGCGATCATCGCGGGAAACGCGCAGCTGCTCGCTGCCCAGGCATCTATTCCCGAAGGGGACCTTTCGGATTCGCTCAGCGAAATTGTCGACCGCTCCGAACGTCTCGAATCCATCGTTGCAACGCTGTTGAGTCTCGCCAAGGCGGAATCGGGCCAACTGGAAAACGAACCGGTCCTTCTTCAACGCGTGTTGGGAAAAGTCGTCGCGTCGCATAAACGCCGCTTCCCCGCGCGCGAGGTCTGCGTTGATCTCCCAGACGAGTTGCCCGACGTCCTCGCCGACAGGGACGCGCTCGAACAGGTGATCCTGAACCTGTTTACCAACGCAGAACGGTATGGCGATGCGCACGCGCCCATATCAGTGGAGGTGCGGGTGGACTCGCCCAAATTGCTGCTAAGCGTAGCCAACTCGGGCCCGCAACTGGACCCTGCTGAGTTCGAAAACGTGTTCCAACCATTTTTCCGTTTGCAGAGGTCTTCCACGATTATTGGAATTGGGCTTGGACTGACGGTGTGCCAGCGACTGGTCGGTGCGCAGGGTGGATCCATGATGGCCGAGGCGCTCCCGGAAGGAGGGGCGCGCTTCGGGTTCAGCCTTCCCATCGCGCCGACCGACGGAAACGTCGAATAGCAGCGGTCGCAAACGATGCGACCGCTGGAACCCCTTGGCCGCCTCACCACCCCTGGGTCGCAGCATGACAGGGCCAGCCACGGCGGCGGCATGGTTTCACACAATCGGCCTGGAACGTCGGTGACCACGGGAGGGTAGCTTCCATGGCGCCCCTCACGTCCTGGATCAAATGAGATGGGCTTGTTACCCGGACCGTCCGCGCGTTAAGCAATACGCAAGGACATTCGCGGTACCTTTCCGACATACCAGCTAAGGAAGCCACCATGAACCCAACAGCGACGCTTGAACCCACCACCGCGATGACGGCCACGACCACAGCAGCATGCCTTGGCGCATCCCATCATTGGCGAATAGAAGAACCGGACGGCCTGATGAGCCGCGGCTCTTGCCGAAACTGCGGCCAGGAACGGGAGTTCCGGAACTGGCTTGCGGAAACAGATTTCACGACACGCGTTGAGTTCGAGTTCGCCGCCTAGCTCACCGCCGCCCATGCCGCCGAACTCCCCCCGTTCGCCCCGCCGAGTCGTCGATGGCCCACGGCCGCAACCACCGATGAAACGTTGCGTCAGCGCCGACCTTTGGGAACGCACCCAATCGTAGCCCCGGTCCCGCAGTGGCCGGGGTCACGGCCCGAATGCCAGGCGCAATTGATGGCCGTCGGGTGCACAACTCCTTGTCGCTTGCCTCGCGGCATTGGCACCCTGCATATGGTGCAGGGCGCCGGAATTGGTAGCGGTGGTCCCCGTCGTCGATGGCCCACGGCCGCAACCTCCGATGAAACGTTGCGTAAGAACCGATCTCTGGGAACGCACCCCATCGTAGCCCCGGTCCCGCAGTGGCCGGGGGTCACGGCCCGGATGCCAAGAGCAATTGATGGCCGTCGGGTGCCCAACTCCTTGTCGCTTGCCTCGGGGCATGGGCACCCTGCATATGGTCAGGGCGCCCGTTGGTAGCGGTGGTCCCCGGCCACTGCGGGACCGGGGCTACCAAATGACATCTCGGCCGTTCGTCGCAAATCCCGCGCTTGGACCCGTGTTCCGGAGCAGCCTGTCGAAGGCGATCAGGCTGTTTGTCCCTTGTTGCGCTGTCTCACTATCGCTCCGTGAGATCGCCGGTGTACGCCGGCAAAGCGAGGGTGAACATCGACCCGCCGCCTTCCGGGCGCTCGCGAGCCAGGAGCCGCCCGCCCTGGGCCTCCGCCAACCGCCGGGCCGTCGTGAGGCCAAGGCCCGCGCCAGGGATGGTCTCCTTGATATCGGCGCCACGAAAGAACGGGGCGAAGAAGCTCTCATACTCGTCGTCGCTGAAGACCCTTCCGGAGTTGCATACACGGAACTGGACCTCGTCGCCAAGCCTTTCCAGTTCGACACGGTTTCGTTCATACCCGTCGCCGTACTGCTCGGCATTGTGCAGCAGGTTCGCGAGTGCAATGACGGACCAGGACCGCACCCCGACAAGGATCTCGCGACTGGCCGCGTCAACGTGGTCTACGACCGCGAAAGGAGATTGATCCGCGTGAAGGGCCAAGGCCTCGTTGAGGATCTCCTGGGCCAGGATCGGTTCGGGCTCGGAGGCGTCATGTTCGAAGTGCGAAAGGAGGAGCATGTTTTCCACTGCTCGCGCCATCCTACGGGTAGCAGAAACGATCTCGCGCGTCGCCTCCTGCCGAAGCTCCGCAGAGCCTCCGTCCTGTGAGAGATACGTCGCCATTCCCGCGATTACGGTCAGCGGCGTGCGCAGCTCATGGGACACGAGCGTCAGCAGTTCTTCCGTGGCGTCGTTCGCGAGTTGCAGCGATTTGGCGGATCTCTCGGCGCCGTCGCGATGGACCTCACGTTGCGCGAAGTCCCCAGCCGCTGCCGCAAGGACCCCGTCCGATCGGATTCGTTGTTCGCGGAGATTCGCCGACACGCTCCCCGCCTGGATCTGCGAAATCATCCAGGTGACGCGATCGTCGTCGGAAGCATCGCGGAGGACGAAGGACGCCTCGTAATAGGGATTCCAGCTGAGGTCGTTTCCGACGACCACCGCAGCGTGGGTGGCAAGGGCGCTCTTCAGGACATCCGCCGACATTCTTCGACGGCTGTATTGACAGACAACTCGTGTCGGGAAATCGGGATCAAGGAGCGTGCTAACCGTCGATTCCCAATCGCGAAGCGCACCGGCCGGGATGTCGGGGTCAAGCGTCCAGGTCGCTTCGAAACCAAACCGGATACCCGCAAAGCCGAGCCTTCGCGCTTCGGAGATGATCGGCGTCACCTGCTCCGCGTGCCGTGCCCAGTCGAGTTCTCCCGCCGGGCGCCACTGTTCGCGAGTCCGTAACATGAGCGCGCCCGCCGAGATTCGCTCGCTGGTATCGACTCCCGCACGGTCGAGCCAACGGCGGACATCGGCGCCCGAGCTGTCGTCGGAGACGTAGAAAACTTGCTCACCCGCATCGAGGCCCGCCTTGAGAAACGGGGCGATTACCGCTTCCTGCTCCTCGGGGTCCTCGTCGTAAATCTGGCAGACGTGGGCGCCGGGCCCCAGTGTGTTCACAGCGGAGCCGCATAGCAGGAAACAGAGCGGGCAATTCTCATGGACACCGGCATTCTGTTTCCTTTCGCAAGGTCGCCACCCTTCCGCCACGGTCGAACGTCAGGAGCGAATCCGGCGCCGGACCGTGGGCGGGCACGTCACTTACTCCGAGCCTACGCCCGGACGCGTTACAAACGCATAACAGGTGACAACGTTCGTCTTCGCCCTGTAAGCTGCCGTTTGAGGTGCCACAATTGGCAAACGAGCCGCTGGTCCTTGCCGTCGATGACGAATTAGGGATGATCCGGCTGTTGCGGCTGGAACTCACCGCCCAGGGGTTCCGCGTGATCACGGCATCGAATGGCGAAGAAGCGTTGACGATGGCGGAAAGCAACCGCCCGGATATCGTGCTCCTCGATGTGGCGATGCCGGAAATGAACGGGCACGAAGTGCTCCGTGCCTTGCGTGAACGCTCCGCGGTGCCCGTCATCCTCGTGACCGCGCGTGACCGTGAAGTAGACAAGGTCCGCGGGCTGGAACTTGGCGCGGACGACTACATTGTCAAGCCCTTCGGCGCCGACGAGATGGCCGCGCGCATCCGTGCCGTGCTCCGGCGGACGGCGGGCGTCGCCCCGGACCAGGTGGTGCGTGCCGGTAAAATAACCGTGGATCTCGGCAAGCGCCTTGTGTACCGCGACGACAAACAGGTCGCGCTCACGCGCACCGAATGGCAACTCCTCCAGCATCTCGCAGCCAACTCCGGCAAAGTCATCCTCAGCGGTGAACTTCTCAGCAAAGTCTGGGGTCCAGAATACCGGGACGACCTCCAGTATCTCCGTGTCTGGGTCTCAAGACTCCGACAGAAGATCGAGGAGACGCCGAGCGCCCCGGTGATCATCAAGACCCTTCCCGGCATCGGCTATATGTTCCAGCCCGACGCCGAATCTGGCTGATTCTCGGACCTGGCGGCTGAAGGGTAGTTCATCGCATCGCCCGTGGATCTCGGAGCAGTCGCCGCAAATGCGCCACGAAGTGGTCCTCCCTTCGCCCGGCTGGCCGATGAGAACGCGTGGCGCCGAGTTCGTCATTCGACCGCATCCATGGCGCCCTTGAGAGCTTTCTGCAATGCGCGGCCGTCATTCGCTGATCCGTCCGTAACCATCCCCGGTTGACGATGGGATCAGCTGCTACCAGGACACGCACGACGCGCAAGGGCACACCTTCCCGACGCATGCTCAGTCCTCAGGAGAACCAGCAGCCTGGAGGTACACCATGGGAATCATGGCACTACTCGTATTTGGCCTGCTCGCGGGCGCCATCGCGCAACTCATCATGCCTGGGCCGGACGGGCGCCGCGGACTGGCCGGAATCCTCGTCACGACGTTCATCGGCGTCATCGGCGCATTCGTGGGCGGGCTCATCGGCTCGGCGCTCGGCCTGGGGGGCGTGACTGGATTCAACCCCGGAAGCCTCGTCCTCGCCATCATCGGTTCGGTCGTGTTTCTTGCCATCTGGCATTCCCTCGCGGTCGGGACACAACGGACCGTCTAGCGGGTTCGCGTCGCCTTATTGGTGCGCTTTCCGCCGGAGGCGCCCGGGACAGTCGCGATCCCTGTAATGGATTCGCAACGTCGGCCAGATGCCTGTAGTGCGAATGAAAGCGCGGCTCAGGGAAGATGACCACACAACGGGGTTGAGAATGTTGACCCTGATGAAGGAGACCACGGATGAACACGAACATCTTAGGGAACAAGCCACAGCGCAATGCCAAGCAGGCAGTCCGCGCCGCTCACGGGGCGGTTCGTGCCACGTTTGACCGCCAGGCAGCCCTCCTGGACAGAAGGCAAGACCAAACCATCCACCGAAACCGCGCAACGTTTTACGACGCCCGCACGATGGAACCGGCGCCCTAAGCCAGTCATTCCCAGCGACCCACATTTTCGAAACAGCGGTGGCCGCCCACTTCAACCGATGAACGGGCGCGACCGGCAAGAATAAGGAGTACCGCGCATGTCGAGTTCAGCCGTCATGGAAAGACCTACCGCGACACCCGCACTCCAGCGCACCGTAGCGCTCTCATCCAGTCCGCCGAGGCCCGCCAACCTCATCCTCGCCGCCCTGAGCGAAGAAGGGTACGCACAGCTCAGTGGACTGCTTGAAGTCTATCCGCTTCGAATGCGCGAAACGTTGCAAGAAGCAGGCGACGACACCGACTACGTTTACTTCCCCACGAGCGGCATCATTTCGGTCCTCACCGTCCTCGAAAACGGGATGATGATCGAGGTCGCGACGGTGGGCCGGGAAGGGATGACCGGCGCCCCGCTGAACCTTGGTGTCACGGATTCGAACCTTGCCCTCGTCTCCCAGGTGCCGGGAGAAGCCCTGCGCATGCGGTCCGAAGACTTCCTCTGCCAACGCGCAAGGAATCCTGAATTGATGCGGCTGCTGAATCGCTACAGCGGGCTTATGCTTGCGCTCGTCGCCCAGTCGGCTGCGTGTAATCGCGCCCATCACGTCGATGCGCGCTGTGCGCGCTGGTTGCTCATGACGCACGATCAGGCGGGCACGGACCGCTTTCCGGTCACCCAGGAGTTCCTCGCCCAGATGCTGGGCGTCAGCCGCCCCAGCGTCGCGATATCCGCCGCCGCCCTCCAGAATGCCGGGCTCGTGACGTACCATCGCGGGGACATGACCATCCTCGACCGGTCCGCGCTGGAAGAGCTCGCTTGCGAATGCTATGCCGTCATCGCACAACGATTCCGTCAATTTTTTGAGTGAAGCCCGCCGCGGGCGTCCGCCGGGCGACAACTACGAGTCCCGCGGCCAGCTCGTCAGTTGCAAGATCAACATCTTCAACATCTCGAAGATCTCCGAGGTCCGGGGTGGTCGCTCGCCCCGCATCAAGCGCCTCTCCGAGTAATCGGCCAGAGCTACTTCCACTACCTCGCGGGCCTTCCAGACCTGGTCCTGCCCATGGACGAGTCGCACCGCTACCGCGCCTCCGCTGGTATTCGCGCCATCAACGAGGTTCGTCCCGTGCTCGGCCTCGAACTCACGGCCACGCCCTTCGTCGAGAGAGTCTTGCTCCCCCTCTCCCGCGCGGTCGGGAGAGAGGGCCGGGGGGTGAGGGCCGCCCACGCCCTTCAAGAACGTCATCGCTTTCGCGAGTGTTTTAGCTTCGAGCAGACGCACTCAACAAGCGTCCAATGCCCAAACGAGGCATTCGTTTCCGATTCGTTTTACACTGGCCCCCAGCCGACGGAAGGCGGACAGAATGACACGGGTTGTCATCCACACCTCAGCGGGCCAGCCAACTGCGCTTCTTGCGACGCGTTTGTGGGCTGCCGCCGCCAGCTCGCGGCAGCCCCTCGCGTTGGCCCGCGGTGCGGGGCAACCAGCTTGAATCTGACCGACTACCACGCGAAGTACTACGCCCATGAGCTGACCCGCCGGCAGCCGCCAGACAGCCTGGAGAAGCTCGCGGGCGCCGTCGCCAGCGCCCAGGTCGACCTCAACCCCCACCAGGTCGATGCGGCCCTCTTCGCCTTCAAATCGCCGCTCTCTAAAGGCGCTTTGCTCGCCGACGAAGTTGGCCTGGGCAAGACCATCGAGGCGGGTCTCGTCCTCTCCCAGCATTGGGCGGAACGCAAGCGACGCCTTCTGATCATCACGCCCTCGAACCTCCGCAAGCAGTGGCGCCAGGAACTCACCGAGAAGTTCTTCCTCCCCTGCCGCATTCTCGAATCGAAGTCCTACAACGCCTACATCAAGCAGGGGAACTTCCGGCCCTTCGAAACCGGCGGCGACATCGTCATCTGCTCCTACCAGTTCGCTCGGAGCAAGGCCTCCGATGTTGCCACCACCCCGTGGGACCTCGTCGTCATCGACGAAGCCCATCGCCTTCGCAACGTCTACAAGCCCTCGAACGTGATCGCGAACACGCTGAAGCTGGCGCTCAAGGATCGCCATAAGCTGCTCCTTACCGCCACGCCGCTCCAGAACTCCCTCCTCGAACTCTTCGGCCTCATCAGCTTTATCGACGAGCACGCCTTCGGCGACCTCAAGAGCTTCCGCGAACAGTTCTCGAACCTCACCCAGCAGGAGGTCTTCCAGACCCTAAAGGCGCGCCTCCAGCCAATCTGCCACCGCACCTTGCGCCGCCAGGTCACTGCCTACATCCCCTTCACCCGGCGCATGGCGATGCTCGAAGAGTTCATCCCCGCGGAGACCGAGGACCGTCTCTACGAAGCAGTGTCCGAGTACCTACGCCGCCCGAACCTCATGGCTCTGCCGTCTGGCCAACGAATGCTCATGACGATGGTGCTGCGCAAGCTGCTCGCTTCGTCAACCTTCGCCATCGCAGGGGCGCTCGCCACGATGTCCAACCGCCTCCGCGCCAGTCTCCGTGGCCAGCAGCCCGAGGAATCGCTCGACGAAGAGCTGGACCAGGACTACGAAGCGCTCGACGAGACGCTTGAGGAATGGGTTGAGGAGGATGCCCCGCCCGTTCCCCCATCTTCGGCGGACCGCGCTGCGATTGAAGCCGAGATAGCCGACCTGGACGCGTTCGTGCGGCTCGCTACCTCCATCACGCGCAACGCCAAGGGTGAAAGGCTGCTCCAGGCGCTTCACGTCGCTATGGCCAAAGCGACCGAGATCGGCGCGGAGCAAAAGGCCATCATCTTCACCGAGTCCCGGCGCACCCAGAGCTACTTGTTGGCCCTGTTGGCGGAAAGCCCCTGGAAGGACCGCATCGTCCTCTTCAACGGCTCGAACACCGACGAAGGGTCCAGGGCCATCTACCGCGACTGGTTGGAACAACATCGGGGAACCGACCGCGTTTCGGGCTCCCGCACGGCCGATATGCGTTCCGCTCTCGTCGACTACTTCCAGGGCGAGGGCCAGATCATGATCGCCACCGAAGCGGGCGCGGAGGGCATCAACCTCCAGTTCTGCTCCCTCGTCGTCAACTACGACCTCCCGTGGAACCCCCAACGCATCGAACAGCGCATCGGCCGCTGTCACCGCTACGGCCAGAAACACGACGTCGTCGTGGTCAACTTCGTCAATCGCAAGAACGAAGCCGATCGGCGCGTCTACGAGTTGCTCGCGCAAAAGTTTCAGCTCTTCGAAGGCGTCTTCGGCGCGAGCGACGAGGTGCTCGGCGCGCTCGAATCGGGCGTGGACTTCGAGAAACGCATCAACGACATCTATCAGCGATGCCGCACCAACGACGAGATCGGCCAGGCCTTCGGCCAGCTCCAGCTGGAGTTGAGCTTCGAGATCAACGAAGCGATGACCCAGACCCGCCGCAAGCTCCTTGAAAATTTCGATGACGAAGTCCGCGAAAAGCTCCGCGTCCAGGACGAATCGTCGAAGGCGGTGCTCAACCGGTTCGAACAACTCCTGATGAGGCTAACGCTGCACGAGCTCGGAAATCGCGCCGTCTCCCAGACCGACTCCTCGTTTCAGCTCCGCGAATCCCCCGCTCCCGCCGACATCCCGACCGGCCTCTACGAACTGCCCCGGCGTTCCGGCGAGGCCCACACCTACCGCCTCAATCATCCCCTCGCCGAATGGGTCCTGCTCCAGGCGAAGGGCCGCGATCTTCCGGCGGCGGAAGTCCAGTTCCAGCTCAGTGACTACGAAGGGCGCGTGACCGCCCTCGAACAATACATCGGGCGGAGTGGGTTCTTGGAGGCATCGCTTCTCACCATCGACTCCCTCGATCAGTCCGAAGATCACCTCATCCTCGCCGCCATCGATGACGACGGTGAGCCGCTTGACGACGAGGCCGCACGGAGGCTTCTCTCGCTCCCGGCCACCGTCTGCGGCCCGTCGAGTCCCGTTCGTCCTGAGCCTGTCGAAGGGCCAACAAGCCTCGAACGCATTTCGGGCCAACGGCGCGCCGACATCCAGCAGGGCGCCTCCCAGCGCAACGCGCGTTTCTTCGAAGCGGAGGCCGCGAAGCTCGACGGCTGGGCGGACGACCTGAAAGTGGGCCTGGAGCGATAGATCAAGGAGATTGACCGGCAAATCAAGGAGGCCCGCCGCGCCGCGACGATGGCGCTGACACTCGAAGAGAAGCTCGACGGCCAGAAGCAGATCCGCGCCCTGGAGCGACAGCGAAACGATAAGCGCCGCTCCCTGTTCGACGCCCAGGACGACATCGACCGCCAGCGCGAAGAGCTAATCGCGACGGTCGAAAGCAAGCTAAACCAGCGCGCGGCGATGAACCAGCTCTTCGCCATCCGATGGGCGTTACAATAGGTTCGGAGGCTTTAGTGGCGGCAGCGACCAATTTTAACACTTCCAACTCGACCTTTCGCCAGCTGCTGGGAAACGGCCTGAGCTACCGCATTCCCCGCTTCCAGCGCGATTACAGCTGGACGGCTGACGAGTGGGAAGACCTCTGGCTCGATATTTTGGGCACAGTCAAGGAGAGTGGCGAACCGGCGCACTACATGGGCTACCTCGTCCTGCAGTCAGACGATGACAAGAGATTCGACGTCATCGACGGCCAGCAACGGCTGACGACCATCAGCCTGGTCGTCCTCGCTGTTCTTAAGAACCTCCAACGTCTGATCGATTCTGGCCCCGATGCCGAGAACAACGTGCGCCGTCGAGACCAGATTCGCCAGAGCTACATCGGCTACCTCGACCCCGTAACCCTCGTCAGCCGATCGAAGCTCGCCCTCAACAGGAACAACGAACACTACTACCAGACGTACCTTGTCCCCCTCGGGACCTTGCCCCAGCGGGGATTCCGGGCCTCGGAACACAGCCTCAGACGTGCATTCGAATGGTTCGACGGGCGCGTGCGGGAACACGTCTCCAGGCAAGAAGGCGACAAAGGTGTCGCCCTTGCCCAGTTTGTCGAAAACATGAGCGACCGGTTGTTCTTTACCGTCATCACTGTCACCGACGAACTCAACGCCTACAAGGTCTTCGAAACCCTGAACTCCCGGGGCGTACGGCTGTCAGCGACAGACCTCCTCAAAAACTACCTCTTCTCCGTGCTCGACCGGGGCGGACAACACGAACACGAACTCAAGAGCCTTGAGGATCGCTGGGAATCGCTCGTCGGCCGCCTCGGCGCGGAGAGCTTCCCCGACTTCCTCCGTGTGCACTGGAACAGTCGTCACGCGCCCGTTCGCCAGACGGAACTCTTCAAAACCATCCGCAACGATGTGAATCAGCGGGCGAACGTTTTCACGTTGCTCCGCGAGATGGAAGACGACCTCGATACATACCTCGCACTCACCCAGCCGGAGGCCTCGAACTGGCCCCCGGAATGGAAGTCGGACGCGGCTCTTCTTCGAATGTTCAGTGTTCGCCAGCCTTTCCCGATGCTCCTTGCTGTTAAACGCGCCCTGGACGACCAGTCCTTCGCCGTGGCGATCCATGCCTGCGTGGTTATCTCCTACCGGTACAACGTCATCGGCAGCCTTTCGACGTCCGATCAGGAGCGTGTCTATGCCACTGCCACGGCCGGCGTCCTTGCGGCGACGCACACCTCATCGACGGCGATATTGAGCGCCCTCTCCCAAATCTACCCAAGCGACGCGGTCTTCAGGGCGTCATTCGCGGACAAGGCCATCGGCACGACCCAATCCCGCAACAAGCGAATCGTGCGCTATACGCTGGCGCAGATCGAGAAACACTGCTCCGGCGCGCACCACGATTTCGATAGCGATACGTTCAATATCGAGCACGTCTTGCCACAGAACCCGGACGCGGGATGGGAGGCCTTTCCCGAAGGCGAGTTGGAGAACTACATCTACCGCCTGGGCAACATGACCCTGCTGGAATCGAGCGCCAATCGAGACCTTGGCGCATCGGACTACGCCGCGAAGCGCGCCGCCTATGAGAAGAGCGGCTTTCAGATCACAGCAAAGCTCGCGGAGGACAACGCCTCCTGGGATCCGGAACGGCTCCAGGCGCGCCAGAACTGGATGGCAAACCAGGCAGTGGCGATCTGGCGACTGGCACAGCTTTCATGACCAACAACCCCAAGGACGCCACGACCCAGCCCTTCGCCATCCGATGGGCGTTACAGTGAAACTGGCCCGCTTCATGCTTCGCCGTCCACATCGACAGCCCATGTCGCGTCCTCGGCGTCAACTGTTAGCATGGCGATCTCAATGACAGGTCGAATTTCCGGCGTCCAGCCTTCCGTATTGCGATGGGCCCGTGAGTCACAGGGCTATTCTGTTGAAGACGTTGCCGAGCTTCTCAAGCGCCCCGTCGCCGAGGTTGAGGCGTGGGAAACGGGAGATTCGGCTCCCACTTAAGGGTCGGGAGGCCAATATGCCCCCAGCGCCAACGAGAGGAATGAAAGTCGAGAGAGTCTTGCTCCCCCTCTCCCGCACGGTCGGGAGAGGCAGAATCCCTACCCGGGGGGTGAGGGCCGTATGAACCCCCAGGTCAACGCCATCGCCGGCCGCCTCAGCCTCCGCCCGCCCCAGCGCGAAGCCCTCGAGATCCTCGACCGCGTCACGGAGATCGTCCCGCCGTCCAAGGGGATCGACGTTGCCGCCGCCTTGGCCGCCATCCGCAGCGAGTACCCGTCCGTCACCGACTTCGAACGTGACTTCCCCTCCCTCTGTTTCGCCCTCGCCACCGGCGTCGGCAAGACCCGCCTCATGGGCGCCTTCATCAGCTACCTCCACCAGGCGCACGGCGTGGACAACTTCTTCGTCCTTGCCCCCAATCTCACGATCTACAAGAAGCTCATCGCCGACTTCACACCGGGCACTCCGAAGTACGTCTTCAAGGGCATCTCCGCCTTCGCGACGACGCCCCCGGAGGTCATCACCGGCGATAACTACGAGTCGCGCGGTACCCTCCTCAGCCAGCTCGTCAGCTGCAAGATCAACATCTTCAACATTTCGAAGATCAACTCCGAAGTGCGGGGCGACCGCTCGCCCCGCATCAAGCGTCTCTCCGAGTACATCGGCCAGAGCTACTTCGACTACCTCGCGGGCCTTCCCGACCTGGTCCTGCTGATGGACGAGTCGCACCGCTATCGCGCCTCCGCTGGCATCCGCGCCATCAACGAGCTTCGTCCCGTGCTCGGCCTCGAACTCACGGCCACGCCCTTCGTCGAGAGAGCCTTGCTCCCCCTCTCCCGCACGGTCGGGAGAGGGGGCCGGGGGGTGAGGGCCGCCATCCCCTTCAAGAACGTCATCCTCGACTACCCGCTTGGCAAAGCCATGGCCGACGGCTTCGTTAAGGAACCGGCCGTCGTGACGCGCAAGGACTTCAACCCCGCGGGCATGAAGCCCGCCGAAATCGAGCGCCTCAAGCTGGAGGACGGCGTCCGCCTCCACGAACAAACGAAGGTGCTGCTCGAAACCTACGCCAGGGAGAACGATGTCGAGATCGTCAAACCCTTCGTCCTTGTCATCGCCCGCGACACCACGCACGCCTCCCAGCTCACGGACCTCGTCAAGAGCGACGATTTCTTCTCGGGTCGCTACGCGGACAAAGTCATCCAGGTCGATTCCAGCAAGACCGGCGCCGAAGAAGACGAGATGGTCGAGCGCCTCTTGAAGGTCGAGCACACCGACGAGCCGACGGAGATCGTCATCCACGTCAACATGCTCAAAGAGGGTTGGGACGTGACCAACCTCTACACCATCGTCCCCCTCCGCGCCGCCAACGCCCGCATCCTCATCGAACAGTCCATCGGCCGCGGTCTGCGCCTCCCCTACGGCAAGCGCACCGGCGTCGCGGGCGTCGACCGCCTCAGCATCATCGCCCACGACCGCTTCCAGGAGCTGATCGACGCCGCCAACCAGTCCGACTCCCCGATCCGCATGCAGTCTGTGAT
>DAOTTM010000108.1:0-5198 GCA_034437915.1 Dehalococcoidia bacterium | reverse complement strand
GGCCACACGCCGTATTTCGTTTCGCCCAGGGACAACAACGCCGCGTACGGCGCGAACGCCAAGTACTGGAACCGCAACGTGAAGGACGCGCGGGACCTCCTTCGCGCCGCCACCGGGTCCGATACGCTCGCATTCAAGCTCGTGGTCAGCACCAACCTCTACGGACCGGTCTTCGCACAGGCCGTACAGCTGGCTGCGAACACGATCCGGGAGGCGGTTTCGAGGCGACGATCGTGGATGAGATCTACGCCGATCCATATTTCAGAACAACCTATCTCGGGAAGATCGCTCCAGGAAGTATCGCGTTTGGTCCGATCACAAGCGCACGGGATCCCGACGACGTTTTTATGGCCAACTACCACAGCAAGGGTGGGACACGGAACTGGGGTGGCACTCCCATCCCTGAACAACCGGAACTGGATGCGATGTTCGAAAAGCAGCGGACGCTCCTCGACCAGGCCGAGCGCGAGGCCTACGTGAAGCAGATCCAGTTCAAGATGGCCGAGTCGTTCCTCTTCGTCCCGAGCGTGGTGCCTTCGTTGTGGGTGTATTCCCAGCCGTGGCTCAAGAACTTCCATTTCAAGGACAGCTGGGCGCCGATGGCCGACGGCGTGATGAAGGCGTACTTCACGCCGGAGCGTATCAAGAAGGGATAGCGACCCGAGAGCTGTTGCTCGCCACTTTGCCCCGTTCGGTCGCCCCCTCGATTGAAGCGAGTCTGTTGACCGGTGCGGCCACTCCGAGAATAGTCACGGTGGCGGGCGATAGAAGGAGGGGGCGTTGGCGAACATCATTTCGGTTCACTCGTTCCGCGGCGGGACGGGCAAGTCCAACACGGTCGCCAACCTTGCCGTGCTCATGGCGGCGCGCGGAAAGCGCGTCGGCGTCATCGATACCGACATCCAGTCGCCGGGCATCCACGTGCTCTTCGGTCTCCGCGCGGAGGACATCACCGTGTCGCTGAACCAGTACCTTTGGGGCCGCGCCGCTATCACCGACACTGCGCGCGAAGTGCACCAATCCGAGACGGGCGGCGCCGTCTATCTCATCCCGGCGAGCATGAAGACGAGCGATATCGTCCAGGTCATTCGCCAGGGGTACGACATCCGCCGCCTGACCGAGGCGTTCGGCGAACTCACGCGCACGCTCAAGCTCGATGCCATCCTCATCGACACGCACCCGGGGCTGAACGAAGAGACGCTCTTCGCCCTCGCCATTTCCAATGCTGTCGTAATTGTCCTGCGACCGGACCAGCAGGATTACGAGGGCACGGGCATCGCCGTCGAAGTGGCGCGTTCCCTGGAAGCGCCGCGGTTAATGCTCATCCTCAACAAGACGCCCGCAACGCTGGACGCCGTGGCCGTGAAGGCCAGCCTGGAACGCACCTTCAACTGCGAGGTCGCGGCCGTCCTCCCGCACAGCGAACTGATGATGGAACTCGGGAGCAACGAAGTATTCGCGAGCAAATACCCGCTCGACCCGGTGTCCCTGGCGCTTTCGCACGTGGTCGATGAGTTGCTCGATGAACCCGGGCGAGGTGACGAGCGCCCGCCGGCCGCGCCCGATGCCTGAACCACCACTGTTTTCGCGCGATGACATCCTCGGCGGGCGCCTGGCGATAGAGCGCCGCGCCGGGCGCGTGATGAACACCATCGAGGCGCGCGTCAGCCATATGCGCTCGGAAACGCGCAACGCGGTGGAAGCGCTCTTCAGCGGCACGGAGCGGGAGTTCACTCGCACCTTCGGGGATGACTACATCCGCTCGCTCAAGATGGGTATGCGCGCCGGGGACGCTTCTGGCCTGCCGGACCTGGAACGGTTCGCGCGTCACTGGAAACAGCTCGTTCCGCCCGAGGCAGACTCGCGAGCCGCGCTTATCCAGGTGTTGGGTCAACGCTTCGGCGCCTCACCGGAATCCGCGCCGCAAACCCTCGCCGCGGCAGGCTACGGTGAGCCTGGCGTGCAAGCGTCCTTCGCGCGGCTATACGGTTTGGCGGTCGAGGATGCCCTCCGTGCGATGCCTCCAGCGGTGGGCAGGCCAGCCCCAAGTGTCAATGGGACGCCCGACGACGCGGAAGAGATGGCGCTACGCGACGCTGAATCCGCCCTCGAATGGATGAGCGTACCCGCGGGAACCGTGCTCATCCGGGAGGGCGATTCGTCAGACTACCTGTACTTCATCGTCAGCGGCCGGTTGCGGGTCACCGCTACCGTCGGCACGGAACAACGTGTCATAACCGATGTCGGACGAGGCGAGATCCAGGGTGAGATGGGCGTCCTCACGGGGGAAGTCCGCACCGCCAGCGTCACAGCTATGCGTGATAGCGAAGTAGTCCGTCTGCCGCAGGCGGAAGTCCTGCGGATGGTCTACCAGTCGCCGCGAATGCTCCTGCGAATGAACCAGATCCTCGCCCGGCGCTTGCGCGTGGAGATGGCCCAGAAACCCCGCGTCCCCTCGCTCCAGATGACCATATCCGTCATCCCGCTCTCGCCGGATGCCCCGGTCCGCGAACTTACGCGCGGGATAGTGCGCGCCCTCGAACGCATCGGCACGGTCTCCCACATCGACGTTGAACGATGCGAACGCGAGTTTCCCCGTGCCGGGGAAGGCGCCGATTCGTCCAGCGATGGCGAGTTCCTGGCATGGCTGAGCGAGCAGGAGTCCCGTCACCAGTTTGTGGTCTACGAAGTCTCGTCGCTCCCCGGCGCCTGGGCTGATCTCTGCATTCGGCAGGCGGATCGCATCGCGATCGTGGCCGCGCCGGGCGCGAAGCCAGACATCACGAACGCGGAACGTCGCATCGCTGAACTGAACGCCTCGGCGCGATTGGAACTGGTTTTGGTGCGTGAATCCGCGGGCGAACGTCCCATCGATACGCGCCTCTGGTTAGAGAACCGTAAGGTGACGTCGCATCACAACGTCGTGCTGTCCGAGCCTGCGCACATCGCCCGGATGGCGCGCTGCATTTCGGGACACGCTGTCGGCCTCGTGCTCGGTGGAGGCGGTGCGCGGGGCTATGCGCACATCGGCGCATGGCGGGCGCTCGAAGAGGCCGGCATCCCCGTCGATATCGTGGGCGGAACCAGCGTTGGCGCGATTATGGCCGCCGGCATGGCCATGGATCAAACACCCGACCAGATGGACGAATTGGGCCGCCTGTTTGCGGCCGCGCGGCTCCGCGACCTGACCTTGCCGCTGGTGTCCTTTTTCAGCTCACGCGAACTCTCACGCCTGCTTCACACCCATGCTGGCAACACGCGCATTGAAGACCTCTGGCGGCAATTCTTCGCGATCTCGACCTCGCTTTCGCGCGCGGAACCGGTCGTCCACACGAAGGGACCGGTCTGGCAGGCGGTCCGGGCAAGCGCGGCAATACCCGGCCTGTTTTCACCGGTTCCGACGGCCGACGGCGACCTTCTCGTCGATGGCGCGATCATGAACAACGTGCCCGTTGATATCATGCGCGAACTATGCGAACGCGGCCCCATCATCGCCATTAATCTCAGCGCCCGCAACGAAAGCGGGGTACGGTACGACATTGGCGCGTCCGTCTCCGGCTGGCGCGTCCTCTGGAGCCGCCTCAATCCGTTCGCGGCGACCGTCCAAGCGCCTTCTATCTTCAGCACGCTCCTTCGAACGACCGAAGCTGGGAGCACGCATCGTATGCGCACCAGCCAGGTGCTTGGCCAGGCGGACCTGCTCATCAGCCCGCCAGTGGAACCCTTCAAGCTATTCGATTTTGGCAGTCACCGGGAACTGATCGAGCTCGGGCACCGGCATGTTTCCGCCGTTCTTGAATCCTGGATCGTGGACAATCCCGAATTCAAGAAGCGCTTCGTGCAGCCGCCGCCCCCATGACCGAGAATGGGCCGGTGGCGAACGAAGATACCATCGAGAAGTCTCAACTGACCACGCTCTTGGCCCGCCCGTTCGGGATCGATGAGCAAGGCCGAGCGATCGACCATGGGAGCGGCAAGCTCATCCTCGGCGCGGTCGAATGGATGCAGGAATGCGTGGCGCAGCGCGCTGTGGAGTCAGCGCCGTCGGACATCGGACCGGACGGCTTGACGACGCTGGTTGCGCACGCTCGCGACGAAGCCCTGGCGAGCCTCGTCGATAAGCTGAACGCTGCCATCGCTGACCCGCGCTACCGCGTAAGTGCCACGTATATCTTGAATCAACGGAACCTTTACTCGTACGAGTTCCGGCTCTTTGTAGCGGACTATTGCCGCGAACTTTCGGGCGATGCGGACTTCTTTCGGCACGCTGGTGAGCGCAGTATCAGCCGCGCCGTGAGCCTCCTGGGGCGGCCGCTGGGCCTCCAGCGTACCTATGCTGTGCTCCCACGATTTGCCGCGAAGTTCGTGAAGAGCGATATCCGCGTCGTCGAAACGACCGCCACATCCGCAATCATCGAGTGGCATGGGCAGGAGCAGTTCCAGCTCGTTCCCGAAGCCCATCGCCTCGCCTACATCCGTTATGCGTGCGAGACCTACCAGGGAGCGTTCGGCGCCATCCCCCGTACGGTCTTTGGGCTCCCTCCCGCCGATATCCGCGAGCTGCGTTGCCAGGCAGATGGCGCTGACTGCTGTGAATGGCAATTCACATGGAGGCCGAACGCGTCGTCACGCAGTCGTGGGCTGTTTGCGTTGGGAGTGGGCGGTAGCGCCGTCTTGGCGACTGCGGCCCTGATGGTGTCGCCAGCCGTACCGGCGGTTGTGGTGCTTGGTGCTGCCGTGCCTTTCGGCGCGGCCTGGCACCTCCATCGCACCCGCACCGTGACCGCTGAACGAAATACCTTCGAACGCCAACTGCTGGACGAACGGGACCTTGCCGAGGCCGAATACGATGAGGGCGAGGCCGCAAACGCCAACCTGCAACGGGCAAACGTTGAACTGGTAGAGCGGCTGGCCGAGTTGACTGCACTGCATCAATCCGCGCTTGCCCTGAGCAGCACGCTTGAAGTGGAAGAGGTGTTGAAAGCGTCCCTGAACGCAATCGTTGGCCAGCTGGGGTATGAACGTGCGCTTGTTATGCTCGCAAACGAGGAATCCGGACTGTTGGAAGGCCGCGCGGCCGTGGGGGTGACGCCCCAGATGGAGGGTCTTATTCGTGACCTACAGCTGCAGCCAAACGACGCCGGTTCGCCACTCGTGGCGGCGTTCCTTGCGGATGGGCCGACGCGTTTCGACGACAT
>DAOTTM010000107.1:0-2405 GCA_034437915.1 Dehalococcoidia bacterium | reverse complement strand
CGGCGCTGACCTCGGGCGGAAGCGGCCCACCGTCCGTCCCCAGCGTCGCGGGCGTGCCACTCCATACGTGTGCGGTCGCGCCCGCGAAGGTCGCGAACGTCTCGTCGCCGGGGGCGGCGCGACCCGGCTGGACGCCCGAAGCGACCGGGATCAGCGCGAGGGCGAAGGCGATGAGGGAGAGGAGGAGAAGGCGGCGCACGTGGAACCCCTGCGGTCGACCGAATACGGCGGATTATGCCGGTTCCGCCAACGAATAGCTACCGAATCTTTCGGCGTTTACGTTGGCTGCACGTGTGAATCGGCGATCGACGGCAACAGCACGCCCGGCTCAACATGAAAGGTCGCGAACAGTGCACGACCGACGAACGTCCGCGGACACTCTTCCAGATACAACTCGGTCGCTTCGCGCAGGTTGGCAAGCGCTTCTTCGACGGATTCACCTTGCGTGGTTGTGCCGGTCTCGGGGTTTAAGGCCACGAAGCCGCCTTCTTCGGCGGGCGTCAAGACAGCAGACAGTTCCATCGCTTCACCTCCCGGACTTCCAGTATACAGAATCCCATGAACGCGACCGCTGATTCCAAGCCGGGGCGGGGCACCGTTCGCTTACGCGCGCGGCTCGGATTGAGTTGGAGCCTCCGCTGGCGGATCGTCCGGGGCGAGGGATTCGACGAGGCGGACTCGGTCCAGCAGCTCCTGGCGCGTGACGATGCCCACCATGCGGCCAGCATCGAGCACGGGCACCTGGTTCAGGCGCATCCCGCCGAGCACGAGCAGCGTCTCCACGGCGGAGGCATCGGCGTTCACCGTCACGACCTTTTCGCGCGGGGTCATGACGCTTTGCGCCGGGGTGTTCGCCCACTGATCGCGCGGCGAACGTCGGATGTCCCGTACGCTGAGGATGCCGAGCACGGCGCCGTCGTTCGCCACCACGACCGTGCGTTCGCCCGCGCCGAGCATGTGTTCATCGACGATCGACTGGAGCGACGCGCCGGGCACGACCGTGGCCCACTCTTCGCGCATGACGTCGCGCGCGCTCAGGCGCCCGAGGATCGATTCGAGCTGGAGGTTCTGGGTCTCCGCCTTGGCGGCGCTGATGAGGAACCAGCCGACGATGCCCGCCCAAAGCCCGGCGACGAGGAAGCCGCCAAGGAGCAGGATGCCGCCCGTGAACATGAGCCCATAGCCGACCATCTCGCCCGTGCCGGCGGCGAGCCGCGTGGCGCGCCGGAAGCTCTTTGTTCTCCGCCAGGCCAGTGAGCGGAAGACCCGGCCACCGTCAAGGGGGAAGCCAGGGATGAGGTTGAAGACGGCGATCCCCGCGTTCTCGATCAGGATGAACACGAAGATGGCCTCCGTCACCTCGTTGCGATTGTGGAAGGCGAAGCCCAGGAGGCTGGCGACGAAGGCGATGATGACGCTCGTGATCGGGCCGGCGATCGCGATCGCGAACTCTTCGCCGGGGCTCTTCGGCTGGTGCGCCATCTCCGTGTTACCGCCGAAGATGAGCAGCTGGACGCGCTTCACGGGGATGCCACGCCGAATCGCCGCGGAGGCGTGGGAGAGTTCGTGGAGCATCACGGAGACCGGCAACGAGAGTGCCGCGCCAATACCGACGGCCCAATACGCGCCGTTGCTCCAGCCGCTATATAAGGAAGGGAAGATGTCGTCCGCAAGGGTCCACCCGAGCAAGGCCACGATCGGCAGCCACGACGGGGTCATCTCGATTGCGACACCACGCACACTGGCGACCTTGAAGCTGCGTCCGAACATCACCGCATACGGTACGGGAGGCGGCGGGGCGGGGGAAGGGGATGGTCGAAGTATCGGAGAAGGGAGTGTCGGAGTGCGTTTCGCGTTGGCTCGGCTGGGCGCACTCCGATACTCCGGCACTCCCCACTCCGTCACTCTGACTTTGGGTGTGCGACGAAGAAGGCCCAGATCAGTTCGTTCGCGGAGATCTCGTCGGTCACCGGGCCAATGCCGCCCGCGCCCGGTTCGGCGCCGGGCCAGGTGTGGCCGCCGCCTTCGATAACGTAGAAGACGACATCGGCGCCACCGCAGTCCACGTAGGTGCGGAGTTCGACGTGTTCGGTGTACCGCTCGACGAATTGCTCGCCGTTGCAGCCGTTGTGTGCCGCCCAGAGCGCCACTTCGTTGGGGGCGAATTCGAACGGGACGTTGTTGTCGTCGGTGCCGTGGAAGGTGATGATGGGCACCGGGCCGCCATCGCAGCCCTGCGACCGAACCATGCCCCCAGTATGCGCCTTCCGTGTGGCGTCCGGGTTACGGGCGATCACGGGCGATGGAACGAGGGTCTACGCCTCCGCGGACCCGAGCACCGCAAATAGCGCGCCGACATCGAGGCGGAAGTCCGGGAGCACCGGCTCGCCCGTGATGATGTCGCC
>DAOTTM010000106.1:0-2704 GCA_034437915.1 Dehalococcoidia bacterium | reverse complement strand
GAGAGGGGAGCAAGAGCATTCTGAGTTCCAGGCAAACCGCGCGCCCTGAGTCGTCGATGGCCTCTGGCCGCAACCAGGGATGAAACGTCGGCAGGCATCGGAGCCGCGCACGTCAGTAATGTAAGCGGTGCAATGCCAGGCGACGAACTACGGCTGGCATTGCGGACTCCCGGATGGTTTGCGCAGCGGGGACGTTGTTTCAGAGCAGCTTGTCGAAGGGTGAGCACGCTGTTCGACCAACGATAGGCGCCACTGGAACTTTCAGGCGAGATGGGAGGCTAGGCGACCGGGTTGCGGAGGATACCGGCGCCGGTGACTTCGACTTCGACGATGTCCCCGGGCTTGAGGGCGGCGGGACTGCCGGGGGTACCGGTGTAGATGATGTCGCCGGGCACGAGCGTCATTGCGGCACTGACGAGGCGGACAATCTCGGGGACATCGCGGATCAGTTCGTGCGACCAGCCGTGCTGAGCTTCGACGCCGTTGACGCGGGTGTGCAACTCGATCTTGTCGAATTCGAGGCCAGTGGCGATTGTGGGGCCGAAGAGGCCGAAGGTGTCGCTGCCTTTCGCGCGCCACCACTGGCCGTCGGCGCCCTGCCAGGCGCGCGCGGAGACATCGTTGCCGCAGGTGTACCCGAATATGGATTCGAGAGCACTCTCCCGCGTCGCATTTCGCGTCTGTTTGCCCATGACGATCACGATTTCGCCTTCCGGATCGACGCGGCCCGCTCCTTCGGGGAGGACGATGGCATCGTCCGGGCCGGCGATTGATGACAGGGGCTTGAAGAAGAGGGTCGGCGGGTCTGGCGCGGGGCGGCCGTTGAGGTGGCTCGCGTAGTTCAGGCCGACGCAAACGATAGAGCGCGGCTCAGCCGGCGCTATCAAGCGGACGCTGGAGGCTGCCATCTGTTCGCCCGTCGTCTCTGTCTTCTCCCAGAAGGGCTCCTTGATCACGGAGATCTGGTCGCCGGCGAGGAGTCCTGCCCCAGTTGAACCGTCGCTTCTTCGAAATCGCACGTAGTTTGCCAATGTCACACCTCCGGTAATCCACGCAGTTTACTCGACACCGGTGCTCTAACGGAGTGAAATAGCGCAATCTCGCTATGGAGTTCAGTCCCATGCCCGGCGCCATGACCAACGACGAAGTAAACGCCTTTCTTGACAGCCGCCCCGGCTGGATTGTCCTCAACACGATGAGCAAGGACGGCTTCCCACACAGCATCCCGATTGGGTACTTCCGTATCGGCGACGATGTCTACATGGGCTGTCGGTCTGGCACCCAGAAGCTGAAGAATATCGCCCGCAACCCGAAGGCAAGCGTCATGCTCGAAGCCGGTTCGAACATGGGGGACATCAAGGGTGTCTGCATCCAGGGCGTTGCCACCGTATTTACCGAACCGGCGGACCTGCTCCGATTGTCACGGGAAGGCGCTCGGCTCCGAGGCGTCGCGGAGGATCAACTCCCCACGGAAGCCCGACCCGGATCGGCTTACATCCGCGTCGCCCGCGAGAAGGTAATCTCGTGGGACTATGCGAAGCCCGGTTAGGGCGTAACCCGGCCGGACAGTAAGAACGCTCGCCTGTATCCTCCCCTGTTGGGAATCCGCCCCACCGCCTCGTTCGGAAACCGGAAATCACACTCCATGGAAGCACTCTATGAGCGTCCTTCTTGATGCAAACACGCGCCTGTTGGTGCAGGGAATTGGCACCGAGGGCGCGAACCATATGCGCCGCTCCATCGCCTATGGCACGAACGTGGTCGGAGCGATCCATCCAAAGCGCGGCGGCGAACAGCAAGACGGCGTGCCGATCTTCTCGACGGTGGCGGGCGCCGTACGCGAGACGGGCGCGAACGTGAGCATCATCTTCGTGCCGGCGCCGGGCGCGAAGGACGCGATCCTCGAAGCTATGTCCGCGGGGTTACCGCTGGTCGTGTGCATCACGGAGGGCATCCCCGTGCTGGATATGATCGCCGTGAAGGCAGCCTTCAACGGCAGCAAGAGCATCCTCATCGGGCCGAACTGCCCGGGCGTGATCACGCCCTCGACGAAGACGCGCGTCGGCATCATGCCCGGCGACGTCTTCCTTGACGGCAGTGTCGGCGTCGTGAGCCGCTCCGGGACGCTGGTTTATGAAGTAGTCGCGCAGCTCACCGCCGAGAGGATCGGCCAAAGCACCTGCATCGGTGTGGGCGGCGACCCGATCATTGGCACACGCCAGGTGGAAGCGGTGCGCATGCTCAACGAAGACCCGGACACGAAGGCGATCGTGTTGGTCGGCGAAATCGGCGGGAGCGCGGAACAAGAGGCGGCAGCCTACATCAAGGAGCACGTGAAGAAGCCGGTGGTTGCGTTCATCGCCGGGGCCACGGCTCCTCCCGGGCGACGCATGGGCCACGCCGGCGCGATCATCAGCGGCGAAGACGGCAAAGCGGAGAACAAGAAGGCGGCATTGCGCGCGGCGGGCGCCTATGTGAGCGATTCACCCGCGGATATCGGTATCACGATGAAGCGGGCGCTCCAGGAGCGAGGACTTCTCTAGGACTTCTCTAGGACTTAGCTGTTAGCTGTTAGCTGTTATCTGTTAGCTGTTAGCTGTTAGCTGTTAGCTGTTAGCTGTTAGCTGTTAGCTGTTAGCTGTTAGCTGTTAGCTGTTAGCTGTTAGCTGTTAGCCCATGACTGTGTGATTCATTTCTATCGTGC
>DAOTTM010000105.1:0-3887 GCA_034437915.1 Dehalococcoidia bacterium | reverse complement strand
GTGAACCGTTCGCACATCGTGAAGTACGCGGGCGCGAGCGGGGACTTCAATCCGCTGCACCACGACGACACGGTCGCGCAGAACATGGCGGGTTACCCCAGCGTGTTTGCACACGGGATGCTATCGATGGGCCTGACCGGCCATATGCTCACCGACTGGGTGGGCGCCACAAACCTGAAGAAGTTCGGCGTACGCTTCACGCGCCAGGTCTGGCCGGGAGACACGCTCACGGCCAAGGGCGAGGTCACGGCGGTCGAGGGCGGGCTGGCGACGATCAAGCTCGTCACCGTGAACCAAAACGGCGAGGCCGTGGTCGAAGGCGAGGCTACGGCGGTGGCGTGATACGCCCCCGGCACACGCGCTCGGTCGAACCTTGAACGGGGAGATGGGGGCATACTGTGCCCATGAAATTGCGGTTGTTGTGTGCATTGTTGGTGAGTTTCGGCCTCACGGGCGCAGCATGCAGCAGGAGCAGCGGTTCGCCCACTCCCGCTGGCGAAGCAACAAGCGCTGTTCCATCGGCGACGGCCACACTGGGAGCGGCGCTCGCTCCCGGGTGGAACACGCTCCCGATAAAACACGACGGGTTGGATCGACCAGTGCGGCTTTTCGTGCCGGCCAGTTCCCTCAAGGCGGCCCAACGTTCGGTGGCCCTGGTGGTGGCCCTGCACGGCGGCCTCGGTTCGGCGGAACAGTTCGCGACCACGACGCGCTTCGACCAACTGGCGGACAAGGAAGGCTTCATCGTCGCCTTCCCGGATGGCTTCCAGAAAACCTGGAACGGTGGCCGCTGTTGCGGACAGGCAGTCGCGCGCAAGATCGACGACGTCGGATACATCGCGACATTGATCGCCACGCTCTCCGCCAGCCTCCCGATCGACCCCGGACGCATCTACGTCACGGGCCATTCGAACGGGGCAATCATGGCTTTCCGGTTCGCCTGTGAACGGCCGGAGTTGGTAACCGCTATCGTCCCCGTTGCCGGCTCTCTTGAAGCGCCGTGTCCTGCGAAAGGGCCGGGCGTCGCACTGCTGAACATCCACGGCGACAGCGACCGAAACCTCCCGCTGGAGGGCGGAGTGGGAGACCGTTCGATTGCCGGCGTGGCATTCACGTCCACGGCGAATTCGATGGCCGCCTGGAACGCTGCCTTCGGTTGCCCGGGTACGGCTACAACCACTGCCTCGGCGACCTTGAACACCACGCTCTGGGAGGGGTGCCGCGATCGAATTACCTCCCAGCTCACGGTCATCATCGGCGCGGACCACCCGTGGCCCGGCGCCCAAGAACGCCGCGCGAGCGGACTCCAGGGCGAGGTATCGCAGGCGCTTGACGCGACAGCCGAAGCCTGGGCGTTCTTCAAACTGCACGTACGGCGCTGACGCGGTAACGGGTCGCCGGACTGCGATACCCCGTCGCTCGATACGCCGACACTACCCCGGAGCGAGCGCCTTCGATTCGCGTTCCTCGGACAACTTCGCAACGAGTTCGCCGATGCTCATCGCGCCGAGGTCTCCGCCGCCACGCACGCGCACTGCGGCGGCGCCCGCCTCCTGCTCGCGGTCACCAACGACGAGCATGTAGGGCACCTTCTTCAGCTGAGCCTCACGGATCTTGAGATTCATACGCTCGCTGCGGTCATCGACACGGACGCGCAGCTTCTTCGCCTTGAGCTGCGCCGCCACTTCGTTCGCGAACTCGATGTGGCGGTCCGCGATGGGAATGACGACCGCCTGCGTGGGCGCGAGCCAAAGCGGGAAGTTCCCTTCGTACTCCTCGATGAGCAGGGCGACCATGCGCTCCATCGTGGAGATGACCCCGCGGTGGACGATGATCGGCTGGTGACGTTCGCCGTCCTCCCCGATGTACTCCAACTGGAACTGGTTCGGCAGGTGAAAGTCCACCTGGACCGTGACGAGCGTTTCGTCCTTGCCCGCGGCCGTTTCGAACTGCACGTCGATTTTGGGGCCATAGAAGGCGGCTTCGCCCTTCGCTTCGTGGAAGTCGAGGCCGACCTTCTGGAGGACGCGGCGCAGCAGGGCTTCGCCCTCTTCCCACATCGGCGGGTTGTTGACGTACTTCTCCGTGTCGTCCGGGTCGCCAAGCGACAGCCGGTACGTGTACTTCTTCAGCCCGAGGACGCCGTAGACCTCCTCCATCAGCCGCAGGACACCCTCGACCTCCGCCTCCACCTGGGCGGCGTCGGCGCAGAAGATGTGGGCGTCGTTGAGTGTCATGATGCGCACGCGGCTCATACCCGAGACCTGCCCGGACTTCTCCCAGCGGTGCATGTTCCCGAGTTCGGCGATGCGCATCGGGAGTTCGCGATAGGAGTGTTGGCCCTCGGCGAAGATCATAATGTGAGATGGGCAGTTCATTGGCCGCAGGACGTATTCTTCGCCCTCCCGCTCCATGACGGGGTACATGGCGTCCTTGTAGTGCTCCCAGTGTCCCGAGCGGACGAAGAGTTCGCGCTTGGCGACGACGGGCGTGATGACGTGCTGATAGCCGCGATCGATCTCCACGTCCTCGATCCAGCGCGACAGTTCGCGGCGAATCGTGGCGCCATCCGGGAGCCAGATGACGTGGCCCGGGCCAATCTCCTCGTAGAGTGCGAACAGCTCCATTTCGCGGCCGATGCGGCGATGGTCGCGGCGCTTTGCGTCTTCGAGCGCCTGCTCGTAGGCCGCCAGCTCGTCCTTCGTTTCGAAGAGCGCCCCGTAGACGCGCTGGAGCATCGGGTTCTTTTCGCTGCCCCGCCAGTACGCCCCGGCGATCGACATGAGCTTGAAGGCGGGGATCTCGTTCGTGTAGCCCACGTGCCCGCCGCGACAAAGGTCCGTGAAGTTGGCGTGCGTGCACTGCGTCACGGCGCCTTCGTCGAGGTCCTTGAGCAAGTCGAGCTTGAAGTACTGGTCCTTCCACTTCTCCTGCGCCTCGGCCTTCGTCAGCGAAGCCATCTCGAACTTGTGACGGCCCTTGATGGATTTCCTCATGCGCTCTTCGAGCCAGGCGAGGTCGTCCTGCGTCAACGAGCGCGGCAGGCGGAAGTCGTAGTAAAAGCCCGTGTCGATGGGCGGCCCGATGCCGAGCTCCGCTTCGGGCATAAGCTCCACCATCGCCTCGGCGAGGAGGTGGGCGGCGGAATGGCGCATGCGCGAAAGGCGCTCTTCCTTGGGGAGTGATTTGAGGTCAACTTTGGCTTCGATCGGATCGGACATGGGAGGCTCCTTGGGTAGGTATCGGAGTGTCGGAGAAGGGAGTGTCGGAGTCGCAAGCAAAGATGGCGTGACTCGAATGGGCACGCGCACCCGCTTGCTTCCGCGCGCGGCTCGGATTCGCGTGTCAGGCGCTCGCGGTCAGGCGAGCGCTCGTAGTCTGGGGCGTCAGATCACCCGGAAGGGGAACGGGGGCGGATGGATGTTTGGGAAAGACACGCATGGCAGGACTCCGGTCGGTTCTGCGCCGAAGCGGGGACGGCGACGCGGCCGTGGTTCCACCCTGCTTTCCGTTCGCATGGCGCGAACGGCTCACTTGCGGCCGATAACGGGGCCAATCGTGCGCGCCTATCCTTCGGGGGAAGGATTCGGACGCAGGCTCGCGGGTGGTTTTCGCCTGCCTTCTTGCCGCACTTTCAGCCCCTGGTGCGGACTCTCTGGAGCGGCTGGCTACTCGTCCCGGTCATCGCCTCTCGTGCGAATGTCTCTGGTCAGTATAGCAACGAGCGGGCGCCGACCCGCAAGTGTCGGCGCGCCGGAGTAACGGGGTATCGGAGTAAATCAGGCGCCGGGCGTCGTTCGCGACTCCATTACTCCGGCACTCCCCACTCCGATACTCTCCCGCGCTCGCTCAATAACACCCGCAATGGCTTCGTCCGCCGAATTCCC
>DAOTTM010000104.1:0-2249 GCA_034437915.1 Dehalococcoidia bacterium | reverse complement strand
TCAGGCATTCGGTGATGCGGACGGCCGCGTCGGTCGCGCGCTGGCATCCCTGGACGCAGCGCCGATATCCACCATCCACGCTTTCGCGGGTGGGCTCGTGCGGAGCTTCGCTGTCGAGGTCGGGGTCGACCCGGACTACAGCGTTATCGACGAAGTCACGGCGGCGCGGCGATTCCAGCAGCGCTGGCGGGAACGGCTCGAACATCTCGGTGAGAACCAGGCAGCGCGCACGGCCTTTGCACGCGTGCTCCGTCTCGGACTTCTTCCCGCGAACATCGAAACGCTGGCGTTCGACCTCTGGCTCCGGCTGGACATTGCCCGTCTCGCGCTCACGGAATCGGCCACCGAAACGGTTCGATGGCCCGACCTCGTCGGCTGGCGCGAGGAGCTGCGCCGCATTCCAATCGATGAGAAGCCCGCGGAAGACAGGCTTGCCGTCCGTCTCAAGAAGGTTCGCGACCTCCTCGACCTGCTCGTGCCCGCAGAGCCGGATGAGCGGGAAGCGCTGCTCGCGGGCAGCGGACTGGCGGAACTCAATTTCAACGTCTCCAATCGGGGAGTCTGGGGATCGGAAAAATCAACAATCTCGGCGCTCGGTGAGGAGATCCGGGATGCACTCGTGCCGGTGCTGGCCGAGCTTCGTCAGCAGGCCTTGCGCGCGATTCTGCCCTTCGTCGCGCAGTTCGTCCTCGACGAACACGGCTCCCGTTGCCGCGATGGCGCCTTGACCTTCGACGACTTGATCACCGTCTCGCGCGACCTCGTCGTGAACGACGCTGGCGTGCGCAGGCGGCTGCGGCAGCGGTACCACTGCTTCCTTATAGACGAGTTCCAGGACACGGATCCGTCGCAGTTTGAAATCGCGAAGGCGTTCGCGACCGACCCCAGTTCGGGATTGCTGGAACCGGGACGGCTCTTTCTCGTCGGTGACCCCAAGCAGTCCATCTATCGCTTCCGGAAGGCCGACATGGCCATGTACAACGCCGCCCGGCTCGAGCTGACAGCACGCAGCGCCGGTGTGTCGCTCGTTGATTCTCGGCGATCCGTCCGGCCAATCGTTGATTGGGTGAACCGTGTGTTCGCTCAGCTATTCAATTCCATCGATCGCACGGTGAGCCCGGCCTACCAGGCAATGTCCGCTATTCGGAATGACGCACCCACGGGACATCCGGTCACGCGCATCGGTGGCGTTCTCGATTCGAAAGCCGCGGAAACCAGGCGAATGGAGTCGACCCACGTCGCGAACGCCTGCACGCTGATCGTCGAGGAGAGCTGGCTGGTTCGCGAACGTCAAACGGAACAGACACGGACGGCCGCGTTCAGGGACATCGCCATCCTCATCCCCGCCCGCACCGTGCTCCCGGAACTGGAACGCGCTCTGGAAACCGCGGGTATCCCCTTCCGCGTGGAGAGCGGGAGTCTCGTATTCCAGACGCAGGAGTTGCAAGACCTCACGAACATCCTCGCCGCTATCGACGACCCGGCGGACGGTGTCGCCGTCGTGGGCGCGTTGCGTAGCCCCGCATTGGCCTGTTCGGACGCCGACCTCGCCCGTCACAAGCTCGCCCGCGGCACGTTCAACTATCTTGCCCCTTCGAATCCGGACGGACCCGTGACCGAGGCGCTCAAGCGACTACGCGCCTTCAATCAACTGCGACCGACGATGTCCCTGGCCGACCTCGTGCACGCCATACTTGGAGAGAGCGGAATCGTTGCCTCGGCTATCCTCGACCGCGCGGGCCGAGACGCATTTCGGCGGGCACGTTTCGTGGTAGAACAGGCGGGGAGCTTCGAAGCGGACGGTCCCCAGTCGCTTCGTGCCTTCGTGGACTGGTTGGAGGACAGGAGTTCGCGCCCGCTCGTCGATCACGAGGGCGCGGCTCTCGATGACGACGAAGATGCTGTCCGGATCCTGACCGTGCATGGGGCGAAGGGATTGGAGTTCCCTATCGTGGTCATGGCGGGTTTTGGTACGAATCCGCGTGCGGCTTCGGCACCGACATATGCGTTCGAACCAACGACCAATGCGCTGGCCGTCTCAGTCGGCGCGAAGTCGCGTGGCAGCCTCTTCACCGCCGGACCGGTCGAGGCGATCCTCGCCCGCGAGAAGCTCCATGCCGAGGCTGAGATGGTGCGGTTGCTCTATGTGGCCGCCACGCGGGCGCGCGACCATCTCGTCGTCTCGTTTTATCGTAGCGCCCGGAGCACCACATCCGCGGTGGCGCGGCTCGACGCGGCCGGCGCCGGTG
>DAOTTM010000103.1:0-14266 GCA_034437915.1 Dehalococcoidia bacterium | reverse complement strand
GATCCCGGCGATATCGCGCTCGTGCCCGACCCCGGCTACCCCGTTTACGAAGTGGGCACGATGTTCGCGGGGGGCGAAAGCTACAAAATCCCCTGCACCCGTGAGGGCGGTTGGAAGCCCGACTTCGACAAGATCCCCGAAGACGTGGCGCACAAAGCCAAGCTCATCTGGCTGAACTACCCCAACAACCCCACCGGCGCCACCGCCGGCCTCGATTTCTTCGAACGCGCCGTCGCCTGGGCGAAGAAGTTCGATGTCGCGATCATGCACGACAACCCCTATTGCGACGTCGCCTACGACGGCTATAAGCCCGTCAGCATCTTCCAGGTGCCGGGCGCGCGAGATGTCGCCGTCGAGTTCAACTCGTGGTCGAAGATCTATAACATGACCGGCTGGCGCATCGGCATGCTCGTCGGCAACGCGACCATGGTCGATGCCCTCATGCGCGTAAAGTCGAACATCGATAGCGGCATCCCCCAGGCCATCCAGCGCATGGCGATCGAGGCCGTCTACGGTCCCCAGGACTGCATAGACGAACATAACGCTATTTACCAGCATCGCCGGGACCGCATGGTCGAAACGCTGCGCAAGGTTGGTCTCGAAGTTGACCTGCCCAAGGCGTCGCTCTACGTCTGGGCGAAGCTGCCAGAGGGCGTCACGAGCGCCGAATACGCGGCCCGCATGATCGAGGACATCTCCGTCGTCGTCACCCCCGGCCGCGGTTACGGCCTCAACGGCGAAGGCTACATCCGCCTCAGCGTCACCACCCCGGACGACCGCATGGAAGAGGGCCTGCGACGGATTGCCGGCTGGAAGGGGCTGTAGGGCCGCGCCGACAGTCCTTCGCAGCGGCCCATACTGGATATACTTTTACAGCAACGAAGGTTTCGAGCCGCCGCATGTACACGTGGATCGCGACCAGGTAACCGCCAAGTTTTGGCTGGACCCGATCGCGCTGGCTTTGAACTTGGGCTTCTCATCGCCGGAGATCGGCAGGATCGAGGCTGTTATCCATCGTTAATCGGGAGTCCTTGCTGGAGGCATGGCGTGAGCATTTCTGAGCCGAGACCAGGGGAGCGGGTAAAGGCCGCACGGGTGGACGATCACTCACTCGCCGTCGATCTCTACGAAGGCCGCACGCTCATCGTCCCGTTGGCATGGTTCCCGCGCTTAATGCACGCGACACCCGAGCAGCGGGCGAAGTTCCGCGTGTCCGGAGGTGGATTCGGCCTTCACTGGCCAGATATCGATGAAGACCTGAGCGTTGAGGGACTGCTACACGGTGTTCCGGTGCCGCGACGCTGAGGCAGAGTGCGCGGACTACCAATTCAACCCGGCCATCGGCGACGAGTTGAAGCAGTCGGTCGCAAGCGTCGAATTCAGATTGAACGGAGGCGAGTTCAATGACGAAGTTTCATTCGACGTAAACGATCACGGTGTTTGGTCGAACTGTACCGTTCCGTTGTGCAGTACCTCTATTTCTCCGTGGACGACCTCGAGGCATACGCCGGGCGGCTCGCCGGAGCAGAGCGATCGAACTGACGCCGATCGCCGGGATGCGTGGGGCGAACGCATGCTCTACGCCAGGGACCCCTTTGGCAATCCCATCAGCTTCGTCACGCGAAGACTCTATGTACTGGGACGGTGCCTGCGACGAGCTTGCCCAAACTTTTGTTGGAGAAATAAGGCAGTTCGTTCGCTTCAGCGGGTGGGAAAGGCTCTCCTCCGCGCGGTCCCCGGAGAGGCCCATTTCGCTCGCTATAGTCGATGGCTGAACCCCCAAGTACCGTTCGTTGCCGTCCGAGCGGCGCCAACCCGACCGAGAGCTTTCATTGCCTCATCGACGAACTCTATGTAGTCCATGTCGCATGATCCTTCGGACCAATTTAGTGACGATTGCAAGGCTATGACATACGTTGGTCGCGAACGGAACATGAAGTGGTAGCAGGGGAGAGACTTGAACTCTCGACCTCACGATTATGAGTCGTGCGCTCTGACCAGCTGAGCTACCCTGCCACGGGAATAGTCAGCCTAGCAACGCCTGCCCGTCGGGGCAATCGTCTTCGCCAAGCGTGGCGAGCGAACGAACCACGTTTCGCTTGCTCTTTCGCGGCCCCGCCGAGAAACTAGAACTCAGCTTCCTCGATAGCTCAATGGTAGAGCACGCGGCTGTTAACCGCGGTGTTCGAGGTTCGAGTCCTCGTCGGGGAGCCAACTTTTGAAACGCTGCGCGAAGCGGTGAGGATACCCAACACTCCCCACTCCGTCCCTGGGCTTCAGCACGTCCAGTGACGGATGAGGTCGTTGTGGCCGGCGGAGCAGGCGAGCGACTGACTGGCCAACAGGGCGAGCAGCATTGCGACAAGCAGTCCGGCGAAGAAGAACGTCATCACGGCGAAGCCAAGCCCGTTGAGCCACTTGCCCAGCGCGAGTCCCAGGACCGCGGCGGCGAACGCCATTCCCAGGTGAATCGCGAGATAGAGTTCGTCGCGTTCATCGCCGAGCTCCCCCCGTTCGAGCCGGGAGATATCGACCGAGAGCCGCATCGCGACAAGGTAGGCGCCGCAGAGCAACAGAAACGCCGCCCCCAACACCAGAACCTGGATAAACACCGGCTTCGGTGGTCGGGAGCGGCGTGCCATTGGGCGGAATCTTGGGGCTGGCAGGCCAGCCGCGCAAGGCTGCGGTGGAGAAGTATCGGAGTGGGGAGTGCGGAGTATCGGAGTTGCTGATCTAGCCTGAGCTACCCAACGATTGGGCCGTTGACTCCGACGCTCCCGGCTCCGACATTCCTATGCGTCGCATGGCGTTGGGGCATGAGACGCGAAGTGCTCCTGTCCGTCCATGTTTGGTTTCCTACGAGAGGATTTCGATGACCTCATCGACGGCGGCGGTGCGCCAACCGGCCCACGTTGCACTCGTCTTCTGCCACTCCATGTACTTTTCGCGGGCCTTGAGACGTTCCGCAGCGATCTCTTCCTCGGTTGGGGCGTGGCCGAGGCGTGCCTCGATACCGGCTGGCGTCATGTCGCCGAGGACGGCGCGGGTTTCGTGCATCTGGTCGTTGGCGAGCTTCGGGCGCTCGATGAAGTGCGCGAGTTCGTTGTGATCCTTGTCGTAGAACACGTAGACGGGGATGGATTCGAACTCGCCGTCCTTTCGGTAGGCCTGGATCATGTCGTTGTTCTGGTCTCGTTCGAAGAAGCGCATCTCGATGCCCGCGGCCTCGGCGATGCGGGCGGCGACGCCGGCGCCACGATACACGTCCGGGCACCAGTCCTCGCCGATGACGACCATGTGGTCGAGTTTCTTGGTGGCGACGAGGCCCTCGAGCTTGGCCTTTTGTTCAGCGCTGACTTCCGTGCCCTTGTAATTGTCTTCGAAGAGTTCTTTGTTTTTGATGCCGCTGTCGAGGTATTCCTGGAAGGTCTTGCCCTTCGCAAAGCGTTCTTTGGTGATGGGACTATCAGCAGTTTGGGTCATGAGCGGGGTGTGCCTCGGTATCAGGAAGATAGTAATAGCCTACAGAACGTAAGGCGGCGCTACAACCGCCCTGCGCGTTCTTCACGCTTGACTTCGTCCCAGAGACCCAATGGGCTGACATTTCGCTCCCGCGCCAACCGTTCGACTTCGCCGAAGCGCCGCCTGAACTTCGCATTGGCGCCGCGCAATGCCTGTTCCGCGTCGATCCCCAAGCGTTGCCCAATGCTTGCAATCACGAAGAGGATGTCGCCGAACTCGTCTTCGCGCGCAGCCGCGCCCTCAGCCCGCGCGAACTCACCGATCTCCTCGGCGAGCTTATCGAGAGGCCCTTCGATATCGGGCCAATCGAATCCGACGCTGCGCGCTCGCCCTTCCATCGTCTGTGCGGCTGCGAGGGCGGGGAGCGTGCCCGGGACTCCTTCAAGCACTGATTGGCGCGGCTTCTCCTCCTGTTTGAGGCGCTCCCAGTCTCGCGCGACGTCGTCGGCGGTCTTGGCGGCGCCGTCCGCGAACACGTGCGGGTGACGGTGGATCAGCTTGCGGGCGATGTGTTCGGTGACGTCGCCCAATGCGAACGTCCCGGCGCGGTCCGCCACGGCGACGTGCATGAGCACCTGGAGGAGGAGGTCACCGAGTTCTTCGGAGAGCCGCGCCGGGTCGCCCGAGTCTATCGCTTCCAGTGTCTCGTAGGCTTCTTCGAGAAGGTGCTTGCGGAGGGATTGGTGCGTCTGTTCGAGATCCCATGGGCAGCCGTCGGGCGCATGCAGCCGGGAGACTACGCCGTGCAGACCGTCGAAGCGGCGGACATCATCGATGGCTGCCAGGGCTGGTACATACAGCGTGTCAAGGTATCCAAACGGGCGGTGGTCGAGATCGGCCAGGCTCACCGAGCGAATGGATTCGCCGCCCGTGCCAAGTCCCGAAAGGACGGTGACTTGATGCGCAGACGGGTAGACATCGAGCAATCCTAGCTTCAGGTTCGTGGCGCCGTCCCGGTCGTAGACCTGGCTGATGAGCGCGGGGCGCTGGCCATCGATGCGAAGGTCGAGCGCGTCGCAGACCTGGATGGCGCCGAGGTCCAGCCGGAGGGCCGTCGCCGCCGCATCGACGAAACTGACCGCGGCATAGACGGCGGCGGGAACGTTCGCCTCCGCCAAACGGGCCATGAGCAGCGTGACCGAACGTTCCGCCACGAGTGGATGTCCCGGCACAGCGTATATGACATCGCCGACGGTCGTGGCATTGATGACACGTTCGACAATCGCGGTGTACACCTCATCGAATCCCGGCATCGTGGCGTAGAGGTCGTCGCAATCCGCGAACCGTTGCGCCGTGTCGAGCATATCCACCGTTGGATGATGGCGCGTGCGAAGGATGACCGGCATTCCGGAGCCCAGGAGCTCGACAGTCTCCGCCGTGAGCGACCCCGGACGCCCGGGGCCGAGGCCGACGATGTGGACGGTCATCGGAGCGCCGGAGCCAGGCCGTCTCGACCTGCGCGGATTCGATGCCTGGTTGAGTGCGCCATTCCGGGAATATAGCAGGCGTGTCGAAAGACGCCACGGCGGCTATTCCCGTGGAACGATTCCGCGTGACCGAAGCGCGGCACTGTAAGCATCTTCATAATGCGACGCTGATGCCCGCCAGGAATAATCGCGGCTCATACCGTTCACCTGGAGACGGGCCCATTCTCCCATGCGATGAAAGGCCACGACCGCCCGCTCAAAAGCCGCCGCGAAAGCGAAACTGGTGAATTCGTCGAAGAGGAAGCCGGTCGCGTGTTCGCCATGGTCCGTGGAATCGAGCACGGTGTCCGCGATCCCACCGGTGCGACGACCAATGGGCACGGCGCCATAGCGCATCGCCATGAGCTGCCCGAGCCCGCACGGTTCGTAGCGGGAGGGCATGAGGAAGACATCGCAGCCGGCGTAGATTTGGCGCGCCATCGCATCGTCGAAGCGCGCCGCCAGCCGCACGGAATCCGGATGTTGCGCCTGCAGCCGCAGGAGTTCGACGGCGAGGGCTTCGTCGCCATCGCCAAGCACGACGAGCTGTCCGCCGGCCGCCAGGATCTCGGGGAGCGCTTCGAGGACCAGGTCGATGCCCTTCTGTTCGGTAAGCCGCGTGACCATCGCCGCCAAAGGACCGGTGGCCGCGGGCAGTCGCAATTCTGCCCGCAGCGCCTCCCGGTTTTCCGCGCGAAGTTCGAGAGTCGAGAGTTCGAATTGGCGCACGATATGGGGGTCGGTCCTGGGGTTGTACAGATCGTAGTCCAGCCCATTGAGGATGCCGACGAGCGCACCGCTTGAGGCGCGCAGCTGCAAGAGCGCGTCGAGCCCTTCGCCGTGCTCGCGCGTGAGGATTTCCCGCGCGTAGGTCGGGCTCACCGTCGTGACAAGGTCGCTGTAATGGATCGCCTGGCAGATCATGTCGTTTAGTTCGTCCGGCCCGCGGTAACGCAGGTTGTGGATGGCGAATACACATGCGATGCCCCGCAGCGGCGGGTTCGCCCAGGCAAGGTTCCGGATGGCATACGCCAGCGGCGCCGTGTGCCAGTCATTGATGTGGAGGATGTCGGGAACCCAGCCATCCTGCCGCAGCGTTTCGAGGACAGCGCGGCAGAAGAACTGGTAACGATGGAGGTCGTCGCCTTCGCCATAGACTGCTGGCCTGCCAAAGAACTCTTCGTTGAGGACGAGTTGCACCGGTACTCCGCCCGTGCCCCGGCGCGTGGCCACCAGTGCCGTCCGAATGCGGTCCGGCGATCGCACCGTGAGCTCAATGGGTGCGTCGCCCGCGTTGAAAGCGGCAAGGCTGCTCGCGTGGCACGGTGTGATCACGCGGACGTCGTGGCCCATTTCGAGCAGGCGCCGTGGCAGGGCGGAGGCGACATCCGCGAGGCCGCCAACCTTGGCGAAGGGATCGACTTCGGCCGACGCGAAGAGGATCTTCAACGGGATTGTTGCCCGAATAAAAGTGCTTCGAGTTCCAGTCGTAGGGAGGCGTTCGCCGCTATGAGGTGATTCGCCTCCGCGCTTTCCGGGGCATTGGCATTGCTCTTCCAGATGGCGCGTGAGGCGAGCAGCGACGTCTCCTCCATGAGCGCCAGCCCGCGGTACACCAACGTCGGGTCCCACATGGGACGGCGGCTGGCCCACCAGAATTGGCAGCTCTGGAGCGCGGGTTGGAGCGCCATCTCTGCCAGTTCGGCATACCGCCGCGATTCATCGTTCTCGGCGAGGCGCGAGGCCGTTGCCGTGAGTGCCACAACCACTTCGACGAGGCGCCACTGCAGCGCGTGGACTTCGTTGCCTGGCGACCGCCAGAGCGGAAACGGGTCGCCCGCGCCAATTTCGTCAGCGCTGGTGCTCCAGGAGGATGCGAGGGGCTCCACCTCCTGCCCACCGGGAAAGAGGTGGAGCAGTTCGCTGGGCTGGACCATGCGCACGGCGCGTCCGTTGGAGTTTCGGGCCGCTAGCGCGCCGTAGGCGGCCGCAAGGAACTCTTGCTCCCAGCCGGGCTGATGGTGGCCAAAGGTCTCGGCGTCCATCGCCGTGATGATATACCCCGGGCCACCGGACGCGGGCGCCCAATTAGCCAGGTCGGAAATGAACGCTTCCGCGGAAACGCTTCGAAACGAGATGCGATTGCTTCGCGTGTCATCGCGGAAGAGGATCGGCAGGTCCGCGCCGTCGGATGCGATGCGGTCGATGCGGTCCATGGGCCAATCACCCGGGCATGCGACCCCGCTGACAATCGCCCATGCATGGCCAGTCTGGATCACAAGCGGCGCGAGGTTCGCGTCGAATGCCATCTCCGGCGGGAAGAAGCCCCGCGGCTGCCAGGCCTCCGCGCCCAACAATCGCGAATTCGTTTCCGCGTTCTCGCGGATGGATCTGCGACGCAGCTCATCGGGGATTAGCGGGAGGATGGGATGGAACTTGCCGCTGCCCACAAGCTCAATCTGGCCGCGCGCCGCCAACTCGCGCAAGCCATCCACTACGTCCGCTGCTCCGTGGTCCAACAGCATCTCCGTCAGTACGGCATTGATATTGACCGCGATGCGGGCGTTCGGGTGTTCGAGCAATATCCCGACCACGGGGCGGTAACATTCATCGACGATTTTGCGGAGCACGTCGTGACTCTGCCAGGGCGGCTGGTAGAAATGTAATAGCTGAGCCCAGTACGTGGTTGCAGACTCCGCTAGTCTTGCCGACAGGCTCATGCGGTCACACCGACGGACTGGGCAACGTAAGCCTGCGGGTCGATCGCAGGGAACGGGTTGTCAAGCTCCTCGAACTCCCCGAGGAGCCGCTCAAGTTCGGGCGAGTCCTGCTCAATGGCGTTCGCGAGGCGGTCAAACCTTTCGCAATGAGAGCGGAATCGCATAGTCGCGTACTCGCTCGCCTGGCCGGTCGTCATGAGAAACTGCCAATCGGACGCCTGGAGGAGCAGGAGTTCCCGTGCCAGCTGGCGCGTTGCCCTGCTATTTTCACCGAGCAAGCGCGCGGCCCGCTCCTGGCGAGAACGAACTTCGGGCCACGTCCAGGCGGTCGCCTCGTTGGACCAGGTGCGATGGTCGCCTCCAGAACCCCACGAGCCCTCGGGCAGGGAGATGCGTTCGCCCGGGGGGTTGGCGGCCACGAATGCTCCTGCAGTGCTCAGTTCAACGAGTGGATCCGCTGCCAGCGAGCGGAGCGTTGTTTCCAGCCAGTCGACGCCTTCCATCCACCAGTGGCCGAACAGCTCTGTATCGTAGGCCGAAAGAAGCAGGCCGTTTTTCCCGCCCGCTTCTCTGTAAGCCTTCAATTCCTCGTGCACGACTCCAACGAAGTGACGTGCATGGCCTTGGACCGCTTGCATCGCCGCAGCGGGGTCATATTCCGCCTTTTCGCCGAGGTCGGCGCCTTCGCCCGTCACCCTCCAATAGTGGAGTCCGCTCAGGTCGTCCTTCTTGTGAAACTCGCGATAGGCGCCGTCCCCGGGATAGCCGTCGGCAGCGGACCACACCTGCTTGCCGCTGCGTTGGTTTCGCGCGATCACGGAGACACTGGAGTCTCCGACGAGGTAGGGACGGAATGTCGTGCCGCGGCTGTCTGCTCCTTCGCTTGCCGCCAGTTGCGCCTCCGCCGGATAGATCCCCCGCATCCCGCCCACGGTCTTGCGCATGGTCGCTCCCGCCGTGACGAGGTGAGTCTCGACGAAGAACACACGAATGCCGTGCCGTTCGAGAACCCGTTCGAGGCCCGGCTTGTAGGCACACTCCGGCAACCAGAACGAGCGTGGTGACCGTCCGAAATGTTGGCGATGCGATTGAATACCCGTTGCCACCTGGAACTCCACGGCGCTGTCGGCGTCCAACAGCGGCAGGTAGCCATGCGTGGCCGCTGATGTGGCGATTTCCAGACGCCCGCCCGCTTCCAACGCCCCCAGCGCGCCGACAACATCGCCCTGTAATTCGTGTTCGAAAAGGTCGTGCATGGCCGCGAACTGGTCGCGATGGAACATCGCCGTACGGGCGCGCAGACCGCCGGCCGCTTCAAAGCGCGCGACGTCCGTCTCCGCACGCGTCAGTCGCTCCGCGAGATACGAACGGAAGTGGCCGAGCACGAGCGGATCCGCCAGCTGTTCGGTGAGGATGGGGGTCATGTTGATCGTCACGCCGAGGCTTCCGGGGACCTCCTTGGAAAGTCTCCGGAAGGCGCCAATCAACGGCAGATAACACTCCAAAAGCGCCTCGTGTATCCACTCTTCTCCATGCGGCCAGCTCCCGGCGAGGCGGCAGTAGGGCAGGTGCGAATGGAGAACGAATGTCGCGGTTCCGCTTTGGTTCATCGTGCGACCTCCTCAGGACCAGAGAACCAGTCCTGTATCCAGTGTGTCGAGGTCGGCGTGGAAAGGCAAAACACGAATCGCGTAGCCGATTCTCCCACCGTGGGCTGGCCGGAAATCGCCGACGAATTGATGCACGCCTTCGCTCGTGGCGCCGCTGAACATCAGAGAGCTAATGCCCGTCGCGGCGCTCTGTTGGGCCAAGTTAGCTTCACCAAAGACGAGATCGACGCGCACGTCCGTCGGGGCGAGTTGCCCGGTGTGGACTTGAACGGAGACTTTTACTGGTTTCCCGGTCTGCGCCTGGCGCCCTGGCTCATCTTCTATCGAAAGGATCTTGACGCCGGACCACGCGCTCCGAATCCGGGCCAGCCATGCGGCTGCATTCCGCGTGACGCGAAACTCGTCTTGGCTCAATCGCCGGCCCGCCTCAGCCGCTGGCACGTACGAACCGTCGGCGTAGTCGTTGACCATGCGTCCGCTGTTGAAACGCGGCGCGTATTCACAAATCGACCCTCGCATGCGGTCGACCCACGCGTCGGGCATGCCCGACGCGTCTCGTGAATAGAACAGTGGAACGACTTCCTGCTCGAGGAGGTCATAGAGCGCGTGGGCGTCGAGTTCATCCTGGGAGGCAGGGTCACTGCCCACGCTTCCGTTGCCGATGGCCCAGCCGAACGGCTCGCGATATGCTTCCGCCCACCATCCGTCGCGCACGCTCAGATGAAGGCAGCCGTTGGCGACGGCTTTCATCCCACTCGTACCGCTCGCTTCCATCGGGCGAAGGGGCGTGTTTAGCCACACGTCACAGCCCTGGACGAGCGTCCGCGCGAGGTCTACGTCGTAGTCTTCGAGGATGACGAGATGATCCCGAAATTCCGGCCGTCGGCTGAATTCCGAGACCTCGCGGATGAGCTGCTTGCCCCCCTCATCGCGCGGGTGGGACTTGCCCGCAAAGATGATTTGAACGGGCCGGTCGGGGTTATTGAGGATGCGCGCCAAGCGTTCCGGGTCATGAAAAAGCAGCGTTGCGCGCTTGTATGCGGCGAACCGGCGCGCAAACCCGATCGTCAAAGCGTCTGGGCGAAGCGGTCGCGGCCCATTCACGATGCGTCCCGCGCGCGCCGCATCGGTGATGAATCGCACCTGGGCGCGCGCGACAAGCCGTTCGCGGAGCATGACGTGCGTCTCCCAGAGTTCGGCATTGGGAATGTCACACAGATTCTGCCAGGGGGAAGCGTCTTGCGGTGCATCCCGCCAATCGGCTCCGACCGCGCGGTCGTAGAGATGGGACAGCTCGTTGGCGACCCAGGTGGGCAGGTGCACGCCGTTGGTAACCGCGCCAATGGGCGTAAGCTCTTCCGGCTCTCCCGCCCAGGCGTTGGACCAAAGGCGGCGCGACACGTCGCCGTGGAGCTGCGACACGCCGTTTCGCTTACCGCTCAGGTGCAATCCGAGAACGGCCATCGAGAACGGCTCCAGTTCGTTGTCCGGGTTCGTACGGCCGAGTCCGCGAAAGGCGTGGTCGTCCAGGCCAATGGCGCGGTAGTAAGGTCCCAATTGGGCGCTCAGGAGGTCCGGAGAGAACTTGTCGATGCCCGCCGCAACCGCGGTGTGCGTCGTGAATACCGTTGAAGCAGACACTGGAATCCGTGCCTCATCGAACGAAAGGCCTTGTTCTTCCATCAACCTTCGGATGCGTTCCAACCCGAGGAAGGCCGAATGCCCTTCGTTCATGTGGTAGACTGCTGGCTGGATGCCGACAGCCTCCAGCGCCCTCGCCCCGCCAATGCCAAGCACCATCTCCTGCTTCACGCGCATCTCGTCGTCCCCGCCATAAAGCCGGCACGTGATCTCCCGGTCTTCCGGGCTGTTCTCATCAACGTTCGTATCGAGCAGATAGAGAGGGACCTGGCCGACATCCAGCCGCAGGACCGCCGCTATCACCTCTCGACCGGGAAACGGAACGCGCACCGAAATCGGGTGACCGGAGGCGTCTTCAACCTGCGCGAAGGGTTGCCCCACCGGGTCGATCGTCGAATACGATTCGCGCTGCCAGCCGCTCTCGTCGAGTTGCTGGTGGAAATACCCCTCCTGGTAGAAGAGTCCCACGCCGACGACCGGCAGGCGCACGTCGCTCGCGGACTTGAGATGGTCCCCAGCGAGCACCCCAAGGCCGCCGGAATAGCTCGGCAGGCTCTCCGTGAGTGCGAACTCCATCGAGAAGTAGGCAACGACGCCACCGGCTCCCAGGATTGAACGCGGTGGACGGCCCATGTAGTGATGGAACGATTCCCAGACAGAACGAACGCGGGCGACGAACTCTTCATCACGGCCGAGCCGTTCGAAACGATCGGTGTCAGCCATCTGGAGCATGCGCACCGGATTGTGTGTACATCGTTCCCAGAGGGCGGGATCGATATCGCGGAACGCGATGGCGGCATCCTTGTTCCAGGTCCACCAAAGGTTGCGCGACAGCGTCATGAGTGGCTGAAGCGTCTCCGGGAGGTTCGGTTCGACAGTGATCGTGCGGAAGGCGCGGATGGGCATGAGACGCATTGTAGGGCCGGGGGGCCAACTGAACCGCCGACTCCTTGCTCGCAATTGTCCGGACTCCGGGCCGATGTGATGATGGCCCGGAGTCTGGAGTCGGCAAACGAACGTGCAGCCCATCCGCGCAGTGCTTTTCGATATTGGCGATACGCTGTGGCATTCAGATGCGGCCCCTCCGGCGGAGGAGTTTCGGCGGCTTGCGGCGGAACGTTGCGATGCTGTGCTGTCGCAGTTTGGCATTCATCATCCCGATCCGGGGCAGGTGGCACGGGCGGCATGGCTCGCGCTCGAAACGGCCATGAAGCGCGCCAGGGAAACGGACCTCGTGGAGCCGGATTATGGCGCCGTGGCGCGCGTGGCTTTGCGCGAGCTGGGCCTCCCCGTCCGCAAGGCGCAGGCGGCGCGTCTCCTCGAAGCGACCTACATCTCCGGCAGCGAAGGTGGCAAGGTTCCGTTCGATGACGCCGTGGCAACGCTGCTGGAGCTTCGCAAGCGTGGCTTTCTCCTTGGCGCCGTCACCAACCGCGCGTTTGGCGGCGAACGTTTTCGCTCTGATCTTCGCGACGCGGGCCTTGATATCGGCTGGGACTCCGAGTCCGTCTCCGTCGAGGTGGGCTTCCTGAAGCCGCATCCCGCGCTATTCCAGCACGCGATGAGAACGCTCGGCGTCAAAGCTGGGGAGACGCTGATGGTGGGCAACTCCCTCGCCGAGGACGTCGCCGGCGCCCAGCGGCTCGGCATCCGCACAGCCTGGCGCAAGAGTCCGCCAGACGCGGAGGGGGTCGAACCAGACTTCACCTTCGCCGAATTGACCGAACTGCTGGATTACGAGCCGTTGCGGGAGAATGCCCATGCCCGCTGAAGCCAGGACCTGGGGTGGCCGATTCGAAGGCGACATGGATGCGCTCACGCGCGACTACACCGCCGGTGTGGATCGCACGCTCTACGAGCACGACATCGCCGGCTCCATCGCCCATGCGCGCATGCTCGGCAAGCAACGCATCATCCCCACCGAGGACGCGATGCTCATGGTCAACGGACTGGCCGAGGTGCTCGCGGACTTCCGTGCTGGCAAGGTTGTTTGGCGGCCAGAACTTGAGGACATCCACACCCACGTGGAGACCGAACTGCGCGCGAAGATCGGCGAGGCGGCGGGGCGGCTGCACACAGCCCGTTCGCGTAACGACCAGGTCGCGCTCCTCAACCGCATGCTCGTGCGCGAAGCCTGCGGGCACGCGATCGACGCAGCGACCGCGCTCGTAGCGACGCTCTGCGACCTCGGCGAAAAGCATGCGGCCGACGCGATGCCCGGCTACACGCACGTCCAGCGCGCCCAACCGATAACGCTCGGCCACCACCTGCTCGCATACGGCGAGATGCTCCTGCGTGACCGCGACCGTTTCCTGGATTGCCGTAAACGGTTGAACGTTATGCCGCTCGGTTCCGGCGCGCTTGCCGGGTCGCCCTATGCCTTGGACCGGGAGTTGGTTGCGCTCGAACTGGGCTTCGCGGAGGTCTCGCGCAACAGCCTCGATGCGACCGCGGACCGCGACTTCATCGCCGAGTTCCTCGCCGCTTGTGCGATCTGCCAGGCGCACATTTCGCGCCTCGCCGAAGACGTGGTCCTCTGGGCCAGCGCCGAGTTCGGCTTCGTCACCCTCCCCGACCGCTTCGCGACAGGCTCAAGCATGATGCCTCAGAAGAAGAACGCCGACGTCGCAGAGCTTGCGCGCGGGCGCACGGGCCGCGTCTACGGCGACCTCATCAACATCCTCACGGTGATGAAGGGCCTCCCCCTCGCCTACAATCGCGACCTCCAGGAGGACAAGGCGCCGGTCCTCGACGCCACCGACGTCGTCGTCCCCACCCTGCGTATCTTCGCGGCGATGATGCCCGCGCTCACGTTCAACCTCGATCGCATGCGTGTCGCGGCCTCGGGCGGCTACTCGCTGGCGACGGACGTTGCAGACTACCTTGTGAAAAAGGGCATGCCCTTCCGCGAAGCGCATGGCATCGTCGGCGCCATCGTGCGCGCCTGCGAAGAGCGGCGCTGCGAACTGCACGAGTTGCCCCTGGCGGTGTATCGCGCCCAGAGCACGCTGTTCGAAGCCGACATCCTCGACCTCGATGTCGATTCCGCACTCGCCGCCCGCGATCTCCCTGGCGGGACCGCGCCAGCGCAGGTCAGGAAGGCCGCCGCTCAGCTGCGGGCGGCGCTTTAGTCGGCGGGTCGCGCCCGGCGTTCGTTGAGGTTCAATTCGATCGCGATGCCGTCCGGGTCGGCCACGGTGAACTGGGCGCCCCACTCCACCTCGGTGATCGGTGAGTACGCGATGCCAAGCCGGTCAAAATGTGCCAGCCAGCGTCCCATCTCGTCCCGGTCGGCGACAGCGAAGGA
>DAOTTM010000102.1:0-22584 GCA_034437915.1 Dehalococcoidia bacterium | reverse complement strand
TTTGCGTGCGCCTTGTCCTGGTTCGATTTTCACGTCGTTCCGCCTGTCACCCCCGTTCGTCCTGAGCCTGTCGAAAGATGAACACGCCGCTGTCCATGGTTCGAGTGTGACCGGCCCTTCGACAGGCTCAGGGCGAACGGAACCCAGCACGTTGCCGTGCAAAACTCTGACGCCCACCCCCTACCTTGGGGTGGGGAGGAGCGCGTCCGTGCCCATGTATGGCCGCAGGACTTCGGGGACGGTGACGCTCCCATCCGCCTGCTGGTAGTTCTCCAGCACCGAGATAAGGGCGCGGATCATGCCCAGTCCGGAGGCGTTGAGCATGTGGGGGAAGCGGGGCGGCCCGTCCGCGCTCGCTCGGTAGCGGATGTTGGCGCGGCGGGCCTGGAAGTCGAGGCAGTTCGAGGCACTGCTCACCTCCAGCCATTCACCCACACCCGGCGCCCACATCTCCACATCAAAGCTGCGCGTGGAGTTGAAGCCAAGGTCACCGGTGCACTGTTCGATCGTGCGATGGGGGATGCCGAGCTTCGCCGGGAGCGACTTCGCGCGCTCCACGAGCTTGTCGAGTTCCCGCATGCTCTCGTCGGGTTCGCAATAGACGAACATCTCCACCTTTTCGAACTGGTGGACGCGCTTGATTCCGCGCGTGTCCCGGCCCGCGCTCATCTTTTCGCGGCGAAAGCAGGGCGTGTGGGCGACGAGACGCATGGGCAACGAACCGGGCGCAAGGATCTCGTCGCGATAGAGGTTCACGAAGGCCACCTCGGCGGTGGGCGTGAAGAAGTAGTCCTCTTCGAAATCACGATAGAGGTTTTCGCGGAACTTGGGGAGTTGTCCCGAGGCGTAGAGCGACGCCTCCGAGAGCATCAGGGGCAGGTAGTGTTCCGTGAACCCAGCCTCGACGTGTTCGTTCAGGCACCACTGGATGAGCGAGCGATACAAGCGCGACGTTTGCCCTTTCAGGACGTAGAAGCGGCTGCCAGACATCTTCACGCCGCGCTCGAAATCGATGCCGTCGAGGGTCGCGCCGATCTCCCAATGGGGACGCGGTTCGAAATCGAACTTGCGAAGCTCCCCGACCGGGCGATGGGCGACGTTGGAAGAATCGTCTGGCCCCTTGGGGACCGATGGGTCGACGATGTTCGGCACTTCGAGGAGATTCCCATCGAGCTCTTCCTGAACCGCGCGAAGACGCACATCCAGGGCGTCGATACGGTCGCCCACGGCGCGCATGGCCGCGATGCGTCCTTCCCGTTCGCCGCTGTCCTTGCTCGCGCCGATGAGCTTGCTCACGCTGTTGCGCTCGGCGCGCAAGCCCTCCACCTCGCGCAGGAGCACCTTGCGCTCGTCATCGAGGTGCAGCAGGCGGTCGATCGGAGCGACGGTGTGGCGCAGGAGGAGGTCGCGCTTCACGCGGTCCGTGTTTTCGCGGATGAATTGCAGGCTAAGCACGCGTCGTCTCCGTGGCCGCGGCGGCGGCGATGGCGCGGAGACCGAGCAGCCGGACATCTTCCGCGACTGGCACGAGCGTACCATCGGGGCTTGGCAGGGAAAACGAATCCATCAACTCCCCGGCGGTGACCCAGCGGTGCGGGCCAGCGGGAATGGGCGCCTCGAAGTCCACAGTGGCCGCCACGGGGCGCGTGAAGTAGATGCTATCGATGTGCTGGTGGAACGGCTGCGATGCCATCACGATGTCCTGGACGAGGATGACGGCGGGCGGTGGCACGACCGTGGGCGTGCCCGGTTCTGTGAGCACCAGGAGGTCGCCCGGCGCGATAACCTCGACGGCGAGTCCGCTCTCCTCTTCGGCTTCGCGACAGGCCGCCTGGGCGGGGTCTTCGTTCGGCTCGCAGTGTCCGCCCGGCGGGAGCCACATGGAGAGCTTCTTGTGCCATAGGAGCAGGGTGCGCCCCTCATGGACGATGTATCCGCTGGCCGTGAAATGCCGCTCGATGGGCGCCGTCACTCCTTCACGCTTTTCATCGGCGGGAAGAGGATGACTTCGCGGATGGACGATTGGCCCGTCAGCAGCATCACAAAGCGGTCGATGCCCATGCCGAAGCCCCCCGTGGGCGGCATGCCGTGTTCGAGCGCGAAGAGGAAATCTTCGTCCACGAGTTCGACCTCGTCGTCGCCCGCTTCTTTCAGCGCCAACTGGGAGTCGAAGCGGGCGCGCTGTTCGGTCGGGTCGTTGAGTTCGGTGTAGGCGTTACCGAGCTCAAACCCGGCCATGAAACATTCGAAGCGCTCAACGAGGCGTGGGTTGCCCGGCTTGATCTTCGCCAGCGGCGAAAGCTCGACCGGGTAATCCAACAGGAACGTCGGCTGGATGAGGTTCGGTTCGATGTAGTGGGACATCGCTTCGTCCGCAAGCTTTCCATAGCCAGCGTTCGGCGGCGCATCCACTCCACGGCTGCGCAGTTCGGCGCGCAATGCGTCCGCCATCGCAAACTCTTCCAGGTCCGGGCCCCCGTATTCGCGCATGGCGTCGAAGAAGGTGACACGACGCCAGGGTGGGGCGAGGTCGATCTCGTGGTCGCGGAAGGTGATCTTCGTCGTCCCCAAGACCTGGAGGGCGACCGTGCTCACCATCTCCTCGACCATCCGCGCCACGTCGTTGTAATCGGCGTAGGCCTCATACGTCTCCATCATCGTGAACTCGGGGTTGTGTTTGAAGCTCATGCCTTCGTTGCGGAAGTTCCGGCCGATTTCGAAGACCTTGTCGAAGCCACCGATAACGAGGCGCTTGAGATGGAGTTCGAGGCTAATGCGCAGGACGCGGTCTTCATCGAGGGCGCCGAAGTGCGTTATGAACGGTCGCGCGGCGGCGCCACTCTCGGATTCCTGGAGGATGGGCGTCTCCACTTCGAGGAAGCCGCGCTTATCGAGGAAGCTGCGGATGGCCGCGATCGCCTTCGACCGAATGGTGAACGTGCGGCGCGTCTCTTCGTTGGACATCAGATCGAGATAGCGGCGGCGCTGGCGTTGTTCGCCATCGGCGAGCCCGTGGTACTTCTCCGGGGGCGCGTGCAACGCCTTTGTGAGCATCGTCCAGGAGGTGGCGCCGACGGTCGGCTGGCCCGTGCGCGTGCGCATGAGGGTGCCATGGATGCCGACGAAGTCGCCGAGGTCTATCAGGCGAATGGCCTCGTAGAGCTGCTCCGGGAGTTCGTTCTTGCGAAGGAGCGCCTGGATACGGCCGCTCCCGTCGAGCAGATCGAGGAACGTCGCTTTGCCCATATCGCGACGCGCCACGACGCGGCCGGTCACGTCCACCGGGCGGAGGGCCGCGAGCGCCGCTTCGTCTCCTGCCCCATCGACGAGCGCAGTGGCCTCCGCGGCCGTGTGCGTACGCGTGACGCGTGGCGGGTAGCTATCGATGCCCAGCGCGGTCAGTTCGGCAAGCTTGGCGACGCGGGCCGCCATCAACTCATCCACCAGCTTCCTCCCGGATAGCGAACGGGCCGTCCTTCTCGGAAAGGACGGCCCGAAAGAGTGTGCCTTGGACCGGGCGAACCCTAGTCGATTGTCACGATTCGGATCTTGAGCATGCCCGAAGGAACGTGAACATCCACCGTCTCGCCAGAAGAACGACCGAGCAAGGCAGCGCCGACGGGTGATTCGTTCGAGATCCTGCCCTGTCGCGGGTCCGCTTCAGGCGCACCGACTATCTGATAGTGGACGGTCTTCCCGTTCTGCTCGACCTGGACGCCGCTGCCCACAACGACATAGCCCGATGCGTGCGCGCTCGCCTCGTCGATCAGCACGGAACGGCGCAGGAGGTCTTCGAGCTCCATGATGCGGCCTTCGACCATGCCCTGTTCGCCCTTGGCGTCGGCGTATTCGGCGTCGTTCTGGCTCGTCCCCAGTTCCTGGGCATCGTGGATGCGTTCGGCGATGGTCTTGCGCTGATGGCGAAGCTGTTCCAGCTCGAGTTCCTTCTTTGCCTTACCTTCATGTGTCAACGGAACCATTTTCGCGGTCATGTCGTACCCTTAGGCCCATCGTTGGTTACAGAATCGACTGACGGCTCCCACACGGGAAGGACTCCAGTCTTGCCCAGTATACCGAGAGCGGAAGAGGGGCGGCAACGAGGAAGGTCTTACATTCATGGAAGATGATGCGGGACGCGAACCAGGGGGCGGGCATCGCGCAACCGACGGGTTGGACTGGGCACGCGGGCCAGCCCAGCCCGTCCCCGATGGGCCGTCCGTGTCCGTCGGCGGACCCACGCCGCCGCCCGCCGCAGGAAACAGGGCGGGGCCCCTTGCCGCGATAACCGTGGTTGCGGCGCTCCTTGCGGGAATCCTCGGGGGCACGGCCGCGGCCATCCTGGTCACCTCGGCCCGCGATGACCCCGGAACGCCCGCGGGCGCGGGGATTGCCGCCACTCCGGGCGTGCTGACGATAGAACAGACGAGCGCAATCGCCGAATCCGTTGCCCGCGCCCGGCCGGCCGTCGTCCGCATCGAAAGCACGCGGCGTCTCGCCAACGGCGCGATGGAACAGGATGTGGGCAGCGGCATCGTCTTCGACGCATCCGGCCACATCGTGACCAACGCACACGTCGTGCTCGGCACGGACACGCTCAAGGTGGTGCTCTCGGACGGCACGGAGCGGCCCGGCATCCTCCTGGGCCACGATTACCCGTTCACCGACGTGGCGGTCATCCAAATCGCGGGTACGAGGATCGCGGCCCTCCCGTTCGGGGATTCCGGCGCCTTGAAACTCGGCGAAACGGTCATCGCCATTGGGAACCCCCTGGCGGAATTCGATGGCTCGGTGAGTGTGGGGGTTATCTCCGGGCTCAACCGGGTGCGTACGTTCGACACCGTGCGCCAGGACGACATCATTCAAACGGACGCCTCCATCAACAGCGGCAACAGCGGCGGCGCGCTCCTGAACCTGCGGGGAGAAGTCATCGGCATGCCGACCGCCATCTTGCGCCAATCCCGCGGAGGACAGATCGTGGAGGGCATTTCATTCGCGCTGCCAGGCAATCGCGTTGCGGAGATTGCGCGAAGGATCGTGACCGATGGCGCCTCCTACCCCAGGCCGTCGCTCGGACTCGAACACGTGGACATTTCCGCGGAATCCCTTCGCCAGCTGCCGCGAAACACGCCGGAAGAGGGCGCCGTGGTCACGAGCGTGCCCGTGGGTGGCCCGGCGGACGCCGCCGGCCTGCAAGCGGGAGACATCATCACCACCGTTGGCGACCAACAGGTGACACGGAAGAACCCGCTCCTCAATACCCTCCTGCGTTACCAACCCGGCCAAACCGTGCGGGTTGTCTTCAACCGCAATGGCCGGATAATCGAAGCTGAGGTCCGGCTTGCGAAGCGTGGATAGCGAATCCCAGTTTCACCACTGGCGCACTTTATGAACCGCATGCGCGGAAGCAGCCGCTTGCCCTGGGGCGGCGGTTCGGGCCACGGGATCTACGCAGGGGGTGGAGGCGGGCTCGGGCGGCTGGTGATGCTTGGCGCTATCGTCCTGGCCGTCTTCCTGATCGCGTACTTCCTGTTTACCAGGGCCTGTGGTGGCGATGGCTGCGTCGATGAGTACTGTTCATCGGAGCGCAGCATCCAGGCGCCTGAGGGGTATGAACTGGTCAGCCGCGTGTTCGCATACAACACCAAGAAGGGCGTCATCGCCCCCGGGACGGACATCCGCATTCAGATCCCGTTGGTCCAGCCTTCGCAGGACAACGCGAATCTCGGCTTCTACCGATACGTCGAAGATTCGAAGGCGTGGGAACCGATCGCCGCCGCCGCGCTCGATCCCCAGGGCAGGCAGGTAGCGGGCGTGCTCAAAGAGGCGCCGCCGCTCATTGCCGTGATGCGCCGAACATCACCAGTCGGCAGGGTGATCGCCTATCTCGAACATAACGGATCCCTCCACCCGGAAGCCGCCGCCCGCGCGACGATCGTCCACACCCTGGACTTTCGCCCGGATTCCAGCGGGGCGCTGCTGGGGGAGCTGAGCACGATAAAGCTGGACCCGCGCGTCCAACACATCCCCGTCCTCTCCGCCAGCATCGCCGACAAGGGCAACATCCTCGTGGAAGCGATTCTTTCCGACTCGAAGAGCCGTTCCAACCACGTCCAGCAGATCGTGAAGAAGGTGAACGATACCAAGGTCCCCGGGATCGACATCGCCTACCTGGACTTGCGCGCGGACCAGCGGGCATCGTTCGCGCTTTTCGTGGCGGAACTGGGCGACCATCTGCGCAAACAAGGGAAAACGCTCAGCCTCACCTTGCCGCCACCCATCAAGGTGCCGTCGCAGGACCGCATCGACGAAGGCGCCTACGACTGGGCCGAATTGGGGAAGTCCGCCGACATCCTCCAAATGGCCCCGTTCCGCGACCAGAGCACGTATCGAAACGACATGCAAGAGGTGCTCCAGTTCCTCGCCCAGAAGGTGCCATCGAACAAAATCGTCCTCACCGTAACGCCGTACGCCACGGAAAAAGCGGCCGAAGGCCTGCGCAGGCTGTCCGTCACGGAGGCCATGGGCATCGCCACGAAGCTTTCTATCCGCGGCCAGGGCCAGCGACTGGAAACGAGCACGAACGTTGAAGTGGTGGGCGTCAACATCGACAAGAAGGACAACCTCACGGGGATCGTCTGGGACCCGGTGACGGCGTGCGTCGCCTTCACCTACAAGAGCAATGGGGGCAGGACGGTCTGGATCGAGAACTTCTTCAGCGTGGGGTTCAAGCTGGAACTGATCCCGCGCTTCAATCTCGGGGGCGTGGCCGTCGAAGATGCCAGCGACAACATCAATCTCGGCAACATCTGGCCGGCGATACTGCCCTTCGTCGCGGGCGGGCAGCCCATCCTCCTCCAGCCCAATTCCAACGACCTCACGCCGAAATGGACGCCCAGCAAGGGCACCATCGAAGGGGGCGCGCTCGGTCCCAAGGGTTCGGTCACCTGGGTCACGCCCGCGGAACCGGGAACGTACAAGGTGACGCTACAGCTGAGCGATGGCATCGCGCTTTTCGAAAGCGAAGTTACGGCCAACGTCCAACCGCGCGAGAAGACGCCCGGTCCTTCCGCCACGGCCCAGCCCGGCCAGGCACCGGTAGGGTAGACCAATGCAAACAAAGTCATTGAAAGTTACGGGGGGCACGGCCCGCGGGATGCCATTGGCACAGCCCCGTGGCGTGCGCCTGCGCCCGACTTCCAGCCTGCTCCGCGAGGCGATCTTCAACATCATCCGGGACCGCATCGAAGACGCGAAGGTGCTCGACCTGTTCGCGGGGACGGGCGCGCTCGGGATCGAGGCGCTCAGCCTCGGCGCGGCACATGCGACCTTCGTCGAGGCCGAGCCGCGCTGCTGCCAGGCTATCCTCTCCAGCATCGCGCGCGCAGCATTCCAATCGAAAGCGACTGTGCTGCGGGGCCGACTTCCGGCGGCACTCGGCAGCCTCGACGGGCGCTTCGATATCGTCTTGATGGATCCACCCTATGGCGATGCCGCCTCGGGGCCAACGCTCGAAGCGGTTGCGCTGTTGGTGGCCGAGGGCGGGCTTGTCGTCTACGAACACGCGAGCCGTTACAATCCGCCGGAGCGTCCGCCGGGGCTCGTCCTCGAAGAACGCCGGGTCTATGGTGATAGCGCGATCGCGCTCTACACCCTTGAGGAGAAAGAATGAGGATCGCAGTCTACCCGGGAGGCTTTGACCCGGTCACCAATGGCCACCTCGACCTCGTTCAGAGGATGACGTTCCTATTCGATAGGGTCATCGTCGCGGTTATCCGGGGGAGGGATAAGGGTTCCCTTTTCACGATGGAGGAACGCATCGAACTGATCCGCAAGGCTGTCGAGGCGATGCCGACTGTCGAAGTCGAAGGCTTCAATGAACTCACCGTGGAGTTCGCGAAGCGCAAAGGCGCCGTGGCAATCGTGCGCGGTATTCGCGCCGTTACGGATTTCGAAGTCGAGTTCGATATGGCGTTGATGAACCGGAAGATGGCGCCCCATCTCGAATCGGTCTATCTCATGGCCAGCCAGGAGTATCTCTACGTGAGCGCGAGCCGCATTCGCGAAGTATCGCGACTAGGGTACGATGTCGCGGACCTGGTGCCCGACCATGTTCGAAGCGCTCTTCGCGAAAAACACGGCCAATAGCCGCGACTGGCTGGGGGCCGATCTTTGGAAATCCTTGATCTGATTGACAGCCTCGAAGATGTCGTCGTGCAAGCACGACGGCTACCGGGCGGAAACCTCGTCGTTGATCGCAAGCGACTGCTCGATGTCATCGATCAGATGCGGCTCGGAGTGCCGACGGATCTCCGCCAGGCCGCACAGATCTTGGAAAGCCAGCAACAAATCATCGAGGACGCCCACGCTGAAGGTCAACGCGTTATCGAACACGCCGCGACAGAACGCACGAGGCTCCTCGAAGAAAACGGCATCATGCGGGAGGCGCGAGAACGCAGCCAGGCGATGTTGCGCGATGCGGAAACGCGCGCCCGGGAAATAGTGGCGGAAGCGGACGCAACCGCCGCGGCGCATCTGAGCGAAGCGGCGGAGGCCGCCAGCCGCGAATTGGATGATGCCGACCAGTACGCCCTGGAAGTGCTGACGCGGTTGGAAAGCCAGCTACAAACGTTCCTCGATTCCGTGCGTGTCAGCTTGGGCAGTCTTCGTCAACGCCGTTGATTTTCAGGGCCGAGCGAAATGTGTTGACGCGCCTCACTGGACGCTGTTCGCGGAACATGTTCGAATATCGGTGCGCCCAACTTCACCGGTTAAGGAGATATCGATATGGCCAAGTTCACAAAGATCGCATTGAAGGATGCACCAAGCCCAACGCGCCAATCAGGCCGCCTGAATGTCCGCATGAAGGAGTACGAAGATCACGTACGAAGCCTGAAGAGTGGCGAAGCGGGCAAGATGACGCCCGATGGCGGAGAAACAGCGAGGGGAGTAGCGCTGCGCATTAGCCGCGCCGCGAAGCGGGCCAGCGTCACTATTCAAACCTGGATTGTCGATGGCGTCGTGTATTTCCGAGTCGCCTGATCGGGCCGGTCTCGGCCAACAACGAAAAGCGGGCTTCCCAGTTGGGAAGCCCGCTTTTGTATGTTCCGCGGCCCCAACCTTAGTTGCGGTCAGTACTCTCGGATGAGACAAGGGCAAAGGATGGGACTTCACGGCCCCGTCCGGGCCGGTTGGCCGGGGCAGTCCCCGCGGACGCGGATTCGGGAGCAACTGTTGGCTCGGCGCCGTTTCGCTCGCGCGCGATGCCCGTGGGGCGGTTTCCCGCCGGCAGAGCCGTCTTCGCGGTCTCCACGGTGCCGCTCAAGGAAGCGCCTTCTTCCACGACTAACGTGGCTGCCTTGATTGTGCCCGAGACCACCGCCGTGGAAGCAACCACGAGCAGTCCGGAACAGACGATGTCGCCTTCAAGCTTGCCCTTGATGTGGGCCTCATGGGCCTGGATCTTCGTCTTCGCGGTGGCATCGCGCTCAATCGTGAAGCGACCGCGGCAGATGATTTCACCGCTTATCGTGCCTTCTATGCGCAGGTCCTGGTCGGTTTCGAAGCGGCCATCGAAGCTGGAATTGGCATCGACGACGCTTTCCGCACGTGTCGACGTCGCAATGACGGCTGTCGATTCCGGGGCCGCCGGTTGTTCCGTCCCGCCCGTTCGGCTCACCCGGTCGAACTGTGGGATCGGCGTCTCAAGGGGCGGGATGGCGCCCGTCCGAGGGCGATCGTCTTCGTACATCTCATTCTCCTTCGGGAAACGTTCGTCGCGGGGATTCTTTTTCAGCAGATGGACCTCCAACGGCGTGGCGACGGGCAGAAATGCCCGGCGGGGCGGTGGGCGCATGGTGGCCGCGACGGTTTCGCCGACAGCGTCTGCATTCAAAGTACGTCCGCGAAAAGTACAGGCAACCCTTACGTAAAGATGACTATGAAATCGAGAGGGCCGCTAGACCACGATATTCAAGAGCCTGCCCGGCACATAGACCACTCGCAGAATAGCGCGGTCACCAAGCGATGCGGTCACTTTGTCGGACGAACGAGCAGCCGCGAGCGCCGCCGCTTCATCCGAATTGGGCGCGAGCGTCAGGCGGTCGCGCACCTTGCCATTGACCTGGACCACCACTTCGACCGTCTCATCGCGGGCAAGTTCGGAGTCGAATGCTGGCCAGGGGGATTGGTGGATGCTGTACCGCCGGCCCAGGCGCTTCCAAAGCTCTTCCGTGATGTGTGGAGCAAGCGGCGCCGTGAGCAGAAGCGTCGCTTCGAGGCCCTCGTTCCAGGCCGTGCGGTCCACGGGGCCGGCGTCACGCGCCTTCTGCAACGCCGTGGTGTGTTCCATCAGCCGGGAAATCATGGTGTTGAAGCTGAATGCTTCGATGTCCCGCGTCACCTGCTTGATCGTCTTGTGGGTGATGCGGCGGAGATCGCGGGCGGATTCGGACTGGGAATCGTTCTTCAACGATGCTGGTTCATCCACGAGCGACCAGAGACGGTTGAGCCAGCGCACGATGCCGATCATGCCCGTCGGGTTGTACGGCCCGCCCTGGTCCCACGGGCCAACGAACATGAGCTGGCAGCGGAAGGCGTCCGTCCCCCACTTTTCCACCTGGGCATCGGGCGCGACGACGTTGCCGCGGCTCTTGGACATGCGGTTGCCATCAGGCCCGAGGATGACGCCCTGGCTGAAGAGGCGCAGCATGGGCTCATCGCCTTCGACGATGCCCATATCCCGCGCCGCCTTCCAGAAGAACCGGGTGTAGAGCAGGTGCATGACGGCGTGTTCGCCGCCGCCTGTGTACTGATCCACGGGCAACCACTTCTTCATCGCTTCGCGCGAGAACGGGCGCTCGGGATTGTGCGGATCGGCATACCGCATCTGGTACCAGCTGGAGCACATGAACGTGTCCATCGTGTCGGTTTCGCGTCGCGCCGGGCGGTTGCACGCCGGACAAGGGACGTTCACCCACTCATCAATGAGCGTGAGCGGAGACTGGCCCGTCGCTTCAAACGTCACCTTATCGGGGAGTAAGACCGGGAGATCGCTTTCGGGCACAGGCACAATGCCGCACGACTCGCAATGAATCATCGGGATAGGTGCACCCCAATAGCGTTGCCTGGAGATGAGCCAATCGCGAATACGGTAGTTCACCGTGCCCGCGCCGACTCCACGGTCGTGCGCAGCTGCAACGACCGCCGCGAACGCCTGTGCCTCGGCGGTGCCATCGAACTCGCCCGAGTTGACCATCATCCGGCCATGGGGGAAGGCGCGATCGAGCGGCTTCGTCACGTCCACGTCCTCCGAATCGAAGACCGGGATGATGTCGAGGCCGTACTTTCGCGCGAATTCGAAGTCGCGCTGGTCATGCGCGGGGACGGCCATGATCGCCCCAGTGCCATAGGTGACGAGGACGTAGTCGGCGATCCAGATGGGGATGCGCACACCATTGAAGGGGTGGAGGGCGTAGGCGCCGGTGGACACGCCCGTCTTTTCGCGCTCCGTGGATTGGCGTTCGATCTCCGTCGCGCGCCCCGTGGCGGCGATGTAGGCTGTCACCTCCGCCCTGCGTTCGGCGGTGGTAATGCGGTCCACGAGGGCATGCTCGGGAGCGATCACCATGAACGTGGCACCGAAGATCGTATCGGGCCGCGTCGTGAATACGCGCAGCGGGTCATCGATCCCGGGCAGATCGACCTTGAAGTCGAGATACGCGCCCTCGGAACGCCCGATCCAGTTCGTTTGGCGCACCTTGATGCTCTCGGGCCATTCGATGCCGTCGAACTTCAAGAGTTCCTCGGCGTAATCCGTTATCTTGAAGAACCATTGCGTGAGAAAGCGTCGTTCGACAACGTCGTCGGAGCGTTCGCAGCGCCCATCGACCACCTGCTCATTCGCGAGCACGGTGTTGCAGCCCGGGCACCAGTTCGCGGCTGCGTTCGCCCGGTAGGCGAGGCCCTTGTTATAGAGCTGCAGGAACCACCACTGCGTCCACTTATAGTATTCCGGGTCGCTGGTGACGACTTCGCGGTCCCAATCGAAACTTGCGCCCATGAGGCGCAGCTGGCCGCGCATGCGTTCCATGTTCGTGTAGGTCCATTGCCGCGGATCGACGTTGTTCTTGATCGCGGCGTTCTCCGCGGGCAGCCCGAAGGAGTCGAAGCCCATCGGGAACAGGACGTTGTAGCCGAGCATGCGGTGGTATCGCGCCGCGACGTCGCTCGGCGCCATGGCGTACCAGTGACCCGTGTGCAGGTCGCCAGAGGGGTAGGGGAACATCGTGAGCGCATACCACTTCGGGCGCGGGTCGTCGTCTTTCGCTTCGTAAATGCCGTCGGCAAGCCACTTTGCCTGCCACTTGTTTTCAATCGCACGCGGTTCGTAGCGTTCAGGCATGGTCGAACACCTCCCAGGACACGGTTACATTCGGAAATGAAGGTGAGGGTGCCGCTGCGCCCCGCCGACTACTCGCCGCGGGGCGGCATAAGGCGGAGTCGCGCGGGTGGACCCTCGAACCCTGCGCGTGCGCAATCCGACGGGAGGGCGCCTGGGTGAGCCTGACGATGCATCCTTCAATGCTAGCCGATTGGGCGCGCAGCCGTCACCTGTTCACTCTTCATCCCTGCGTGTTCGCCGGCGGCGGAGTTTCGTCGGAGTATCCGCGATGCCTGTGCGAGCGGCCACGTCCGTTGATCTTGTTCGATACCGGCGCGAGTTCCAACACGACGACGATCGTTGCGGTTACGAGAATCGCCGTAAGCCGAAGATCGTAAGCCACGAAAAGGCCAACGCCGGCCAGGACCCACACGGTTGCTGCGGTCGTGATGCCGCGAATCTGTGAACCGCCATGAAAGACGAGCCCGGCGCAAAGAAACCCCACCCCCTGGACTACTCCGGCCGCGACCCGGTCGTCGCCGATGTGGCGGCTCACCTCGCCGAACAGGGCGGCCCCCAGGGCGACGAGAGCGCTCGTGCGGAGACCGGCGTCGTGGCCACGGAAGTCGCGTTCGAGGCCCACAACAGCGCCCAGTCCCGCCGCGAGCAACAGGCGAAGGAACAGTTCGAATTGGTCGCGGTCGCTCACTTCATGGCCTGCTTGTAGTGCGCCACAAAGAGGGTCTCGAAGTTCCGCGCGCCCGAACACCGCGCACAGGTGAGGTACCAGACCCAGGTGTCGTCCGGTTCGCGGCGGTATTTCGCGCGGGCCTCGGCGATGGTGAGCGCCATCTCTTCGCCCATCTTCCCCCAGGGCGCGGGCACCATGCGCGTGTACACCGCGCCTCCCGGGCGCTGGATGCCCTTCCTGCCTGGCTCCGCGCTCTCGATTTCGAGCATCACTGGCCGCCGGAACTTTCCCGCGCCGAGGAGGAGCATGGCGTCCTCTGGGACCTTCGCACCCACCTCGTTCGCCTTCTTCATCAACTCGTCGCGCGTGCCGCCGAATCCGAGAGGGAGGCCAATGAGCGCCTTCGTCGATGTCTTCACGAACGTGATGTCGTTCCAGTCGCTCTCGACTTCATGCCAGTCCGCGGGGTCGAGCACAGGGCACTCGCAGGGATCTTCGTCGTTTTCGGGTGCGGGCGAGGGGACGGCGACGCCGATGGGCTGCCCGTTCTTGTCCGAAATACGCACGCGTCGCATCTTTTGTGGCATGCGTGGAGGATAGCGCCCGCCGCGCACTGTAGTCACGGACAGTCACGGACCTCCGATGATTCTCGAAAGGCCGGCTGGTATAATCCCGCCTTGTCCGATAACGGGGGAGGTGTTAAATGTCGCTACCACTGGCTGGCGTGAAGGTGATCGAGATCGCACAGGAGATCCAGGGGCCGTTCGCCGCCTTGATCTTGAGCGACCTGGGCGCCGATGTGGTCAAGGTTGAAAACCGCACGACGGGCGACCTCAGCCGTTGGGCGTTAGCGGGCGCCCTCGGCGGCGAGGGCACCATCAACCCCGAGGTTTCGCCGTACTTCCTCGCCATGAACCGCGGCAAACGCAGCATTACCGCCGACCTCAAGACGGTCGGGGCGCGGGATCTCGTGCGGCGGTTGGTCGCTAGTGCCGATGTGCTTCTCACGAATTACCGCCCGGGCGTGCTCGGCCGCCTCGGGCTCGGCTTCGAAGACCTCAAGGCGGCGAACCCCCGCATCGTCTTCGCCCAGGGAAGTTCGTGGGGGCCACAGGGTCCCTGGGTCACGCGCCCAAGCCGTGACGCCCTCGCCCAGGCCGCCTCGGGACTGATGGCGAAGGGTGGAATGGAGGGCGGCCCGCCGATGCCCGCGCCATTCGCCGTGGCCGATACCTCAGGCGGACTTTCGCTGGCCGCGGGCATCCTCGCGGGACTCTTCGCCCGTGAGCGCACTGGCGAAGCGCAACGCGTGGATGTCTCCATCTACGGCACCATGATCGCCATGCAAGGCTGGGAAGTGAACTACACGGCGCTCACGGGCAAGGAACCCCGGAAAGCGGGCCGAGGCCACCAGTTCATCCACGGGATCTGGGGCGCGTTTCCCACGTCTGATGGCTTTATCGCGATAGCGGGGGTCGATGACCGGCGCTGGCCCGCTTTCTGCCGCATCCTTGGCATCGAACGCTTCCAGGAAGACCCCGACTACGGCGCCAATCGCGCCCGCAACATGAACGGCGGGAAGATCCGCGACCTGCTCGATTCAGTGCTGCCCGCCCGGACGAGCGCCCAATGGCTCGCTGAGCTCAACGCCGCCGATATCCTCGCGACAGAGGTCGTTGATTATCGCGCGGTCCTGGCCAGCGAGCAGGCAAGGGCGAACGGCTATCTTCGCCCCATGGCCCACCCGATGGCTGGCTCAATCATGGTCAGCGGAACGCCAATCACGCTGAACGGCGAGGTTGTCGGTGATGCGCAGCCACCACCGGAACACGGTCAACACACCGAGGAGACCCTCCTCGAACTCGGGTACACGTGGGAAGAGATCAACGACATGCGCGAATCCGGAGCGATCTGAACCGCCTCGCAGCTACTCGTAGTGGAAGCGGCACTGCACAAAGATCACCCGGTCGGCGAGGACCCGGTAGCCGATTCGGTCTTTATGGGTCAACCGGCGAGACCAGGTGTCGGAGCCGAAGTGGCGCAACGGTTCCGGTTTCCCGATGCCCGCGAATGGGTCGCGGCGTACTGCGTCGATGATATCCAGCACCCGCAAAGTGACCTTTCGGTCTGTAGCGACCCACTGGCGGAGTTCGTCTAAGAATACCTGATCGAAGATCGCGTCTCGCACGCGCGCTACGGGGATTCCTGATCGAACCCAATGGCAGCCCGTAGTTCCGCCATCGTCATGCGGGTTCCTTCGCCAGCCTCTGAACGCCGCAAAGCTTCCAGTAACGAGCGAGCGTTGGCCGGGCTACTGAGGAGGTAGGCGGTCTCAACGAGGCTGGACAGTTCATCCGCGGCAATCAGGGCCACCGGCTCCGCCCCTTTTCGCTTAATGACAATAGCTTCTCTTGTGGAGGTGACCTCGTCCCAGAGGGCCGCGAAGTTTTCGCGCGCGAAGGTGTAGGTCGTTTCTCGCGTTGTACCCATTGTGGTGCCTCCGTACAGGTTCACTGTACAACGAACCTCTCACCGAAACCACGCCGGAGACATACCGGCCTCCCTCACCGACCTGTGAACTTCGGCTCCCGCTTTTCGGCGAAGGCGCGCACACCTTCCCGCCGGTCGTCCGAGGGGCCGGTCACGCTCAGTGCAGCGCCGGACATCTCCAGCGCCGTCTCGAAGTCCACGTTCGCCAGGCGATACGCGAGCATCTTGCCGAGCTTCTGCCCGATGGGCGGACCCGCCTCCACTGCGAGCGCGAGCTCCATCGTCTTGGCCTCGAGTTGGTCCGGTGATACGAGGTAGTTCGTGAGGCCCGACTCGTGCGCCTCTTCGGCCGACATGAAGCGCCCGGTCATCATCATCTCCATCGCCTTCCGCCAGCCGATGATGCGCGGGAAGCTCCAGAAGCCACCGAGGTCCGCGAACAGCCCCCGCTTCACATACGCCACCTGGAAGCGTGCCGCCGTCGACGCTACGGCCATATCGCAGTGCGCCACAAGGTCGAACCCCGCCCCCACACAGACGCCGTTGACCGAGGCGATCACCGGCACTTCCAATCGCCGCAACGCAATGTACGCCTCGGATTCGCCACGAAAGTGCAGGCGCGCACCTTCGAGGTCGACCGGTGGCGGCGTGGCGGGGGCAGCGTCGCTGCGCGCCGCGTTTTGGCTGAAGTCCGCGCCCGCGCAGAATCCTCGCCCCGCGCCCGTGATCACGACGCAGCGCACGGAACGGTCCTTGCGCGTGGCGTAGAACAAATCCTCCAGTTCGCCGAACATCTGCATGCTCAACGCGTTCAGCTTTTCCGGCCGGTTGAACGTGACCCAGAGAATGCCGTCCGTCGCGCCACGACGTTCGGTGAGAAGGGTTTCGTAGGACATGGGAAGAACTCCGAGGTCCGAGAGCCGAGCCCCGAGTGGCTCGGCTTCGCGTTGGGATGGCCAAGTGTATCCGATCAGTGGTCACCCCACCTCACCATTCAGTACCGCGACCGCGAGGGAGTCGGCGGGTCAACACCCAACGTCGGCCAGCGAGTCCCGGACTGCTCGGGCGACGGTTCGAGGCTGAGCATCCCGGTGCTTGCTCACGCGCGCTACCGACGGAGGCTGACCGGCGGCCAATCCATCCCCGCGATGCCCCGGATCGCGCCTTGGCCGTTCACTCCCCATCATGGAATGCAATGCAGGCTCCCAGATCAGACATCCGTAACCTCGCCATCATCGCCCACGTTGACCACGGCAAGACGACCCTCGTCGATGCGTTGCTCAAGCAGTCCCACGTTTTTCGGGACAATGAACAGGTCGGCACCCTCATCCTTGATTCGAATCCCCTCGAGCGCGAGAAGGGGATCACGATCATGGCGAAGAACGTCGCCGTCGATCATAGCGGCGTGCGCATCAACATTATCGATACGCCCGGCCATGCCGATTTCGGCGGCGAAGTCGAACGCGTGCTCAACATGGCCGACGGCTGCCTCCTCCTCGTCGATGCCGTTGAAGGACCGATGCCGCAGACGAAGTTCGTCCTGCGCAAGGCGCTGGAAATGGGTCTTCATGCGATCGTCGTCGTCAACAAGATCGACCGGCCGAACGCCCGCCTCGCCGAGGTGGTCAGCGAAACGCAGGATCTCTTCCTGGACCTCGCGACCGAGGATCACCAGCTCGATTTCCCCGTGATCTATGCGAACGCACGCGATGGCTACGCATCGAACGAACCCGGCGTCACGTCGGGCGACATGGAGCCGCTCTTCGAAGCCATCCTCAAGCACACGCCCCCCCCGATGTGCGACCAAGACGCACCCTTCCGCATGCTCGTAACAACGCTCGCCTACGATAACTTCCGTGGGCGGACAGCCATCGGGCGGATCATGGACGGCACCGTGAAGACGGGCGGCAGCATCATCCGCTTCAACCTCGAAGGCGAGACAAGCCAACACCGCATCGCCCAGGTCTTCGGCTTCCAGGGACTTGCTCGCATCGAACTCGCGGACGCGAACGCCGGCGATATCGTCGCGCTCACTGGCATTTCCGAGGTCAGCATCGGCGAGACCATCGCCGACCCGACCGTCACCGAACCGCTCCACGCCATCGCCGTCGAAGAGCCGGCTGTGCAGATGACCTTCCGTGTCAACGATTCCCCCTTTGCCGGCAGGGAAGGCACCTACGTCACGAGCCGCCATATCCGCGACCGCCTCTTCCGCGAACTGGAGACGAACGTTGCTCTCCGCGTCGAGCAGGGCGAAACCGCCGACGCCTTCATCGTCAGCGGCCGCGGCGAACTCCACCTCGCCATCCTCGTCGAGACGATGCGCCGCGAAGGCTACGAGTTCGGCGTCACCCGCCCGGAGGTCATCCTCAAGCGGGGCGAACACGGTGGCGTGGAAGAGCCGTTCGAAAAGCTCTACATCGAGGCGCCCGAATCCGCCACGGGTGTGCTCATCGAGACGCTCTCTGGCCGCCGCGCGCGCATGATCGGCATGCACAGCGACCACGACGGCGATGTCCGTCTCGAATTCGAAGTGCCGACGCGAGGCCTCATCGGCTACCGGGACCCGTTCATCAGCTCCACGGGCGGCGAAGGCATCATGAACACCGAGTTCCTTGGCTACCGCCCCTGGGCCGGCGATATCACCCAGGTTCGCAGCGGGGCCCTCGTCGCCGCCGAAAGCGGCACCGCCCTGAGCTACGGCCTCGCCAATGCCCAGGAGCGGGGCATGCTCTTCATCGAGCCCGGCGCCGAGGTGTACTCCGGTATGGTCGTTGGACTGCACAGCCGCGAAAACGACCTCAGCGTGAACGTCTGCCGCGCCAAGAAGCTCACGAACATCCGCAGCTCCACGAGCGACATCGCCGTGAAGCTCGTCCCGCCGGCGCCCCCGAGCCTCGAACGAAGCCTCACGCTCATCGCCGACGACGAGCTGGTCGAGATCACGCCCAAGTCCATCCGCATCCGCAAACTCGAACTGGACGACGTCGCCCGCGGCCGCGCCACGAAGCGCGCCAAGTGGGCCGCGATGGAGCCCGTCGGGACGCCGTAGGAACCCGGACGCCCGTAGTCACGGACCTCCGTGTCCGGGGGCCACGCCACAAATCCCGGGCGCGGGGTTCACCTGTCCGTGTGCCTGGCGCCGAACATCGAACACACGCCCGGCGCGGGCACCCTGTTGGGAGTCAAACAGCGCGAAACATGGTAACCGTGACCCCCGGCCACGGAGGGCCGTGACTACAATGTGTCAACGAACGCCCGCGTGAGTCGCGCCTCGCCGACGTGTTCGGCGGCGTGGCGGGCGGCTTGGAGCAGCACCGTACGGCCGGGAACGACGCCAAGGCGGAAGTGCGTGCAGTCGCGCGCGAGGTGTTCCGATCCGGTGGCGGCGAGAACGGTTTCGATGCGCGCGCGGAGCACCGCCCAGCGCCCCAGCAGTTCCTCCACCGAGTCACCAGCGGCGGCGAACTCGGCCTCTCGGTCGTAGTCGTACGGTTCACCACAGAACGTCGCCAAGACGTTGCGTTCGGCGTTGGCCATGCTGTGGTTCGCGATCACGTAGAGGCTGTTTGTCCCCTCAACGTCCGCGCGCCAGTTCAACGTGGTGCCGTCCAAACCTTCCGCGCAGCGAAGGATCATGTCCAACGACTCGACAATGAATTCGCTGAACGTCTCGGTCTCGGAGAGCACGTGGGCTACTTCGCGGAGCTGCGGGACGCCACCTCGTCCATCGCTTCGCCGAGACGCTGGATGCCCTCTTCTATCTCTTCGAACGGGACATAACTGAAGGCGAGACGGATATGGTTTGTGGCCACGCCGTCCGCGAAGAACTGCGGACCCTGGCCAACGAGCACGCCTTTCTCGTTCGCGAGCTGCTGGACGTCGCGCGAACTCATGCCGGGGCGAAGCTGCAACCAGAGGAAGAAGCCGCCTTCCGGGCGCGTGTAGGTGACGTAGTTGCCGCAGTAGCGCCGGATGCCGTCCTCGACGCGTTCCAGCTTCCGCTTATAGATGCCGCGCAGGTTCACGACGTGGCGGTCCAGGTCGCCATTACGGATCGTCTCTGCAATCACCCGCCCGAGGAACACGCTCGAACCCATATCGAAGCGCACGGCGGACATGCGGCTGACCAGTGCCGAGGGACCCATCGTCCAGCCCATGCGCAGGCCGGTCGCGAGGATCTTGGAAAAGCTCGAAATCTTGACGGCCACTTCGCCGTTGCTCAGGGCGAAGAGCGAGGGAGGTGGGGCGTTGTCGAACCAGAGTTCACCGTAGGCGTCGTCTTCGAGGATGAAGGTGCGGTATTCGCGCGCCAGTTCGACCATGCGTTCGCGACGGTCGAGAGGCAGCGTGCAACCGGCCGGGTTCTGGTGCGTCGGGATGCAGTAAATGAACTTCGCGCGCTTGCCTTCGTCGGCGAGCTTCTTCAGCGTTTCTTCGAGCTTGTCCACGCGCAGCCCAATTTCGTCCATGGGCACGGCCACCTGCTCGGCGCCAAACGCTCGGATGGTGCGCATGCTACCGGGAAAGTTCGGGCTTTCGACGACGACCGTGTCGCCGGGGTCGAGCAAGGTTTCGCACATCAGGCCGATTCCGTGGGCGGAACCGGACACGACCATGACCTGATCCACGCCCACCGGGATGCCTTCGAGGCGGGATGAGCGTTCGGCGAGGGCGTCGCGCAGGGGCTTCGGACCGAAGGTGCCGCCGTATTCGAGCGCTTCCTTTTGCTCGCGATCGATGACCGTCCGTGCAGCCTTGAGGAGCTGCTCACCGGGGAGCGACGGGATATCCGGCAAGCCGCCGGCGAACGATATGATGGGGCGGGGGTCAGGCGTGGCCGCCGCCCAGACGGTGGGCCCGAGAACCTTCGCCCGCTGGCTCACCATCTCTTCCAGGTGGTCGGCGTCCCAATACGTCTGGTCGGTCATGATCGTCTCCTACGGGCGGGGATGCTTCAGTATACGTTGTCTGAGGGACGACGCGCTGAATGCAGTCCGTAGCGGGTGGGCGTCAGAGTTTTGCACGGCAACGTGCCGGGTTCCGTTCGGGGGTGACAGGCGGAACGACGTGAAAATCGAACCAGGACAAGGCGCACGCAAAACTTTGACGCCCACCCGTCCGTAGCCCGACCGTCAGGCAGGTTATCCCGTGACCGCCACGAACGACGAGGCTTGCACTGCCCGCAACTCGGATGGCACCGCCGGTGCAAAACCCTCCCTAGCGGTCGGGCTACGGAAACGGCCCGCTGAATTCACGCCGTTACTGGCACCCATCGACGGTGCGTAGAGTTGTATACATTCGCGCGGGGCTTGACGGCGCTGATATACTGAACGTTAACCATCCGGCGGAAGCCACTTTGGGAAGAATTTCACAAGCGCAGCCGCAGATTCAAGACGCGCTGCACGGGTGGACGTTTTCCCGAAGGAACGCCGGAACCGGGGCACTCTCCCCAATCGAAGGGTACCGCCATGGGAAAGCACAGGATGCCGAAAGCACAGGGACTCTATTCGCCTGCGTATGAACATGACAGTTGTGGCGTTGGGTTCATCGTGCATCTCAAGGGCAACCGCTCCCACCAGATCGTGGACGACGGGCTGACAGCCCTGGAACACCTCAACCACCGCGGCGCTTCCGGGTCCGAGCCGAACACGGGCGACGGCGCGGGCATCCTCATCCAGGTCCCCCACGAATTCTTCCGGCGCGAATGCGCCGCGCTGAACATCCGGCTTCCCGAGGCGGGCCAGTATGGCGTCGGGATGCTCTTCGGCTCCCAGGACGAACGCGCTAACCGCCAGGCAATGGCCCTCTTCACGGCGATCGTCGAAGAAGAAGGGCAGCATCTCCTCGGCTGGCGGCACGTGCCCACGAACAACTCGTCCGTCGGCGCAAGCGCCCTTGCCGTCGAGCCATCGATGCACCATGTCTTCATCGCGCGCGGAGCCGGACTCGCCGACGACGACGCATTCGAACGCAAGCTCTACGTCATCCGCAAGCGATTCGAAAAGGCCATCTTGCGCTGGGGCGTCAAAGACGAGGAGTACTTCTACTTCCCCAGCCTCTCCTGCCGCACGCTCGTCTACAAGGGCATGCTCACGGCCATGCAGCTGCGCGAATACTTCCCGGACCTCAGCGACCAACGCATGATCAGCGCCTTCACGATGTTTCATTCGCGCTTCAGCACGAATACCTTCCCCAGCTGGGAACTCGCCCACCCCTACCGCATGATTTCCCACAACGGCGAAATCAACACGAAGCGCGGGAACCTCAACTGGATGACCGCGCGCGAATCGTTGTTCGAATCCCCGCTCTTCGATGATGTCCAGGCGCTCGTCCCGATCATCGACGAGCACGGCAGCGACACCGCTTGCCTCGATAGCGCGATCGAACTGCTCGTAATGGCTGGCCGCCCGCTCGCCCACGCCATGATGATGCTCATCCCCGAAGCGTGGAGCGGCCACGAATCGATGAGCGCAGAGAAGAAGGCGTTCTACGAATACCACAGCTGCCTCATGGAGCCGTGGGATGGGCCCGCGTCCGTGGCGTTCACGGACGGCAAGCAGATCGGCGCCGTCCTCGATCGCAACGGCCTGCGTCCCTCGCGTTTCTATGTGACGAAGGACGACCTCGTCATCATGGCCTCCGAGGTGGGCGTCCTGAACATCGCCCCGGACCGCATCCTCAGGAAGGGGCGGCTCCAGCCGGGCAAGATGTTCCTCGTGAGCCTCGAAGAGGGCCGCATCATCGATGACGCCGAGCTGAAGAACACGCTCGCCGCCGAGCGCCCCTACGGCGAATGGCTCAAGCAGAACCTTATCCCTATCGATTCAATAGCCGGGGCCGAACCGGCGCCCCATTTCTGCGACGACGAACTCGTGCAGCAGCAGATGGCCTTTGGCTACTCCCTCGAGGACCTGAAGTACATCCTCACGCCCATGGCGAACACGGGCGAAGAGGCGATCGGTTCGATGGGCACGGACACGCCGCTCGCCGTCCTCAGCGATCGTCCCCAGCCGCTCTACAA
>DAOTTM010000101.1:0-10946 GCA_034437915.1 Dehalococcoidia bacterium | reverse complement strand
CTCGGGACTGACCGCCTTCAGAGTGCGCGGGTTGGCAAAAGCGCGCTCCGTCCTGCTCCTCATGGCGCTCTCCCACAACCTCTTCCGCGCCGAGGCGATTCTGCGCCAACGAGTGACCGCTTCCGCCTGAATGCGAACCCTTCCAGCGAACATCCCCAAGAAAATCTCCAGCCCGCTGCCCCAAAAGCCGCTTCTCCCCAACACCCTGGCCTTCGCAAGAGGCCGCCCCCCGCCATCAACGCCTGCCGCTCCCGCCCCACACCCCGCCGTCCTACGCCAAGCGTGATTCCTTCACAACCTCTCAGAACTCAGAACTCAGAACTTTAGAACTCGCTAATTCGTGAAGTTGATCACGCCGCGGCCGTTCTCGTGGTTTGCGAGGGCGTCGAAGCCTTCGTTGATCTGGGCGAGGCTGTAGCGGCGCTGGATGAGGCCGGAGACATCGAGGAGGCCGCGCTGGTAGAAGTCGACCATGCGCGCGAAGGTCTCGTGGGGGCTGCCGGAGCCGTAGTAGGAGCCGACGAGCGTCTTCTGGTTTCGCACGAGGTCGACCATGTCGATGGGCGCGCGGTCGCCTGCGGGGGCGAGGCCGACCATCACCGCCGTGCCCGTCTTGCGGAGGGCGTCGACGGCCTGGCTGATCGTGACGGCGCCACCGAAGGCGTCGAAGGCGTAGTCCACGCCGCCGCCCGTGAGGTCGCGGATCGCTTCGACGGGGTCCACCTTGGATGCGTTGACGAGGTCGGTGGCGCCGAAGTGCTTCGCGAACTCCAGCTTGTGGTCGAAGAGATCGACGGCGATGACGCGCGCGGCGTTCACGAGGCGCGCGCCCTGGACGACGTTCAGGCCGACGCCGCCCACGCCGAAGACGGCAACGGTCGCGCCCGCCTTGATGCCGGGCGCATTGATGACAGCGCCAACGCCCGTGCTCACGCAGCAGCCGATGAGCGCCGCAACCTCCATCGGGATCTCGCGGGGGATGGGGAAACAGGCCTGGGCGGGGACCACGCTCTGCTCGGAGAAGACGCTGATCTTGGACATCTGGTGGACGTCGCGGCCTTCGCGGTCCTTCATACGGAAGGTGCCATCGAACTGGCGGGAACCCGTCAGGCGGTTGGTGTCGCAGAGCTGGGGGAAGCCCTCCCGGCAGCTGCGGCAGTGGCCACAGTTGGAGACGAAGGAGAGGATGCAGCGGTCGCCGGGCTGGAGGCCGGTGACGCCATCGCCGACGGATTCGACGGTGCCCGCGCCTTCGTGGCCGAGGGCGCAGGGCAGGGGCAGCGTGCCGGTGCCGTGGATGACGTGGTAGTCGCTGGCGCAGACTCCGGCGGCGCCCATCTTCACCAGCACTTCGCCCTTCTTCGGCGCTTCGAGGTCGATCTCGACGACCTGGAGGGGTTGATTCACTTCATAGAGCACGGCAGCTTTCATTGGCGTGGGGTTCCTTTCGCGGCGCGGGGGGCTTAAGGCGACATTCTAGCGAATGTCGGCGTGGGGCGCGCAGGAAGCCTTGGCCGAGGGCCAGACGCAAGCGTTAATTCATGAAAATGGTGCCCACGGCGCTCGACTGAATGAAGTAGCTCGCGCCCTTCTGCATCGACTTGAGCGTCTGAAAGGAGTCAGGGAAGCCGCGATACCAGAACCTGAACTGCTGGCCGGAATTGTCCCACCAAAACACGGCGGTCACGGAGGGGTTGCTGAGCACGTTGTTGATATCGCTTGGCGTGGCAAGGTTGCTGCCGCCCCAGACGGTCTGGTTCGCTCCGGCAACGATGGCGAACGCAGAATTCTGCGCCGGGATCGCAAACGATGGGCTGGGAGGAAAGTGGATGTCGGAGGCGCCCGTCGCCTGGAACATATAGGCCTTGCTTGTCTGTATCCCAGCGGTTAGCGTTTGGAACGAATCGGGGAAGCCCCGGTACCAGAAGTTGAACTGCTGGGTTGCGTTGTTCCACCCAAAGACCGCCGAAACCGCAGCGGGCAGTTTGCCCGCCAGTTGGTTCATGGGGACGGTTGACCCGGTCCAGACATGCTCGGTAGCGCCAGCCTTCGTGTCGAAGTTGTCGTGCCAGCGGATGTCCGTCCACCAGTTGGGTGTCCAGGCGGTGCGACCCACCGGATCGGAATAGAGGGCAGCATACAGTTGAGCAAATGCCGCCTGGGGCGACAGATCCGTCGGAGGCGAGTAGCTACAGCCGCCAACGTCCGCGCAGGCGCCGCTTTGCGAGAGCGAGCCAGCGAACTGGATTCTTGGGCGGCCAAAGAGAACCGCCCAAAGGCTGACCTTCGCCCATTGCCACGCGTTTTGGCTTAGATAGGAGCTGCTCAACGGCTGACGGTAAATCTCCGGAAGCGGGCCTGCAGCCATCCCCGCCGCGTTCTGAAAGGAAAGCGTATCGATGTTGTCGTGGGTCCAGCCGTTGTCACACACCCAGCCGATCCCAAGCGGAGGCGGCTGGGCTTCCACTGGCACATTGGCGTAGTCGAATTGACTCGGCCAGCATCCGTCAGCCGAACCGAAATTGTACAAGGGCCTGTTTGGAACGCTGTTGTACCCTAAGACCCAGTTGTAGGCATCACTGTACGTGCCAAACCCCGGTTCCAAATCGACCCCGCCAGACACGCGGATCTTGGCGTTCGGATAGTAGGCATTCACGTACGACTGGAGCGCTTGCGCCGATTGGGCCCAAGCCTGACCGTGAGCGTAACTTACGGTCGGGCCATCGTTGCTTGTGCCGATAACGATCGTAAGATAGTCGTTCGGAAACGGAAATAGACCGACCCTTTCCCACTGCTCTCGACGGTTCGAGTATCCGTCTATGAACCATGAAACTGCTACTCGCATGTCAGCAACGTTCGCAAACTCGTTGCTACCGATAATTCTGGTACCATAAGAACCGCTTTGGTAGTCTGGCCTGCCAAATGCGAAAACAAGTCCGCCGACTGTCCATTCGTCAGCCGCGTATAGCCCTTGCTCCAGAAACCAGCCCTGCGTCGTGTTGGGGACGTAACGGCTCGTCGTGGGGTCTGCCGCCGGGTCCGCCCCGGCTCGTTCCGGCTGGCCCAACAGGCCAACGCCGACCGCTGTCCACATGATGAGAAGGGCCGTTGCCCAGGCTAAAGTGTTACGCCAAGCGTGAGATTGAGCGTTGTTCATGGTGTCAGCGCCTCTCTTTGCGGGATTTATTAAGGTCTCAAGTCCCGGGTCCGCGAGCCTATCTCGCGACAAACGCGGCCATCGACGTGTCGAAGAAGAAACGTGCCCCATCCTCGGCCACTAGTTCAACGATGTCTCCGTCCGCGTCCACTACCCTCACCGGGCCGGATCTTGTCGGCGTGCGGAAGAGCGTTTCAGGACCTGACCCGATGGGGCGCTCAATGCCATAAAGAAGAACTGCTCCCTGCGACCTGTCATATTGGGCTGGAATCCGGGGCCATTGCCCGTCGGCACCCACTTGGGCTACCGAACCCGCTACGAGTTGTAGCGAATGACCGATGGGGAGATCCTTGATCCATAGGCTCGTGGCAAGGAACCGGGACGTCTTCTGGTGCCATTCATTGTAAAATGCGCCCATCTCAGCGGGGTTCGCCGGAATGAAACCATTACCCGACGGGCGCGAACTCGCACGTTCTTTTGCGTATTCGAACAGTTGGCCTCTCGCGCGGTCGCTTTCCCCTTCGGCCTTCCAATCAGCAAGCATCTTAGCCGCCGCGTCACGTTCGGCCTGGGTTGGCGGGTGGTACTGGCGGTAGATGATGTCGTCGGCTTCTTTTTCGAGATTCTGAATCGCCAAGTTCATAGAGCGCAGCGTCTCTGCGAGCGAATCTCGTTGCACAGGGTCCGTTGCCTTGGCCTGGTTCGCGGCGACCGTCGTCAGTTGCTCCCGCAACGACTGCGCCCGTCCCCGGAGTTCCTTGATAATCGGGAGGTCTTCCGGTTTGACGGTGGGCTTGGCCTGATCCGCGACCGGCCCCGAGGAGCCAGTGGGGAAGGGCGGCGGATAGGGGAGTCCCGCGGGGAGGGCGGGCTTGTCGGCGGTGGCGATCGTGGCGATCGTGAGGACAAGGCCCGTCACGCCGGCGAGGGCTGTGGCGAGGAGCGGGAGCCGTCGTTTCGTCGTGTTCATACTGGCACCGTACGCCCGCCGAACGAGGATGTCACCAGGGCTGACCCCCGGAGTTTTTGAGTTCTGGGTTCTAGAGTTCTTAAGTTCTGGGTGCTGCGCCGGGTGTCGTTCACGGGGTGCCATCCCGGCGCTTGCGGGAAGGACTTCCGCGCGGGCTGCGCTTGGCGGGCGCGGCGCGCTTGGCGCGGGCGCGAGTGGAGCGCACCTCCGCGAGGTAGATGCGGGAGGCCTCGTGGCGGTCGTGGACGCCCAGCTTCTGAAGGATGTGGGTCATGTACCACTCGATCGTCTTCGGGCTTAGCGACAATCGTCCGCCGATTTCGGCGTTGGTGAGATGGCCAGCAGCGAGCCGCAGGATCACACGTTCCTGTTCGTTGAGGTCCGACATTGTCATCGCGCTCTGCCTTCCTGGGACGCAGAAACAGTTTGGGCGCAAGAAATGGGGGATGGCAAGGCGCGAAAGATGGGTGCGAAGCCCGGGTGCGCACCCATCTTCGCAGTCGGGGTGCAGCTTGGGGCCGCTACGCCCGCAGCAAAGCAACGATCCGTGGCAGCGCGACGCCAGCTGCGGCCCGCACGACGACATCCGCGAGCCCGCTCAGCGCTGTCGGCTCGGGGTTGATCTCGATCAGCGGCGCGCCCCGCCGCTTCGCCATCACGGGGAAGTCCGCGGCCGGGTACACCACCGCCGATGTCCCCACTACAAGGAACAGGTCAGCCAACGCCGACTGCCGATAGCATTCCCGCAACGCGTCATCCGGGATCGGCTCGCCGAACATCACCGTGTCGTTCTTGAGCACGCCTCCGCACTCTCCGCACAGCGGCGGAAGCTGCTCTAACCGCGTCCGCGAAAGCAGGTCGCGTCCCCCGCAGTTCATGCAGCGCACCTTGAAGCGGTTGCCGTGGATCTCCGTGATCGCCTTCGAACCCGCCTTCTGGTGCAGGTTGTCGACGTTCTGCGTGATGATGTGCGCGAGTCGTCCCATCTCCTCCAACTCCATCATCCCCAGGTGGCCCGCGTTCGGTTCGGCTATCTCAATCGCCACCGAAAACTCGCTTCCCTCTTCCCGCGCGAGAATTGCGTTCTCCCACCAGGCCGCAGGGTCACGACGGAACAGCTCCCAGCCGTCGATCGTTGGCTCGCCGAACTTCGTCCAGATGCCGTCCTTGCCCCGGAACGTGGGGATCCCGCTCTCCGCCGAGAGGCCCGCCCCAACCAGCGCGACCACGTGTTTCGATGTGCGGATGAACTCCGCCGTGCGTCGAATCGCCAGGTCCAGTTCGTGTTCATCCATCCGTTGCTACTCCGTCGCGAGCTCGCTCAATCGCGGAATATGGTAACCCGCGTCCGATTCGAACGCGCGCACCTGGCCCTTCGCCGCTCACCACAAGCACACGCTTCCGCCAATGTCACGCGTTCGCAGCCCAGCCTCGCGTGCGTTCCACCGCTCGCCGCCAGTGTGCGAGACGGTCGCGTCGGTCGAATATCGATGTCTTCGGGTCGAAGACGCGATCAGCCTTCCAGAGCGAGGCTATCTCCGCATCGTTCGCCCACACGCCCGCCCCCGACCCGGCGAGATACGCCGCGCCCAGGGCCGTCGTCTCCGTCTGCCGAGGCCGCACCACGGGGATGCCGAGGATGTCCGCCTGCATCTGCATGAGAAGATTGTTCTGCGACGCACCGCCATCGACGCGCAGCTCGACCACCGGATCGCCCAGGTCTTCATCCATCGCCGCGACAAGTTCCGCGCTGGAGAGGGCGATCGCCTCCAGCGCGGCACGCGCGATGTGCGCCGGTCCCGTGCCCCGCGTCAACCCCAGCAGCGCGCCACGCGCGTGCGGGTCCCAATACGGCGCGCCCAATCCCGTGAACGCGGGCACGAACGCGACCCCGCCCGTATCCGGCACCGAGGACGCCAACGCCTCGATGTCGCTCGCCCGCTCGACCAGCCGAAGTTCATCACGCAGCCACTGGATCGCCGCGCCCGCCACGAACACGGAACCCTCCAGGATGTACTCCGGTCCGCCTGCGCCCGTCCCGGCGCCTAACGAGCACAACAGCCGGTTCGTGGATCGCCGCGCCCGTTTTCCCGCGTTTGCCAGCAGGAAGCACCCTGTCCCATACGTGTTCTTCGCCTGCCCTGGGGCGGTGCATGCTTGTCCGAACAGCGCCGATTGCTGGTCACCCGCGACCCCATGGATGGGGATCGCCGCGCCGAGTACGTCCGCACTCGTCGTCCCGAACAGCGAGCGCGAGGGCTGGAGCTGTGGCAGTACCGCCCGCGTCACGCGGAATCGCTCGCACAGCCCGTCGTCCCATCGTCCCTTGAGGATGTTGAACAACAGCGTCCGGCTCGCGTTCGTGTAGTCCGAAACATGGCGCTGTGCGCCCGTCAATTTCCAGATCAGCCAGGAATCCATGGTACCGGCGGCGATCTCGCCCGCCTCCGCTCGTCGCCGCAAACCCGGCGTCGCGTCGAGCATCCACGCGAGCTTGGTCGCCGAGAAATAAGGGTCCAGTGTCAGCCCGGTCAGCCGCTGGATATCGCTCTCCTGGCCTTCCGCCTTCATGCGTTCGCAGGTGTTCGCCGTGCGCCGGTCCTGCCAAACGATTGCCGGCCCAACCGGCTCTCCCGTCGCCCGGTCCCACGCCAGGATCGTCTCGCGCTGGTTCGTGATGCCCACCGCCACCAGTTCGTTCGGCGCCACTCCGGCCGCCGCGAACGCAGTCCCGATCGATTGCAACACCGAAGCCCAGATCTCCCCCGCGTCGTGTTCGACCCAGCCCGGCTGCGGGAAGTGCTGCGCGAACGCCTCCTGCCCGAGCCCAACGATCTCCCCGCGCCCATCGACGATCAGCGCCCGCGAACTCGTCGTGCCCTGGTCGATCGCGAGGATGAGCGGTGATGCCATGTCGCCAGTATAGAAGGGTGGGTTGCCTAAGGCTTACCCGGCGGACGGATCAAGCAACCACATTTCTGCGAACCCGATTCACGTGTTTCAACGACATGCGTAGAATGAACCAATTCCCATCTAAGCCCGGAGGAACCCGATGACATCGCCCCAGGATTGGCTCAGCCTCACCCACGAAGCACCGCTCGAACCCGACCTCCCAATCATCGACCCCCACCACCACCTCTGGGATCGCCCCGGCAACCGCTACGTCCTCGCGGATCTCGCTGCTGATACCGCGGGCATGAACGTCCGCCAGACCGTCTTCATCGAATGCACCTCCATGTACCGTGCCGAAGGCCCCGAGGAGTTCCGCGTCGTTGGCGAAACCGAATTCGTCCAGGGCATCGCCGCCGAAAGCGCCAGCGGACGCTATGGCGAACTCCGCGCCTGCACGGGTATCGTCGGCAGCGCGGACCTCGCCCTTGGCGACCGCATCCAGCCCGTCCTCGAAGCCCAGCTCGCCGCCAGCCCCAATCGCTTTCGCGGCATCCGCCATCGCGCCGCCTGGCTCGAACCGGGCATCCTCCCGAACCAGTCGCGCCGCCTCCAGGGGCGCATCCTGCTGGACGCAGACTTTCGACGCGGCTACAGCTACCTGCGCCAGTACGGCCTCACCTTCGAAGGTTGGGTCTACCACCCCCAGATCCCCGAGCTAACCGACCTCGCGCGCGCCTTCCCCGACACGACCATCATCTTCAACCACCTCGGCGGCCCCGTCGGCGTCGGCCCATTCGCGGGCAAGCGTGACGAGATTTTCGCGCAGTGGAAGGAAGACGTCGCCGACCTCGCCCGCTGCCCGAACGTCGTCGCCAAGGTTGGCGGCATCCAGATGCAGGTCAACGGCTACGGCTGGGACGAACGCCCGAAGCCACCTACCTCCGACGAACTCCTCGCCGCCAACCGCGACTGGTACCTCTACACCATCGAGCAGTTCGGCCCGAACCGCTGCATGTTCGAAAGCAACTTCCCCGTCGATCGCCTCTCCTGCTCCTACCCGGTCCTCTGGAACCAGTTCAAAAAGCTCACAAAATCCTTCTCCCCACCTGACCGCGCCGCCCTCTTCCACGACACCGCCCAAAGGGTGTACCGCCTGCCGACGCATTGAGGTGGGAACTGGCGGACCCGGAGCGCCAACATTCGTGCGGGGTCGCTCAGATGTGCAGCTGGAACCGTACCGCCGACTCAATGCGAACGAGCAGACCACGAAGGTGAAGCACGTTCGCGCTGGAGAACGCGGCGCACTCGTATCGCGCGTCGCGACTCCTGTCGTCGAGTTCACGATACGCTGGGTACAAGCCCCTGAGGAATCCGTTACCCCGGATTTCCCGGTATCGCTCCCCATGGTCTTTGGGGTGTCGAATCTGGCCGCCAACCTCCAGGTACGCATCAATCCAGTGAACTGCACTGTAGAAGAGCGTCGTGACGGCCCAATCGTTCGCTCCAAGCGTTTCCAGTCTGGTGGAAATCTCGGCGTTTGAAACTGCTTGCAACAGGTGCGCACCACGGTCAGACACCGGGCGTTGGACGCTCGAAAACAAGCGCTCCCGATGGCAGTGCAAATTCCGCGGAGAGTTCCCGGCGATTCACCAGCCGAAAAATGACGTTGCTTTCGAATATCGCCGTTGCAGCCAGCTCGCAGTCATAGACTGCCTCGCGGGCCTCGGCGTCAAACGGTCGCGTATCGATCATCGTCCATACGGTCGGATTGGGATGACCAGGAACGAGCACAATACCCGTCACGAAATCGAGTTCTGAAGCGTGTGCCGCGTACGATTGAATAATCCTTGCTTCGGCACTGCTGACGTTCGAGTCTTTGAGGAGCGACTTTCCCACTGGAGGACACCTGGTTTCCAGAAGCGTGAGGGCGCGAACCCGCGCGCTCCCGGCCATCAGTATAGAACAGTGCGGTTGGGTCCGAGAGTTTTTGGACGCGAGTTTCTGTGTGACACTCGCTGAGGAACTTTGTTAGCCGATTCCCATGCCCGGTCGGACCCGTTCGTCACGACGATTTCACGGCCCATCCGCAACCCCGTCCGCCGAATCCCCCAACAGGTACCGTGCGCCCGCACCCAGCGCGGCTGCCTTATCGTTGCGATTGAACAGCGCGCAACGCGCCAGCGAAAGGCAACCGCAACCGATACACGAAGTCAGGTCGTCACGCAGGACTTGCAGGCGCGCGATCCGGCCGTCCAGGTCCGCCCTCCACAGGCTCGAAAGGCGCACCCAGTCCTCCTCGCTCGGCGCTCCCGAGTTCGGCAACGTGGTGAACGCCGCGCGTATCTCGTCCAGTCCGAGACCCAGCCCCTGGGCCACTCGAATGAGCGAAATCGTTCGTAGCGCCGAGCGCACGAACCGTCGCTGGTTCGCATCCGTCCGCCCGGACGTGATAAGGCCGATTGACTCGTAGTAACGCAGGGCTGAGGTCGCCACGCCGCTACGGTGAGCCAGTTCGCCAATCGTCAGAAGGTCGGAAGCCGTGGGTTCGCCCATGTCGTTTTGCCTCTTGACTTCAAGTTCACTTGAAGGAGTAGCGTTCCGAGTATGGATGAATGAAAGGCCTTCTCGCAAGCCCAACCAACCACGTCCAACCAACCCTCTTGTGGAGTTCACGTAATGACTCAGTCCACGCTTGTCCCAGTTGCCGATGTCGCCGATCTCAGCACGCGTCCGAAAGTCGTGCGAATTGACGGCAAGCAGCTCGCCATCTTCCGCGTCGATGACCGCTTCTACGCCATCGATAACCGCTGCCCCCACATGGGTTACCCCCTCGCCCAGGGGACGGTGAAGGGCCAGACCCTCACCTGCGATTGGCACAACTGGAAGTTCAACCTCGACGACGGTAAGTGCATCCTCCGGGGCTCCGAAGATGTTCGCGCCTACCCTGTTTCGATCGTCGACGGTCGTGTCTGCGTGGACCTCACAGAGCCGGCGTTCGAAGACCAGATGACGCGGGGCCTCGAAAGCCTGACTCGCGGCCTGAAGTCGTTCGACTCCGCTGCCATCTCGCGCGATGCCGCCCGCCTCATGGCCCTCGGCATGCGCCCGGCCGAAGTCATGCGCCAGGGCGCAATCCACAACGCCGAGCGCGAGGAGTTTGGCTGGGGCCACGCGCTCGCCGTCATCGCCGATTGTGCCAGCCTCTCCGAGTTCTACAGCGACGCGGAAAGTTCCGTGCCGGTCGTCCGCGCGTTGTGGTCCGCCGCCGAACCCGTGCGGCGCTTCCGCCTCCGGCCACACACCGAACCGGTAGTCGCGGACCGCGAAGGCGAGGCCGAGTTCCGCCGCCGCATCGAAGAAGAGGATGTGGACGGTGCAGAGGCGTGGCTCCGTGGTGCCCTCGATGGCGGGCTACCGGACCGTGAGGTCTCGCGCTGGCTCACCAACGCCGCCAGCGACCACTTCCTCGGTTTCGGCCACCAGGCGATCTACGTTTTCAAGGCCCACCAGTTCGCCGAAGAAGTCGGCTGGGATTCTCTGCGCTCTGTACTCCCGTCTATCGTGCCATCCATCGTCTGGGCCACCCGCTACGATCGCCTCCCCGAAATGCGAAAGTACATCGCCCGCCTCAGGACTATCGAACCGACTCTCGCCGCTCTCGCCGAGCGTCAGAGGAGGCCTGTGCATTCGTTCGACACTGCTCGATTCCGAAATGACGTCCTCTTCGGTCAGGGCGACGCTGCCTTCGAGGCGGTCCACGGCGCCCTGACCGCCGGAGTCCACGTCGATCTCATCGCCCGCGAACTCGCTCTCGCCGCCTCCGATCGCCTCCTGCGTATGGACCTCGACTGGGAGACATCCCACGACGAACGTGTCTGGGATGTCTCCCAGTCGAGGTCCATACGCAGGAGGCGATCGGAGGCGGCG
>DAOTTM010000100.1:0-13212 GCA_034437915.1 Dehalococcoidia bacterium | reverse complement strand
GCCGGTGGCGGCGACGTGCCGGATGGGTTGGAGCGGGTCTCGCGTTGTCCCGGCGGGGACGCGTGAGGGCGTGGTGCGGCAGCGTGGCGAGCGTTTCGCCTATTCACCCGAACTCCTTGACCGTGAGCGGGGTTCGGCTGCCCGCGCATGCGACTTCGCGAACGAACGGCGACGTTGATTCAGATGCCCGTCCCTGGGGCAGCGATTCTCTATGGATCCGGAACTTTCGCGTCCGGCCAGGAATCGTATTCCGGAAGATAGGGCTTGATATCGAGTACGGGCGTGCCATCGATCGCGTCCAGGCCACGGACACGCAGGGTCGTGCCTTCGACGCCGAGCAACGATACGGCGGAGACGCCTAGGTGGTTCGGGCGAAGCTGACTGCGCGTAGCCAGGACGCCATACGTCCTGCCGCTCCCGAGCGTGAGTGCCGTCGGCTTCTCCGGCGCGGAGGCTGCGACGTCCATGAAGAACACGACGATGACGTGGCTGTACGCTTCAATGCCGGCGATGCGTGGCGCGTGCTCGGGCAGGAGTTCGATCGCGCTTTCCACCCGCTCCCACCCTCTTGGCCGCGGCTTCGTGACCTCGTTGCGCACATAGCCGATCGCCCGCAGCGTCACCTCTGCCGGCGCCGGCGGCCGCAGCCACGGTTCCCTTCGCCGCCTAAATGGCCACATGAGCCTACGGTGCCCCACGACGAAGGCTCATGCAACGGCCCGGGATCGATGTGCGTCCCCGCGACACTCAACCAAACATTCGCCTTCCCTCTCTGCCACTCCGCCGTCTCCGCAGTCTCCGCGCCTCCGCGAAAAATCGCCCCGGTCAGGAGCGGGCGATTTCCGCGAGGACGGGGGCGATGTATTCGCGGAAGCGGGCCGGGTCTTCGCTCATGGGGAAGTGGCCGAGGCGCTCCATCTTCGTGAACGTGGCGCCGGGGATGCGCGCGGCGAGTTCTGCGCTCGCGGCGGGCGGGCTGGCCCAGTCGTATTCCCCCGTGAGCAAGTAGAGCGACGTACGCGAAGTGTCAATGCGTTCGGCGGTTTCCGTGAGGTTGTGGTCGACCGAGTAGTAGTAGAGGTCGCCCTTGAAAACCGGCGGCGCGCCCTGGCTGTAGATCCACGCGGTCTCGCGGCGCGCGGCCTCGGGGCTCGTGGGCGACATCAGCCCGTACATAACGCTCGCTTTGTAGTCGTTGCTGATGCGCGGGTGGTACCACTGGTCGGAATAGCCGCCGGGCGTGGCGTTCGCCGCTTCGAGGCCGATAAGCGCCCGGAAACGGTCGGCGTGGTTGAGCGCGAGGTCCGTCGCCAGGTGCCCGCCGACCGAGCTGCCCATGTAGACGGGCCGGTCGAGTTCGAGGCCGTCGATGAGCGCGAGCACCGTCTTCATAAGGAAGTCCGTGATCAGGCGGTACTCCTGCTTCCACCATTCGATGCCCGCCGGGGGCACGCTCTTGCCGTGGTAGGGGAGGTCGTAGGCGATCATGCGGAAGTCGCGCTGGAATTCCGCGTCTTCGAGGAGGTGGCGCCACTGCCGCCCGTCCGCGCCCGCCGTGTGCTGGAGGAGCATGGGGATGCCCGTGCCCGCCTCTTCGAAATAGACGCGGTACTCGACGCCATCCACATCAATATAGATGTAGCGTCCAACGGCGGAATCGAAGCGAGTCATGGCGTCTCCTGATCTTTTCGAACGGGCGTTCCCTCCGAGGCCTGCCACGGGGCGATACTCAATCGCCCGTTCGTCCTGAGCTTGTCGAAGGATGGACGGGCAGCGCGGCGATGGTCGAACAGCGTGCTCACCCTTCGACGGGCTCAGGGCGAGCGGGCCGGGTTCCTAGGGGACAGCTTTCCTCCGTCGCCTGCTCGCGGGCCAGCTCCACGAGCCGCCGCAGGGCCGGGTAATATGGCCCGAAGACCTCGGGCGCTGCTTCTATCTGGAGCCCGTGGAGGCGCGCGGCGGAGAGGTCGTGGTAGAACGGGCGCGGCACGGGCGCCATCATTTCGTGCCACGTCTCCGACGTCATCACGATGCGCACATCATACGAAAACGCGCCATCGGGCCCCGCGTCCACGATCTCGCCGCCCTTCACCGTCACGGTATGCACCTCCGCGCCGATATCGAAGCGCACCGTCGCCGACCAGGACCGCGCCGCGTTGCGAAACTCGAAGTCCGCGTTCGCCACGGGCCGGAGGGCATCGAAGTCGATCGTTCGCATGGGGAGATTGTACGGGATGCGCGAACGCTGCGAACGAACCTGGTGTTGGAGAATATATTCGCTTGTGTGAACTACTACAAAGACTTGCGGAGTCCGTTCGCTGTAGGGTCGGCCTGACTCCGGCGACATCCGCGTTGTCGCCGGGGCCGACTTGAATCGACGGGCAATCGATCTACGTGATGATGCCATGCCAACGCGATTGCGCAGTGACTCTACGCACCTCCGCGCCGAAATCAAACCGCACGGTCGCCGTCCAGCAGCGCGCCGCGTTCCGGAACTCGAAGTCCGCGTTCGCCAGGGGCCGGAGGGCCTCGATGTCCACTGTTCGCATTGGGGGATTGTACGGGAATCGGTCGCGGTCTGGCGTCGCAAGCGAATCAAAACGACCGATTCATCGCCGTGGACCCCGCCAGGCGCCCTTCGCAGCGGACGTTCGATCGCCTAAACTGGAGCGATGGAAGCCGTGATGACGCAACACATCGTGATGACGCCGGGAGTGGTCGGAGGCCGTCCGCGGATCAAGGGTCATAGGATCCGTGTGATCGATGTAGTCGATTGGTGCGTCCATGGGGGCGCCACCGTCGATGAGTATATTGAACAGTTCCCGCAGCTCACCCGCGCCGAGGTTCACGCCGCCCTTGCGTTCTACTACGACAACGTGCAGATGATCGAAGACGATTACGTCAGGGGTAGGGAGATCATAGAGCGATTCAAGCGAGACTTCCCGGATCGCGTGCGATATCCGCGTTCCGAAGAATAGCGCCTGCGCAAATGCGGATGGTTGTCGATGAGCACATCGCGCGAGCTGTTGTTGAGTCGTTGACGCGGTTAGGCCACAACGTCGTAATGCTTGGCGATGTCGGGAGGCTGGGAATGGCCGACGACGCGCAGTTGGAGTGGGCACGGTCAGAGCAACGCGTCATCATCACTCACGATCCCGATTACATTGCACTGATGGCCGAAGGTCGCGAACACGCCGGGATCGCGTTTTGCGAGTTCGACAAGTATGGGGGCCGCGTTGGCGCTTTGACCGCTGCTATCAACCGCACTGTTGAAGGACTGACCCAGGAGTCCGCTGCCAACACGCTCATATTCTTCTAGGCTCAATCCGGGCGGGCGCCGATACGCGCTGATACAATGGCAGGGTGGAAGCCGTGATGACGCAACACACGTGATGACGCCCGGCGGTTGCGGCGGCAGGCCCAGGATTGACGGACATAGGATCCGCGTGATCGATGTGGTGTCCTGGTGAGTGTATGGCGATGCCACGATCGATGAGTACATCGAACAGTTCCCGCAGCTCACACGGGCCGAGGTGCACTCGGCGCTGGCCTTTTTACTACGACAACGTGCAGATGCTCGAAGAGCAGTCGGAAGCGGCACTCGAAATTGAAGAGCGGTTCAAGCGGGATTTCCCGGACGGCGTCACACATCCGCGTGCTGAGACGTAAGAAAGTCGATCGTACGCGACGGGTTTCGCAACACCAGTGAGTCTTCCGTGGCCTGGCATCCCGGCGCTTGCTTACGCGCGCGCTACGGAAAGGCTATGGCGCAGCGCGATGTGTTGGGTGTTAAGTCCCTGGAGAGTGACTCGCCTTACGACAACCCGTAAGACCCGTTCGTCCTGAGTGGTCGATGGCCTACGCCCGCAACCAGGGAAGAAAGCCGACAAGCTCTTGCTCCCCTCTCCCGCGAGGCACGAGTCGGGAGAGGGGTTGGGGGTGAGGGCGCGATGGAGGGCTACGAAGGCTCGTCGCACATCGCGCGCTTGGACCCTATTTTCAGAGCAGCCTGCCGAAGGATAAACACGACGCCGACTATCGTTCACGCGTGATCGGCCCTTCGACAGGCTCAGGTCGAACGGACGCCCAACCTCGCCCGGTGAACCCGGTCACGGCAGGGCCGCCCTCCCCGGTTCTACCCCCTAAGGCCCACCGCCCACACGCTACCCCCATGCCACGGCCACTCGACGACATCACTATCCTCGACCTCACCTGGATCCTTTCCGGGCCATACGCTTCGATGATCCTCTGCGACCTTGGCGCGGACGTGATTAAGGTCGAGCGGCCCCCGAACGGCGATCTTTCGCGCACGACGGGGCCGTACCTGAACGGTTGGAGCGGCTACTTCTTCAGCGTGAACCGTGGCAAGCGTTCGATGAGCATGAACCTCGCGACCGCCGAGGGGCGTGAACTTTTCCTCCGGATGGCCGCGCAGGTCGATGTCGTGATGGAGAACTTCACGCCGGGAACCATGGACCGCCTCGGCATCGGCTGGGAGGCGCTGCGCGCGCGCAACCCGCGCCTCATCCTCGCGAGCACAAGCGGCTTCGGGCAGACGGGGCCATACCGCGACCGGCCCGCGCTCGATATCGTCGTGCAGGCGATGGGCGGTGTCATGTCCATCACGGGAGAAGCGGGCGGCGGTCCCGTGCGGCCGGGCGTTTCCTACGGCGACATGGTCGCGGGGCTGTATACGGCGATCGGCATTCTCACGGCGCTCCACGAACGGGGGCGAAGCGGCGAAGGCCAGGCGATCGACATCTCGATGCTCGATTGCCAGGTCAGCGTGCTCGAAAACGCCATTGTGCGCACGGCGATCACGGGCGAAGCGCCGGAACCGCTGGGCACGCGTCATCCCAGCGCGACGCCGTTCCAGGCGTTCCCGACAGCCGATGGCTACCTCGTCATCGCTCTTGCCTTTGGCGAGGAGGACCAGTGGACGCTGCTCCTCGGCATACTCGGCCTTGTCGAACTGATCGGCGATTCCCGTTTCGATACCGGCCCGAGGCGCACGCGCAACCACGCCGAGCTGGAACCGCTGCTGAACGCCGCCTTCCGCCAACGCACCACCGCGGACTGGCTGGCCGAGCTCCAGGCGGCGGGCATACCCAGTGGGCCTATCAATACCGTCCCCCAGGTCATGGCCGACCCCCAGGTGCTCCATCGCGGGATGATCCAGGAGGTCACGCACGCCCGCATCGGCACCGTGGCGATCGCCAACACGCCTCTGCGTTTCTCCCGCAGCGCGGCCGGGATCAAGGGTCCGCCGCCGGATATGGGCGCGGACACGGCGGCGATGCTCGGCCGCTTCCTCGGCCTCTCAACCGAAGATGTGGCTGCCCTCGAAGCGCGCGGCGTCGTCGCGACAACGGGCGGCCCCGACATTTCGAAGCTGATCTGATGCGCCTCCCGTGGCCGCGCCGGCATCCGCGCCGGACGGTGGATATCGACCCCGTGCAACTCCAGGTCCTTCATGCGCTGTTGCGGCGTGGGCCCCTTCCCCTTCACGTGCTTTATGACGAAGCCACCCTCGAACGCGCGCTTCCGCGCGACATGTTCGATAGCGCCATGGCGGACCTCATCCGCCAGGAAGTGGCCGCCGCCGGCTTCATTGAGGAGACGGGCGCGCCCGTCCTCCTGCTCACGCCGCTGGGCAGAAAGCTCAAACGCAAGCTGCCCGGCGAATCACGGGCAGCGCTGCGGGTGTATTTGTAGGGGAGGCGCCAACCGGGCGGCCGGAGAGGACCGTTCGGCCCTGCCGCATGCGCGTGCAATCCCCGAGACTGGCTGTAGGGCAGGGATCAGGCTTGCCCGAAGGAGAATGTCATGATGTGGGACGCGTCCGAAGGGATGGGCTGGTGGATGGTTTTCGGGAGCGTCTTCTGGATCATCATCGTCGGCGTTGTGGTGTATGCCTTTGCGCGCGTCTTCGAAAGCGGCGGTCAGGCGTCTGCGCTATCGCAGGCGAGCGCACCCGCGACGCCCATCGAGATCGCGCAGCGCCGCTATGCCGCTGGCGAGATCAACGACGATGAATTCATGCGGATTCGCGACACTCTCGCGCGATAGGGTTCTGGCTGGGGTTCGTCGAACAGCAGTGTGGTGAACTCAGGCCGACCGACTTTCCTGCGCCGCTCTGCTAGTTTGCGACAGACGAATCGCTATGAGGTGTGCCACCTTGACCCAAGCGGTGGCCAATTGCCCGGTGTGCCGGATGAACGTCGTGGAGTCGCGCGACACCCTGCTATGATCTGGCGTCGGCTTCGTTCGGAACCGCCGTACGCCACATCTATCTGGAAGACGTTTTCGCGAGAATATACAACGCCATTGGCGAACTTGTGTCGGGCTGATAGTATAGGGGGGTATCCTATGGACACGAACAATAAGCACACCGGTCACCATCCTCAAACCCACTCCGCTGCCCCTGCGGAAACACCCGCGGCGGACGTTCCGATGCGCATGGACCCTGCGCAACATTCCGGCCACGAGATGGCAGGAATGGATCACGGCGGCGCTCGCCAGGACCACGCGGCGATGATGTCGGACCCGCGCATGGCGGCGGCGATGGAACGCGACATGCGAAACCGCTTCCTCCTGTCCCTGCTGCTTACCATCCCGGTGATCCTCTATTCGGATCTTGGGGACACGATTTTTGGTCGAACGCCCCCGACTTTCGGCATCGGCATGCAGTGGTTCGCCTTCGCGCTCTCCACGCCTGTCGTCTTCTACGGCGGCTGGGTGTTCATCCAGGGCTCGTACTACGCCCTCCGCTCTCTCAAGCTCGATATGTCCGTGCTCATCACCACGGGTGTCTCGGCCGCGTACCTTTTCAGCGCCGGGATCACCATCGGCGGCGGGACGGACGTCTTCTTTGAAGCGGCGGCGATGCTAATCACGTTCGTCTTGTTCGGACATTGGATGGAGATGAAGAGCCGCAAGGGCACGACGGACGCGCTCCGCGCCTTGCTTGCGCTCGTGCCTGAGAAAGCGATCGTCGTCCGCGACGGCGTGGAGATCGAGGTCGATACCGTGCAGGTCGTCACGGGCGACATCATCCGCGTGCGTCCCGGGCAGCGCGTCCCGGTTGATGGGGCAATCACGGAGGGCCGCAGCTCCATCGACGAATCGTTGGTTACGGGCGAGTCGCTCCCGGTCGAACGCGCCGCTGGCGACGATGTCGTGGCGGGCAGCGTGAACGGCGAGGGTTCGCTCCTCCTGCGCGCGGTTGGCACGGGGAGCGAGACCGTCCTCGGGCGAATCATCGACCTCGTCCAGAACGCCCAGGCCTCGAAGGCGCCCGCTCAACGCCTCGCCGACCGGGCTGCGGCGGTGCTGGTGATCGTCGCGATCGGTTCGGGCATCGCCACCTTCGTCGCCTGGCAGACGCTATCGTCCGTCAGCGTCATCACCGCCCTCACCTTCGCGATCAGCGCGATCGTTATCGCCTGCCCGGACGCGCTCGGCCTCGCCACTCCGACTGCCGTCGCCGTGGGGACCGGCCTCGGCGCCCAGCACAAGATCCTGATCAAAGACGCGGCCACGCTCGAAGGCGTCTCTTCCATCACCGCTATCGTCCTCGACAAGACGGGAACGCTGACCGAGGGCAAGCCTCGCGTCGTCGAATTCGTGGCCCTGCCCGGACAGGACCGCGATGAGTTGCTGCGCCTGGCGGCGGGGCTGGAAGCGTCCTCGTCCCATCCACTGGCGGCGGCCGTTGTGGCCTCGGCCCATGAAGCTGGTATCCACGACCTCCCGGCCTACGAGGCGGCGGAGAATGTCCCCGGTTTCGGCACGGTGGGCACGGTCGCCGGTCGACGCATCCTTGTTGGCAACCTCGACCTTCTCCGCAAAGAGGGCGTCGAGGTCAGGCAACTGGCCATCGAAGGAGAACGCGTGGCGAGCGCTGGCCGCAGCACCGTCGCCGTCAGCATTGACGGCCGCGAAGCGGGTTTGCTCGCAATCGCGGACGTCGTGCGCCCTTCGGCCATCGCCACCGTTGCCGGGCTGAAGCGTCTCGGCATCGAAGTAGCACTTCTCACGGGCGACAACGAGGGCACGGCGCGGGCCGTCGCGGCGGAGGTCGGCATCGACCGCGTGTTCGCCAACGTGAAACCGGCCGACAAAGCGGACTTCGTGCGGAAGCTACAGGCAGAGGGCAAGAAGGTCGCGATGGTGGGCGACGGGATCAACGATGCGCCCGCACTGGCGGCGGCGAACATCGGCATCGCCATCGGCGCGGGCACCGACGTGGCCATCGAGACGGCTTCGGTGGTCCTGATGCGCAGCGACCCCGCGGACATTCTCAAAGCCATCGACCTGAGCCGGGCCACGGTGCGAAAGATGAAACAGAACCTGTTCTGGGCCTCGATCTACAACGTGCTGGCTATCCCCATCGCGGGCGGCGCGCTCTACAATGCCATCGGCCTCGAGCTTCGCCCGGAATTCGCCGCCCTGCTCATGTCGCTCTCATCGATCATCGTCGCGACCAACGCGGTGCTCCTGAAGCGCGAAGGTTCGCGTATGCAGGCGATGGACAACGTACCCACGGAGCTTGTGGAGGGAACGCAAATGCGCCGCCGCAACGCCTGATGGATGCGGCGAGGAGCTGGCATCACGCTTGCCAATCTCCTTGCCGTCTCCCTAACCCAATCCCGTGCACCCAGAACGCCGACCCGCCAATACTGGTACTCAGGCTTCGAGTCGGCCCGTCGAAGCTCCGAACACACTGGAGGAATTCCCATGAAGCGTCTCTTTCGTTCCCTGGCCACAGTCATCGCCCTTCTTGCAACCGTGTCTTTCGCGGCCGCGTGCGGCGGTGACGACGACGACGACGGTACCATGGACGATAGGATGGGCGGGGGCGGCATCATGAACACGAATGCGCCAGAAGGCGCCATCCGCGTGGACCTCGTGAATTGGGCCGTCGAACCCGCGAAATCCGAGGCAAAGGCCGGGAGTGTTACCTTCTGGGCCGTGCACGACATGGGCCATGGGGGCGGACACGGGAACGCGGAAGGCGGCGTCACGCACGACCTCCAAGTCATGAAGAAGCGCGACGACGGCAGTTTCCAACTGATTGGGCAGGTTCAGGGACTGACGATGGGGCAGGCGAAGGGACTGACGCTGGATCTCGCCCCCGGTGACTACGAGCTGTCCTGCAACGTCGTCGAGCAGATCAATGGAGCGACGGTCGGCCACTACGCGAAGGGCATGAAGGCGCCATTCAAAGTGACGGCGTGACGAAGGGGTGGGCGTCGCTCATAAACGCGGCGCGATGCTAGGCAAGCTGCGGGTCGTCGAGATCCACAGCGCGGCCATGGCCATAGAGGCGGACGGCCAGCCGAGAACCGTTCCGAGACGGCGGCGCGTGCCTACGAAGCAGAGGTTGTTTCAGCGCAGCTTGTCGAACGGTGAGCACGCTCTGCGACCGACGATAGGCGCGCCAGCAGCTGGCTCGTGCAGCCGCGGCGAGCGACGGCGTGGCGGGCCCTAACCCACCGCGTACGGTTGGTCCACGAACTCCACGCGCCGCCGCGTCCCAATGATCTTCCGCAGCCGCCCGAGGCTCTGGTTGACGAGGAAACGCTGGTACCAATGCCGAACCTTGATCTGCGGGATCATGATCACGACCTCGTTCGGGTATTCGCGCAACCGGTCCGCGACATACCAGCTGAACGGCTCCGCCACCGTCCGAAATGGCGACTCGATGACTACGAGCGGGATTCCCGGGAACTGCTGATCCCACCGCTTGATCAGCAGGTCGCCATCCTCGACGTCATAGTTGATATGAACCGCCGTCACATCGCTCGAACGTTGGCACGCCGCATCGACCGCCACCACCGTCGGCAGGTTGATGTCCTCCACGGGGATGAGCACGGGAATCCGGGACCTGCCTGACGGCTTAAAATCGAACAACTGGCCCTCCGGCACGTGCAGCGTACGCAGAAGTTGCGCATAGAATCGGCCGATCCACCAGAGCAGATACGTGAAGATGGGCAGCGCGACTACAACCATCCACGCTCCATCGAGGAACTTCGCGAACAACAGGATGATCGTCACGACGCCCGTGGCCCCGGCGCCGAGGCCGTTGACGGCCGCTGAACGCCGCCAGCCCGGGCCGCGCAGCGTGAACCAGCGTTTGACCATCCCCGATTGCGCAATCGTGAAGGCGAGGAATACGCCCAGCGCATAGAGCGGGATAAGCCGGTTCGTGTTCGCGCTGAAGACGACGAGAAGAAGCACCGCGAAGCCGGTCAGCGCGGCGATCCCATAGCTGAAAACCAACCGGTTGCCGCGCTGATGAAAGACCCTTGGTAGATAACCGTCGCGCGCGAGGATGGCCGTCAAGAGCGGAAACCCTGCGAAGGCGGTGTTCGCAGCCAGGAACAGGATTCCGGCGGTGAAAGTCTGTAAAGCGTAATACGCCAGGTTCCGCCCAAACACCTCCGCTCCAATCTGCGACATCACCGTTTCGCCGCCATGTTCGAACACCAGTCCGAAGTGGCGTGCAAGCAGGGTCGTGCCGATAAAGAGCACGCCGAGGATAGCGGCCATCACCGTCATGGTGGTGGCTGCGTTTTTCGCCTCCGGCGGTTTGAATGCAGTGACCCCGTTGGAGATCGCCTCCACTCCTGTGAGTGCGCTACAGCCCGCCACGAACGCCCGCAGAAGCAAGAGCAACGTCAGTGCCTGCGCCGCACCCTCCGGCTGTGCGCTTGGCGCCCCCGCTGCGAACACGTTCTCGCCGTCTCCAATCACCGTCTTGACGATGCCGATAGCGATCGTCGCGCCAAGTATGAAAACGAAGCCGTACGTAGGGATTGCGAACAGGCTCCCGGACTCCCGCAGGCCGCGCAAATTGCCAAACGCCATCAGCATCGTTAGCGCGATTGCAAGCGGCACTGCCACGGTCTTCACATCCGGGGCAGCAGACCCGATCGCCTCCACGCACGCGGATATGCTCACCGCCACCGTCAGCACGTACCCGATTAAAAGGCCCGCGGCAGCCACGAGCCCCGCGATCGCGCCGAGGTTCTCATGTCCCACGATATAAGCGCCGCCCCCGTTCGGATACGCGCGAATGATCTGCCGGTACGAGATGACGACGATGCCGAGCAGCAGCGCAATCATCGCCGCAATCGGCAGGCTATAGGTGATTGCTCCGGTCCCCGCCAGCACGAGAATGAGCAAGATCTCCTGCGTCGCGTACGCCGTCGATGAGAGCGAGTCCGAGGAGAAGATCGGGAGCGCAACCTTTTTGCTCAGCCGCTCTTCGGAGAGCCGCGCGCTCGACATGCTTGTGCCGATGACGGCGTCTTTCGTATTGAGCAATCGCCCGCGCCAGCCAGTGCGCGCATCGGCGAATTCCGTCGCCTCGAAGTGTTTCCCGCCCAGGGGAAGGATTCCCGCGTGTGGGCGCTCGATGCGATAGGTAGTCACCCGGCGCGAAGAACCAACGGGCTTGAAGTTGGAGCCGGGGCGTTTTTCGGTCACGAAGGGAAAGGGTAGACCGGCCCTTCCGTTCACGCACGGGACCGGGGTCCAAAACGGCCATCCACGTTCCCCACCCGCCAACACCAACCGCCGTATACTTGCGCAAACTCACTCTCGCCCGAGGTTGCCCCATGGAAGATATGAAGTTCGCGAAGATCAATGTTCGCGTGAAAGACCTGGACGCCGCCCTTACCTACGCGCGGGACGTCCTCAAGGCCGAGGTCCTGCGTGAACGGAACAACACCGCCTTCGGCGACATGTTCCTGGTGCGCCTTGGCGGCCTCATCATCGAAGTCCTCGCGCCCGATGGCCCGAACAGCGGCCTCGCCCAGATCATCGACCGTCGCGGCGAGGGTATCGATTCCATCGGCTTTTACGTCGATAACATCGACGGCGTCGCGGGCGACATGGAAGCAAACGGCGTCCGCTTCACGAGCAAGGACGAGCGCCTGGCGTGGGTCCACCCAAAGAACCCGCTCTCGCTCTCAATCGAGCTTTTGAACGCCGCCCAGGTCCAGCTCGACGCCGCGCCATAGATTCGTGAACACGAAAGAACCCGCACGGCGCGTTTGGGGGCGGCGCGTGCGGGCTCGGGGAAGCGGGTGACTGTCCGCGGCGAACTATGCCGTCGCAAGTTCGCGTGCAGCCTCGGGCTCGGGGGCGATGATACTCGCGCGCTCATCGATGAGGCGGTAGAGGACCTTGCTCGTCATGTCGGCGTCGGCGGTGTGGCCCGCTCGGCGGCGTATTTCGACCTGGTACACCAGTTCGCGGGCGAGGTTGGCGGTGCCGTCCTCAAGGGTGACAATGCCACGACCGGGGATGTATACGGGGTTCATGCTCTGGTCTCCTTCTCGGGCCGCGTCTCTCGCGGCCCTGGTGGAGCGGGTTGGCGCTCCGTCGTTCTTGCTTCACCTACACCTTACGGCAGTCGCATTAACGATTGGAAGGGGTATTGTGACAACATTCACAAGATTGATGATCGCTATGCATCCACAGTCTGGGGCTGTAACACGGCTGTCACGCAAGCCAAACACCCAGGGCCGAAAGAGCCGCTTGGCCATTCCTGTGCTGTTCGGGAGCGTTGCGACGACCCATCACCTGGACTTGGGTTCATGTTGAACGGGCGGATCGTTCAGCTTCGCAAGCTCATCGCGGACGACGTGGACGCGGTGCTGGCGGTCATGCAAGACCCGGCTGTCGAACGGTGGTGGGGGGACTAGTCCGGGGGCACACGCCAACCATCGCCGATGTTGTTCGACCATCGCCAGTCTTCCACGCCGCCCGGGGCGTGCGTTCGTCGCCGCCCGTACGCCGTAGTCACGGACCGCCGTGTCCGGGGGCACACGTCAACCATCGCCGACGTTTGTTTGGACCATCGCGAGTCTCCCACGCCGCCGCGAGAACCCCCTTTTCGTGTACGCTACCGCCCATGGAACTTGACCTTGGATCGGTGGAATCGCTGCGGGACCCGGCGGGGTATTTCGCGAAGGCGCGCGCGGCGGGCGGGGACGTGCAGTGGAGCGAGGCGCAGCGTGGCTGGGCGCTGCTTTCGCATGCGGAGGTGGAAGCGGGCTTTCGCGACAACGAGCACGTCTCGTCCGACCGCCGGAGCACGTTCCAACGCGCTGCCCAGAGCCATTCGCCGGCCTTCCAGAAGGTAGTGGAACTGCTCAGCGGCTGGATGACGTTCAACGACCCGCCCCTGCATACGCATCT
>DAOTTM010000099.1:0-1633 GCA_034437915.1 Dehalococcoidia bacterium | reverse complement strand
CCGCCATCCAGGGGCGTGGCCCCGTACTTCTCCCGGGCCAGGGCGTAGCCCCATTCCCGGAAGGCTCCTTCCGTGAACTTCATGATGTTGCCCTTGTGCACCAGCGTGAGACTCTTGCGGTTGTTGGTCAGCGCGTAGTCGACCGCGGCACGAATCAACCGCTCGCTGCCCTCCCGCGACACGGTTTTGACGCCAAATGACGAGGACTCGGGGAAGCGCACCTTCTTGAACATCTTCGGGAATGAAGCCGCAAACATCTCCGCGAATTGTTTCGCGCCGTCGGTGCCCGCCTGAAACTCGATGCCCGCGTAGATGTCTTCGGTGTTCTCGCGGAAGATGACCATGTCCACCAGATCAGGGCGTTTGACCGGCGTTTCCATCCCGCGGAAATACCGGACGGGCCGCAAACAGACGTAGAGGTCGAGCTCCTGCCGCAGCGCCACGTTGAGGGAGCGAATGCCGCCACCCACTGGGGTCGTGAGCGGGCCCTTGATCCCAACGAGATACTGACGGAACGCGGCGAGTGTCTCCTCGGGCAACCACTGGCCGGTCTGCTTGAACGCCTTTTCGCCGGCAAGCACTTCGCGCCATTCGATCGCTCGCTTGCCGCCGTAGGCCTTCGCGACGGCCGCATCAAAGACGCGCACGCTGGCGCGCCAGATGTCAGGTCCCGTGCCATCCCCTTCAATAAAAGGAAGAATCGGCTGATCGGGAACCTGTAATGTCTTGTCGGTGCGTGTGATACCGGAGGGAGTCATTCGTAGTCGTCTCTTTCCGAAAGAATTAGGTCACGTCCCTGCCCAATGGGCCCGGACGTTACGAGATCTTCACAGGATCTGTTGAAAACCGTGTGGAAAAGTTGGCGTCACCCACCGTTTCCCCGCGTGTTTCCTGCCACATCAGCGCATTGCACCACTCGTGTGCTACCCGCGCCACGCGACCAACACGCCATTATATCGGGTGATCGGCGATCGGGTGATCGCAGATGGCTATCGGAGCGTCAGGGTGCGGAGCGCGCCTGTGGGTTCGTGCCGCAGGTCGAGCGTGGTGCCCGAAATGGTCACGACGCGGAAGTCCTTGAAGGTTCCGCCCGCTGTGAGGAACTCGATGGTGTCGCCCCAGGCCACGACGGCTGTGGGTCCGGTGGATTCGACCATCACGGCCGCAAGGGAGGGCCACAACAGCGCTGGCGGCAATTCGTCCGGTCGCTCTTCGGAGGCCTCCGGAACGATCACCGGCAGCGCCTCACGCGGCGCCGGGCGCCGATTCCCGAACGAGAACGGGTCCCGGCGTGGGTCCGGGGCTTGCGGGACCACAGCCAGCTGAGCGCGCAGCCGAACGACTTCCTGATCAATTTCTTCAGCCAGGGGAGCCAGAGCATCGATGCGCGACATGTCCTCGACCGACACCGGTGTCGGCGGCGCGGTTGGCGCGGCCGGCGCCGACACCCAGGTCGTCACCAGCACGCCGACGCCCAACAGAAGTGCGGTCCTGAATCGTGGCATGTCTTTGAACTCCGTCGATCCTAACACTCGGACGTTACAGCCGCATAACGCTCGACTTGGTTCTGAGCTTGCGCTAAGATTCCTCGTGCCAGTAGTTGTTCCCGCTGGGCTCGGAGTGCACGGCCGGA
>DAOTTM010000098.1:0-18002 GCA_034437915.1 Dehalococcoidia bacterium | reverse complement strand
ACCATGGACAGCGGCGTGTTCATCCTTCGACAGGCTCAGGACGAACGGGGGTGACAGGCGGAACGACGTGAAAATCGAACCAGGACAAGGCGCACGCAAAACTTTGACGCCCACCCCCTATGACATCCGACGAACCATCTCGCGGGCGATGAATTCGCCGCTCTCCTCCTGGACGAAGTGGCCCCCTGGCACCGCCTCGAACGTTGCGCCCGGTATCATCGCTGCCCACTGCACGCCCCATTCCGGAGTGAACACGTCGTCGCGGTCGCCAAAGTAGAAGTGCGCAGGCTTGGACCACGCCTTCAGGGCTTCGAAATCCCGCGCCTGGCCGACGGCGTCCCCAGGTTGTGGTTCGGCGAAAGGAATACAGAACGGAAAGCGGCGCGCGCCAGCTTTGAAGGAGGCATCGACAAAGGGGCCGTCATACGCGTGTCGCGCTGAAGCCCTGGCCGCGTCATCGACTCGAAGCCTGGTCGTGGCGATCATACCCGCGGGGATGTCGCCTGAAGCGGGCTCAAAACTGGTTGCAAAGGCCCGCCAGCGCCGGATGCCTTCGGTGTACTGGTAGTCCTCGTGGTGGAGCCACGTGTTGAGGATGACGAGTCGCTCGAAGTTCTCGGGCGATTCTGTTACCTGGCGGAGGCCAATCGGACCGCCCCAATCCTGGCAGACGAGCGTGATCCCTCGGACACCGAGGTTCGCGAGCAAGGCGCGGCAAGACTCGATATGGCGTGGAATCGTGTACCAATCGTCGGCGATGACTTTGTCGCTCTTGCCAAAACCGATCCAATCGGGCGCGATGCAACGAAAGCCGCCGGCCACGAGAATGGGAATCATCTTGCGATACAGGTAGCTCCACGTCGGTTCGCCGTGCAGGAGGAGGACGACTGGGCCAGCACCTTCATCCACGTAGTGCATCCGCAGGCCGTCCCAATCGAAGTAGTGCGGCGCGAAGGGATAGTCAGCGAGGTCTTCGAATCGAGATTCTGGGGTGCGAAGGAAGGCTGGAGTCATGAGAGGTCGGCGTCCCACTGGTAGATTCGCTTCGCATTCTCGGCGAAGAAGAGGAAAGCAGCATCCGGGCGCAGGTTGAGCGCATCGATGTCTTCCCGCGAGCGGGACCAGTCTATCGTGGGGTACTCCGTGCCGAACATCATCTTCTCCTTCCCTCGTGTGTTGATGAACTGGACGAACTGTGGCGGCCAGTACTTCGGTGCGACGGAAGTGCAGGACATGAACACGTTGTCCCAGTGGGTCATGACGGCGATCGCCTCATCCGTCCAGGGCTGGCCACAATGCGTCATGATTATGCGCAGCTCGGGAAAATGGAACGCGACCTCGTCGAAATGGATGGGGTTCTGGACGCTGCCCGGGCGGCGCGGGCCGGGCATGCCGGCGTTCATGCTCACGGCGATGTCCAACTCGATCGCTTTGACGTAGAAGGGCCAGTAGATGCGGTCCGTTGGCGGCAGCGAATATCGAAACGGAGGGATACGGAGGCAACGGACGCCGTAGTTCGCGTGATAGTCAACGACTTTGCGGATCTCAGACATGCCCTTTGTCGGGTCGACGATCATCGCCAGAAGGATCTTTCGGGGGAAGCGCCGATGTGCCTCGGCGACCCATTCGGCGTGGGAAGACTCCATGATGCTCACAACACCTGCGCCGATGCTGGCGGCATCCAGCTGGGCAATCAGGTCTTCGGGCGTGACAATCGGCGCGCGCGATGCAAGGTCCTTGAAGAGATATGCAAGGCCGGGTTCACCGCTGTTGAGGAAGCTGGAGTTGATCAGGGAATCGATGGCGCGGATGCGGTCAGGCAATGCCGGTTTGGCGACACGGTACCGGTGGCTTCCGAGAATCGCAATGGGTCTGTTCGCGGAGGGCCGTTAGCCCATAGCGCGCACGTGACTCAGCCTCTGAACGCCAGGCACCGCCAACACAGGACGGGGAGGGATGTCGTGGAGATCGCGTGGCTCTTCCCGCTCGGCATTGGGGTGGGGGCGTTCGGGACGCTTGTGGGCGCGGGCGGCGGCTTCGTGTTGGTGCCGGTGCTGCTGTTCCTATACCCGGAGATGAAGGCGAGCACGGTCACTTCGATTTCCCTGTTGGTGGTGACGGCGAACGCAGCATCCGGGTCGATCGCGTATGGGCTGCAGCGGCGGATAGACGTGCGCAGCGGGATCCTGTTCGCCTGTGCGACGCTCCCGGGAGCAATCGCCGGGTCACTGATTGTGGGCAGTATTCCCCGCCGCCAGTTCGACCTGATCTTTGCGTTCGTGCTGGGGGGCGTGGGCATCTGGCTGATCCTCTGGCGGCCCATCAATGCCATACGAATGCCGCCGCAGGGATGGTGGGTGGTGCACCGGACAGTGAAAGACCATCGCGGCGATACGTATTCGTATAGCTACCGGGCGTGGCTGGGGATGCTGTTGAGCCTGTTCGTGGGCTTCTTTTCGAGCCTGCTGGGTGTCGGCGGAGGCTTTATCCAGGTCCCATTGATGACGGCGGTGCTGCACTTCCCGGTGCACGTGGCGACGGCCACGAGCCAGTTCGTGCTCGGTTTCATGGCGCTGGAGGGGTCGAGCGTGCACATCGCAAGTGGGGACATCGGTTGGGACGAGAACCTGGCGAAGGCGGGGGTGCTGGCGGTGGGCGCGATCATAGGGGCGCAGGCGGGGGCGCGCATCTCACGACACCTTCCTCCGGGCGTTATCACGCGGATCCTCGCCGTGACGCTGGTGATCGTGGCGGCGCGGCTGGGGTTCACGGCCCTCTGAGTTTCCGGGTACCGAGTAGCTCAGCCGGGTTGGCCGGGAGTGCCCGAGACTCTGTCCGCGAACCCTATGCTTCGACGGCTTCGAGGCGGCGGCGGGCGAGGACTTCGTTGGCGGCGCCATCCTTGACTTCGTAGACGTGCGTGGCGACGCCATCGACGATGCCGGCGTCGTGGCTGGCGCAAACGATCGTGCCTTCGTAGTGCGTGAGGGCCTCAATGAGCTTGCGGCGCGTGGTCTTGTCCAGGTGGTTGGTGGGCTCATCGAGAAGGAGGACGTTGGTCGGCTGGATGAGGAACTTGGCGAGGGCGACGCGGCTGCGTTCGCCGCCGGAGAGGACGCCGATCGGCTTGAATACGGAATCTCCCGTGAAGAGGAACTGGCCGAGGACAGTGCGCAGTTCGACATCGGGCTTGCCGCCGGCGACTCCGCGGACCTCTTCGATGACCGTGCGCTCGGGGTCCAGGGCTTCATCCTGATGCTGGTCATAGTAGCCGGGGCGCGCGCGTTCAGCCCATTCGACGACGCCTTCGCTGGGCGCCATCTGCTGGGCGATGATGCGAAGGAGCGTACTCTTGCCGCTGCCGTTGGGGCCGACGAAGACGACCTTTTGGGCGCGTTCCACGTGGAGGCTGACATCGACAAGGACTACGTTCTCTTCGTAGGCGTGGCCAACGTGTTTGACCATGAGGACATCGCGTTCGGTGCGGCCCGTTGCCTGGAGTCGGAAGTTGACCTCAGCCTCTTTGCGCGTGTGTTCGAGGCGATCAACCTTGGCGAGGGCGCGTTCGCGGCTCTGGACAGCTGAGGCCTTGCTCGCCTTGGAGCGGAAGCGTTCGATGAACTTCTCTTGCTTGACGAACTCGCGCTCCTGGCGTGAAGCAGCCTGGTCCTGGTCCTTCAGGCGGTTGGCCTTCTGTTCCTGGTACTTGGAATAGTTGCCGAAGTAGGTCTCAATCTTCTTGTCACGAAGGTCGAAGATGCGCGTGGCGACCTTGTCCAGGAAGGCGCCATCGTGGGTAACGATGAGGATCGTGCCGGGGTACTCCTGGAGTTCTTCCGAGAGCCACGTGCGCGTCTTGGCGTCAAGGTGGTTGGTGGGCTCGTCGAGGAGGAGGTTCTCGGGGCGGCGGACGAGGGCCTTGGCGAGGGCGATGCGCATTTGCCAGCCGCCGCTGAACTCGCCGCAGAGCTTCTGGGGGTCGTCCGGTTCGAAGCCGAGGCCATCGAGGACGCGGCCGATGCGCGCTTCGATGCGGTAGCCGTCCATGTGCTCGAAGCGGTCGAAGAGTGTCGCCTGGAGCTCGATGAGTTCGTCGAGGTCGCCGTCGCCGTCGCCGATCTTCGCGGCCACTTCTTCGAGTTCGAGTTCGACGGCGCGCGCTTCGGGGAAGGCGAGCCAGAGTTCGGCGAGGAGGGTGTTGTCGGATTCGAGCCCGGCCTCCTGGCGGAGATAGCCGAGGGCGCCGCCGCGGTGACCCGCCGTCCCATAGTCGGGCTTCATCTCACCGGAGAGAAGGCGAAGGATCGTGCTCTTCCCGCCGCCGTTGGGGCCGACGAGACCAGCGTGCTCGCCCTCACCGAGGGAGAAGGAGAGATCCGTGAGCACATCGTGCGCACCAAACGATTTGGAACAGGCTTCGGCATACAACATTGGTGGGGAATTCAGCTCAAGACTGGGGCACGTGCCGCGCCCTCTCTTCGATGGTAGCAGAGGGCGGGGAAAGGGGCTTAACGTTGGTCTGGGTGGGGTAGCCGCAAAGTTTGGGTGGAATGCGGACGCGCCCACGTAGCACTGACCGCGCAACCAGATTCGCGTGTTTGGACATCCCAGCGCTTGCCGACGCGCGCGCTACGGACTGGTGCGTTCCGGCGCGACCGTGGTGGCCAGCGCCAACCCGCTGAAGACGGGAACGATGGGTACCCTCCTTTGCAGTCGGGGTGCAGTTGGAGCGGGTGCGATGGGACGCTGGACACGGCGTGTAGACTGCTCGTGGGCGGGAGAGCGGCGAAGGACGGTGGCAGCATGGCTTCGCGGTTGTTGATTCGGAACGGGGTCCTGGCGATCCAGGGGCGGCCGCAGCGCGGGGATGTGCTGTGTGAGGGCGAGCGCATCGTGGCCATTGGGCGGGATATCGCCGCGGCGGATGCGGAGGTGCTCGATGCAACGGGCATGACGCTTGGGCCGGGGTTCGTGGACGTGCACGTGCACGGTGGGGGTGGATTCAGTTTCTTCACGAAAAATCCGGAGCAGGTCGCCTCGTACGCGGATTGGGCGCCGCGCAACGGCGTGACGAGCTTCCTGATTTCGACGCTGGGGCGGGATGCGGAAGAGACGGAGATGGTGCTGAACGGTCTTCGTCCCATGGTCGGGCGCCCCGGTGCGGCTGAGCCGCTGGGGTTCCACCTGGAGGGTCCGTTCATCAATCCCGTACGCAAGGGCGCGTTCGACGAACGGATGTTACGGACGCCGATCGAGGAGGAGTTTGGGCGGTACCAGGAAACGTCGGGCGGGTTGATCCGGCAGGTGACGATCGCTCCGGAGTTGCCGTGGGCGCTGGATGTGATCGCCGGCGTCCGCCACACGGGCGCGATCCCGGCGATGGGGCATACGGATGCGACGATCGAAGTAGCTCGGCTCGGCTTCGAAATGGGCGTAGGGCACGTGACGCACCTGTTCAACGCCATGCGGCCAATCCACCAGCGCGAGGGCGGGCCCATCGTGGCGGCGCTGATGGAGGAGGCGGTGACCTGCGAGCTGATTTGTGACGGCGCGCATGTGGCGCCGGACTTGCTCCGCCTGGCGTACCGCTCGTTGGGTGCGACGCGGACGGTGATCGTCACCGATAACATGACGATCGCGGGAACAGGATCCACGACCGGAAGTTTTGCTGGCAGCACCGTCACGACGGAGGGAGCGGCGGCGAAGCGCGAAGACGGGACGATCGTGGGGAGCGTGGCAACCATGGACCAGCACTTTCGGAACGCAATTGACTTCCTGGGAATTGAACCCGCGACGGCGTTTCGGCTTTGCTCGACGAACCCCGCGCGCGTGGCGGGCGCGAGTCGCCGCAAGGGCGTGCTGGACCGGGGGTTCGATGCGGATATCGTGTTGCTGGACCGCGACCTCCAGGTCGCCGCCACGGTTTGCCGGGGTGCGGTGGTGTTTCGGCGGGGGAGCTAAGCGGGGACGGACTCGTGGAGGAATACGAGGATCTCTTCTACCAGGGCCGAAGCCTGTTCTTCCGGCAGGCAATGCCCGGAGGGAAGAATCGTGTGCCGCGCGCCCAACACTCGGGAAGTCACTACTTCACCGACAGCGACGGGCACGACGCGGTCAAAGCTCCCGGATACGACGAGCGTGGGGGCGATCACGACGGCGAGGTCAAGGGGGGCATCGAGGAGGGATTCTTCGGAAAGCCGCTTCAGACATGCGGCGGTGCCGCGAATGGAGAGCGGCGCCGCATAGCCTTCGACCATCTCAGAATCGACGACGGAAGCGTCGGCGACACTCGCACGCAGGGCTCGCCGAACACCGATTCGCAGAAGGTTGGGCGAACGAAGGGCCAGCGAAACGAGTGGAAAGAGCAGCTTTTCGCGCCGCCGCCGGGGCCGGTCTATGGATTCGCTGGCGTTGACGGAGCAAACGAGAACGAGATGGTCGACTCGACGCGGGTAGGCGACCGCCACGCGCTGAGCGATGCCTCCTCCCATCGAGTGGCCGATGAGGGTTGCCCGCCCGATGCCAAGGGTATCCATCAGCCGCACGACACGGTCCGCGTGACGTTCGTGGCTGAGGGCGACCTCCGGGTTGCGGTCGCTGAATCCGAAGCCGGGTAGGTCGAGGGCGATTACGCGATGGGCGGCACTGAGCAACGGAACGAGCTTGCGCCATTGGAACGTGCTACAGCCGAAGCCGTGGATAAGTACCATCGGTGGGCCGCTGCCCTCATCGAGGTAGTGGATCTGCTCGCCATCGATTTCCCGAACAAAGCCGGGCGCGGTGGGCGCCCGGCGAGGTTCTCTGCGGAAGAAGCGGCCCAGCGCGTAGGCGCCACCGGCAAACGCGGCGATCGTGGCGAGTCGCTTCTTCATCGGGCATCGGACCTGTCATTAAGGATTGCGCCGAGTTCGCGGATGGCGGTCGGCATCCGTGGACCGTACCACCAGAGGAGTTTGCCATCGATGACGCGGGCGGGCGAGATCGCGGCGAATTCGGGGATGTGCGTGGCTTTGAATGGGTAGGGTTCATCCGGCAGCAAGATGAGGTCCGGTTTGAGGGCGGCGAGTTCGGCCACAGTCGTCTCTGGATAGCGCGGTGTGGCGGAGAGAACGTTCACGGCGCCGAGGGTTTCGAGCAGGCTGTTGCCATAGGAAGCGCCGCCGAGTCCAAGCAGCGGATCCCGCCAGACGGCTACGAAGACGCGGCGGTGTGAGGGAGTGATCGCCTGGAGTTCGTGCCGAACCTCGGACACGAGTGATTGGCCGATGTCACCGGCATCAAAGAGGGAGGCGAGAGCCTCGATCATCGCGAGCGCTTCTTCGACGGTATTGGGATCGGTCAATTGGACGGGGATGCCCGCCGCGATCAAGGCTTCGATATCCTCCCGCCGGTTCTCCTCTTTGTTCGCGATCACGATATCGGGGTTGAGAGCAGCAATGCGCGAAACGTCCGGGTTCTTTGTGCCGCCGACGATGGGCACGGATTCAACGTGGCCGCGCGGTTCTTCGCAGAAACGCGTCCGCCCGACGAGAGAGGCTCCGCGTTCGAAGAAGAAGAGCAGCTCGGTGAGGCTGGGCACGAGGGAGACAACGCGGACAGGAGCGGGCATCGATCGGAGCCTACCGCCCCAATTGGAGGAACACAAAGCCGCCCCGGCTGGGTGGGCCGGGGCGGCGCTGGAGAGGGCGAAGAATGGGACGGCTATTGCTGGGGCGTTCCGAGCGTAACCTCGACGGTCAGCTTCTTTCCATCGCGATAGAGTTCGATTGAGACTTTCGTGCCGGGCGCGTTTTGGATCATAGCGACGGCGAGGTCCGCTTCGTTGCGCAGCGCGAACTTGCCGATCTTCGTGATGACGTCGCCGCCGCGGATGCCGGCGGTGGCGGCGGGGCCACCGGTGGCGACATCGCTCGGGCTATCCAGGTAGACCCCCCCTACCGTTTCGGGGATGCCGAGTTCGCGGGCCTTGGCGGGGCGAAGGGCTTCAAAACCGGTCAGACCGAGGAGGCCACGGTTCACTCTTCCGTTGGCTCGAATCTGTTCATAGACAGCCTTGACGGTGTCGGAGCCGACGGCAAAGCCGATGCCGGGAGCGATGCCGCCCGTGGAGCTATCCGGGGCGATGGCGGTGTTCACGCCCACCACCTCGCCCTGGAGGTTGAGGAGGGGGCCACCGCTGTTGCCGTGATTGATAGCGGCGTCCGTCTGGATGGCACCGAGGATCTGTGAGGCGGATTCGTCGATGCCCCTGTTCTTGGCGCTGATGATCCCGCGGGTAACGCTAAAGGAGGGCCCTTCGCCGCGCTTGAGGTCGAGCGCGAAGCCGATGGCGACGACATCGTCGCCGACCTGCGCATTTTCGAGCGCGGCAAGCTTGAGCGGCTTGAGGTTTGTCGCTTCGATCTTGATAACGGCGAGATCCGCGCGTGCGTCGAAGCCAACGACGGTGGCCTTGCGGATGTCTCCGTCGTTCAGCGTGACCTGGATGGTGGCCGCGGGGCGCCCGCCTGCACCCTGGATGACGTGATTGTTCGTGATGATGTAGCCGTCTTCGGAGATCACAAAGCCGCTGCCGACGCCGCCGTTGGTCTGGATACGGACGACGGCGGGTTCGACGAGCTTCACGATCTCCGCCGTGCTGAACTGGGTGACCTTGCTGATCGTGACTGTGCCAGGGAATGTCGGTGGAACACCCTGAATTGTTGGCGCGGTGCCGATGAGTCCGTCGGCGGGCGCGTACGTGGAGCCGGACGAGCAAGCAGCGCCCGCAAGTATCGTCAGGCCAGCGATAAGGCCCGCGCCGGAAAGGAGGATGGGGGAGTTCATGGGGGTTGCTCCGAAGTGGTCTGCCCTGAGTGTCGGCGCGAGGGTGGCAAACGCGCGTAAACAGCCGGCGCCGGCGGTTAAGGCGAGGGCAACGGTCGGCTGTTGTTCCATGGGGGGCTATTCGCCGGCGGGGTGCGGTGTATCATTGCCATCAGGACGATAGATGGCTTGGCGTAGCAATCCAGACAGCCCTGCATTCCGTACCATAACCGGACAGGTCGAACTCGTCCTGCCCGTCGGTGGCACGTACGAAGACCGCGCCGCCTGGACAGACGAGGCGCTCATGGCTGCGATTGTTGCTCAGGATCCGTTCGCATTCGCGGCGTTGTACGACCGCTACGCGGATCTCGTGTATGCGACGACGCTACGCGTGCTCGCGGATGCGCAGCTCGCGGAAGACGCGACACAAGATGTCTTCGTGCGCCTTTGGCGAAGGCCACACACGTTCATCGCCGAGCGGGGCCGGTTCATCAGCTGGCTGATGAGCGTTTCGCGCAATCGCGCCGTGGATGAACTGCGCTCACGCGGGCGGCGGCGGAGGCGGGAAGGCCCAGGCCTGGAGGCGCCCGACGAACAAGCGTCGCTCCTTATCCCGGACGAACGCGAAGATCCGCAGCATTCGGTGGAAGTGCGGGAAGAGCAGGTGTTGGTGCGGCGGGCGCTGCGAGACCTCCCAGCGGAGCAACGGCTAGCGCTGGAGATGGCCTACTTCGGTGGGCTCACGCAGCTCGAGATTTCGGTGACGCTTTGCGAGCCGTTGGGGACGATTAAAACGCGGGTGCGGTTGGGGATGCAGAAGTTGCGGCGCGCGCTCGAGGATCAGAGGTAGGGAAGGACTGTGGTGGAAAGTACACACATTACGCAGGATCAGGCGGATGAATACGCCATCGGCTCGCTCGACCCCGAGGCGGAGCCCATCGTGCTCTACCACATGGGGATCTGCTCCGAATGCCGCTCGCGAGTTCAGGCAGCGGAACGTGTGGCGGCAGCGCTGGCTCTTGGGCTGCGCGGACACAAGCCGCCTCGAGGGCTGAAGCAGCGCATCCTGGTGAATGTGGGGATCGCGCGGCCACACCCCTTGATGCGCGCGTTCCGATGGTCGCGGGCGGTGGCGGGGATCGCCGCGGTGTTCGTTGCAGTGGCGGCCTTTACGGGGATGCTCTCCGTGCGGGGACAGATCCACTCGCTCCGCGACCAAAACGCACATCTCTCCACCCAAGTCGAGGATGCCTTGTCCACGCGCGTGGAACTCGTGGCCCAGGCGCAGCGGCTCACGGATGAGGAGAACGCCTCGCAAGAGCTGCGCCAAACAGCAAAGGCATTCCAGGATCTGACCCTCGCCTTCCTCTCACCGGAAAGTTCCGTCGCGGACGTGATTTCTAAGGAAGAGGCCGCCGGAGCACAGGGCCGCCTCGTTTGGGACCCAGACCAGAGCAAGCTGTGGTTCGTCGCGCGCGGGTTGACTCCGCGCAAGGTCGGCGAAACCTACCAGATATGGGTGAACAGCGGCGGCAAGTGGTATAGCCTCGGGACGTTTAACTCGGATGCCAGCGGCTTCGCGCGATACGACACGGTCCTACCACAGGGTCTGAAGACGTACGAAAGCGCTGTTGTCACGATCGAACGGGCGGGTGGCGCGCCCGAGCGTTCTGGTCCCAGCCTTTTCGTGGCGGACCTTTCAGCCATTCGAAAGTAGTCGGCCACGGCCCGACGAGTTCGTCACTACCGACTGATCGCGCCCTGCGCATCGACCGTGAGAATTTGGTAACCGTTCGCCCGAGCCGAGGCTGCCGCTGCGCTTCCACCGATGAGGATGGCCTTCGCCCAGGCCTCGGCGCGCCAGGTTTCTGGGGCCCAGGCCGTGGCCTGGACGAACGGGGATTGCGAAGGAAGCCCCGTTCGGGGGTCAATGAGGTGGTGGGCGGGAGCGCCATCCGTGGTGTTCCATTTTCGGCGGAGTGTCGTGGACGTCGCGCAGCCGCCCGCCACAGCACCTTCCCATAGGGGCGGGCCGCCGCCCGGCCGTTCGATCGCAAGGACCCATGCCCCATCGTCGTCGCCGTCTCCGGTCGTGCGGATGTCTCCACCGGCGTTAACGAGGAGGCCCGTGAATTCGTCCGCGAACATGGCCGCTGCAAGATCGGCCGTCCAGCCTTTGACGATGCCGCCGAGATCAAGCTGGCCATCGTGCAGGCTGATCCGGTCACCTTCCATGCGCAGGCACCGGGTGGGATCCGGGATCGTCGCCGCCCGGAGGGAGCCGCCGCCAGAACGGGCGTCGGCAAACGTCCGGTTGTATCCGGCCTGGCGGAGGGCGGGGAGGATCATTGGATTGAAGAGGCCACCGGTGCAGGCGAAGGCTTCGAGGGCGAGGCGGCAAGCAGCAGCGAAGGTCGGGTCGGTGACTGTCCCGCCGGAATTGAGGACTGAGAGGAGGCTGGATTCTCGAAAGCGGGAAAAGCACTGTTCTTGCCGTTCAAAGAGGAGGCGGATGGAGATGAAGGCGGCGTGGGGGCGCGTGGGGGCCGCGATCTCGATATCAATATCGGTGTCCATGGCGCGGAAGGCGTCAGTGAAGAGCATCGGGGGCATGGTAGCGCGCGCGGACGGGAACGGTGGGTACCCTCCTTCGCAGGGGTGGGCGTCAAAGTTTTGCGTGCGCCTTGTCCTGGTTCGATTTTCACGTCGTTCCGCCTGTCACCCCCGTTCGTCCTGAGCCTGTCGAAGGATGACACGCCGCTGTCCATGGTTCGAGTGTGACCGGCCCTTCGACAGGCTCAGGGCGAACGGAACCCAGCACGTTGCCGTGCAAAACTCTGACGCCCACCTCCTTCGCAGTCGGGGGTGCAATTGGGCCGCCAGCGGCGCGGAAGGCATCGGCGAAGAGCATCGGGGGCATGGTAGCGCGCGGACGATGGCGGACGGGAACGGTGGGTACCCTCCTTCGCAGCCGGGGTGGTGCAGCGGCTCGGGGTGCAGCAAGCGGCGGGGTTCGGGTATCATCGGGGAGGTATGCGGGTAAACCCGTGTGCGGGAGTTACGGCCCGGCATTCCTCCGGCGCAGCGCGCTGTTTGCGAATTGAAACGGAAGACGACTGCCCCAGAAACCCGGACATCCGGAAGGAGAAGGACGTTGGGCAAGATCAATGTTGCCATCATTGGCGTGGGAAACTGCGCATCATCGCTCGTACAGGGCGTTGAGTTTTACAAGAACGCGGAAGCGGGGGACGTCATCCCCGGACTCATGCACCCCGTGTTGGGCGGGTACCACATCAACGACATCGAGTTCAAGGTGGCCATCGACATCGACGCCGACAAGGTCGGCAAGGACCTGAGCGAAGCGATCTTCAGCGGCCCGAACAACACCGTGAAGTTCTCGGACGTGCCCCACGCGGGTGTGAAGGTCGAACGCGGGATGACGCACGACGGGCTGGGCAAATATCTCAGCCAGATTATCACGAAGGCTCCCGGCGGCACGGCGAACATCGTGCAGCTCCTGCGTGAAAACAAGATCGATGTCGTCATCAATTACCTGCCGGTCGGTTCCGAAGAGGCGACGAAGTGGTATGTGGAGCAGACGCTGGCGGCCGGCTGCGCGTTCGTGAACTGCATCCCGGTGTTCATCGCGCGGGACCCGAACGGGTACTGGCCGCGGCGCTTCGAAGAGGCGGGCGTGCCCATCATCGGGGACGACATCAAGAGCCAGGTGGGCGCGACGATCGTGCACCGCACGCTCACGCGCCTGTTCGCGGACCGTGCCGTACGCCTGGACCGCACGTACCAGTTGAACTTCGGCGGCAATACGGACTTCATGAACATGCTCGAACGCGAGCGCCTGGAATCGAAGAAGATTTCGAAGACGAACGCCGTGACGAGTCAGCTCGATTTCGAGATGGCGCCGGAGAACGTTCATGTCGGCCCGAGCGACTACGTGCCCTGGCTCTTGGACCGCAAGTGGTGCCACATCCGCATGGAAGGGACGACCTTCGGAAACGTGCCGCTAAACCTGGAACTCAAGTTGGAAGTGTGGGACAGCCCGAACAGCGCGGGAGTGGTTATCGACGCGGTTCGCTGCGCGAAGCTGGCCCTCGACCGCGGGATCAAGGGGCCGCTGCTGGCGCCGAGCTCGTATTTCATGAAGTCGCCGCCCGTGCAATATCACGACGACAAGGCGCGGGACGCCGTGGAAGCCTACATCGCCGAGGGCTAGGCTCGCGATACTCGGAAGGCGGGTGTCCGCGATTCGATGACACGTTCCAAGCCTGGCATCGCGCCCTCACCCCCGTGTAGGGATTCTGCTCTCCCGATTCGTGCCTCGCGGGAGATGGGGGAGGCCAGAGGCTGAACGCGTTTCGCGGCGAACTTCAGGATACCAGATGGAGAGCATCCGACTGATGTACTACGCATGGCGAGTGGTGACAGCGATTGTGGAGCGGTTGCCGTTGCGCGTGAGCTACGGCATCGCTGCATGCGCCGGGAACGTCGCGTTTTTCGGTTGGCGGCGGGGTCACCGCTCGACGATGCGGAACTATCGGCAGGTGTACCCGCAGCTACCGATGGAAGCGGTACGACGGTTGGCGCGGATGTCGCTCGTCAACTATTGCAAGTACCTGGTCGACTTCGTGCGCTTCCCCGGCCAAACGCCGGAGTCCTTGCGCGCGAGCGCGGACGGCGAGGGTGCGTTCGTTCAACTGGAGCGCGCGCTCGCAGACCACGGCGGCGCAATCGTCGTGTGTATGCACTTCGGCAATTGGGATTTGGGCGCGGGCGCAACGGCGGCGCGAGGCTATCCGGTAACGGTGATCGCGGAGACGTTCGCCGACGCGCGGCTGGACAAGATGGTAGTCGGAGCGCGGGAGAAGCTGGGGATGCGGGTTGTCAAGCTGGACAGCGTCTCGCCATCGATATTGCGAACCTTGAAGCGGCGGGGAGTGCTCGCTCTGCTCATCGATCGGCCCCTCCCTGGCAAAGGTGTGCGCGTGGAATTCTTTGGCCAGACGGTAGAAGTGCCAGCGGGGCCGGCGCGGCTCGCCCTGCGTAGCGGTGCGGCCGTGGTGCCGGTGGGGTTTCCACGGAGGCATCCCTGGCGGCCAGGGGTCGAGATTCTCGCGGACTTCTCCGTGGTGGCAGTACGGACCGATGATGACGAGGCCGATGTGGCGCGCCTGACGCAGGCGATCATGACTTCGCACGAGCGGTTCATCCGCGCCTATCCGGAGCAGTGGTACATGTTTCGCGAGATGTGGCCCAGCGAGAACAACGGCAGGAAACGCGGCAACGGTTGTTGAAATATCTTGGCCTCCGGATATTCATGCCCTTGGCGGGGAGGTTTCCGCGCCTGTTCTACGGGTTGGCGTATGTGGCGGGATGGGCGGTTTGGAGGACGAATGGGGCGATGCGTCGCCGCGTGCAATCGAACATGCTCCCGGCATGTGATGGAGATCGGCGGCGGGCGAACCGCGAGGGCCTCAAGGCGCTTCGGAACGTCGCACGATATTATGTCGATCTGGCAACGCTACCAACGCGCGACATTCCGAACTTCGAACGGGATCACATCACGATGGTGAACGGCGGCGGGCTGGCGGTGCTGGCCGAACCAGGGCCAGTGATCGTCATCAGCGCCCACATGGGCGACCCCGAACTGGCCGTGCAGGCGCTCACGGTGCGCGGGCGGCCATTCGTGGCGCTGGTGGAGGCGCTTCGGCCGCAGCGTGTAGCAGACTACTTGTTGGAGTTGCGATCCGCGGGTGGAGCGAGATTTTACGAGGCGGACTTTCGCGGCCTGCGCGCTTGCATGGACGCCCTGAAGGAGGGTGGACTCCTTGGGCTCGTTGGCGACCGGGATCTCCAGGGCAACGGGGTCTGCGTAAAGATGCTCGGCCGGGACGTGAAACTCCCCGGGGGACCCTGGGAACTGGCGCGACGAACAAACGCGACTGTGTTGCCCGTATTCTGTGCGCGGCGCGGGATGGATGATATGACCGTGTTTGTGGAAGACGCCTTGCGCGTGCGCCAGGATTGCGATGCGGAAGTGGCGGTGCGCGAGGCCGTGGAAGCCTGGGCGGTAATTCTTGAGCGGCAGATTCGGCGCGAACCGGGCCAATGGACGGTTTTGGAAGACTACTGGAAGGTGCACGGCTGTGGGCAAGGCTGACCTTCACATCCACACGCGGGTTTCCGATGGGCTGGCGACCGTCGGACAACTCCTCGAATACGTCGCAAACGAGACCGAACTCAATGTCATCGCGGTGACGGACCACGAAGACGCAACGGGCGGGTTGCAAGCACGCGAGTTGGCGGCGAAGCGAGGCGTGCGTTTCGAAGTGGTTGTTGGCGCGGAGGTCACCACGCTCCAGGGCCATCTCCTCGGCCTTTTCATCGAAACGGCGCCGAAGAGCTTTCGGAGCATCGAACGGACACTGGAGGAGATCCACCGGCAGGGCGGGTTGGCAGTCGTGCCGCACCCCATGAGCTGGCTTACGCGGTCGGTAAGCGAACGGACCATCGACAGGGTCACGGCGCGAGGCGAAGCGGGAGTCGTCTTCGACGGGATTGAGAGCGCGAATCCAAGCCCCGCCGGGCGATTGACCGGTGCCAGGGCGAACCGACTGAACCGCGGGCGTTGGCGGCTGGCGGAAACGGGCGGAAGCGACGCCCACCATCTTGGGCACGTCGGGTCCGGTTGGACAGAATTCGAGGGGACCGCAGCCGTGGATCTGCGGCGAGCGATCGTCAGCGGCGCCACCAGCGGCGTCAGCGTTCGGTATGCGCCCGCACGGGAAATCGGCTTCGGAAACATCGCCCTCGGCCTGGCGTGGGGATATGCTGCAACGCCACGGAAGATGTTGCGGTTCGGTCCAGGAAGGGCAGAACAATGAGAATCGCCCTGGTTTCGCCCTACGATTGGTGTGTGCAGGGGGGTGTAAACAACCACATCGCCCACCTCACGCGGAAGTTCCGCGAATGGGGCCACGAAGTCACGATCTTCGCCCCGGCCTCGGACCCGGAGCAGGTGAAGAACGAGTGCGTCGTGATGGGGCGGCCGCGCAGCGTGCCGGTCAGCGGATCAGTTGCACGCATCACCTTCGCGTGGAAGTCGCCTGACGTGAAGGCGGTGCTGGCGGAGGGCAACTTCGACATCGTTCACCTGCACGAACCGCTCATGCCCCTGCTCCCCTACCACTTCCTGCGATACTCGTCGGCGGCAAACGTAGGCACATTCCATGCCGCGCGTGAAGGGGGCAACCGCCTCTACGATTACACGCGACCGTTGACCCGGCGATGGTTCCGCAAGCTCGAAGGCAAGATCGCGGTATCTCCCGCCGCGGTCGCGCTCGTCAGTCGCTACTTCGCCGGTTACTTCAACATCATCCCGAATGGGATCGAATACGAGCACTTCGCGGCGGACCACGAACCGTTGCCGGAGTTCGATGATGGGCGGACGAACATCCTATTCGTCGGTCGGCCGGAGAAGCGGAAGGGCCTAAAGTACCTGCTGCGGGCGTTCATCCAGATGCGCCAGCAGGACCCGAACCTGCGACTCATCGTCGTGGGAGCAGGCGATCTGAGCCGCTACGAGCGCTTGATGCGCCCCTTCCCGGACGTGGTCTTTCGTTCGAACGTGCCCTACAACGAGTTGCCGCGATACCACCGCTCCGCGCACATCTTCTGCGCGCCGAACACCGGCAATGAGAGCTTTGGCATCGTGTTGCTGGAAGCGATGGCCGCGGGCGTGGCGGTGGTCGCCAGCAACATCGAAGGGTTTGCCGGGGTGATCACGGATGAGATAGACGGTGTGCTCTTCCGCCCGAAGGACGATGAATCGCTTGCGGCAGCCATACTTGGGCTGGTTCGTGACCCTGTGCGGCGCGCACGGATTGCGAGCGCAGGGCAGGCACAATCGGTGCACTACAGCTGGGATAGCGTTGCCCACCGCGTGCTTTCGTACTACGAACGGTTGCTCTACGAGCGACGGCAGGTGGCCGAAGTGACGGCGAAAAAGCACGCGTTGCGCGCCGCCACGCTGTGATGCCTGGACTCAACATCCTTCCACAGCGGCTGCCGAAAGGTATTTCCGACGCCATCGGGCGGAGCGTGGCGAAATTCGGCGTGACTCCGAACATGATCTCGGTGTTCGGCTTCGCTGGAAACGGGCTGGCTGCATGGCTGATCACCCGCGAAGAGGTGCGGTGGGCGGGGGTGGTGTTCGTCGTGTTCAGCTTGCTGGACATGGTCGATGGGGCAGTGGCGCGGGCGACGGGTCAGGCGACGCTCTACGGGGCGGTGCTCGATTCGATTCTTGACCGGGCGAGCGAGGCGATCGTTCTCGTCGGCTGCGCGTGGTACTTCGGGGAGCGAGGCGAATGGGTGCAGGTGACGATGACCTACCTGGCGTTGTTCGGAAGCATCGCCGTGAGCTACATGCGGGCGCGGGCGGAAGTCGTGGGGATGACGATGCGCGATGGGCTGTTTCGGCGGCAGGAGCGGGTAGCGTTGTTATCGATTGGGCTGTTGTTCAACGGGCTGACGGTCGTGATGGCGCCGCTGGCCGTGTTTGCGAACATCACGGCGCTGCAGCGATTCGTGATGCTGGCGCGGGGGTTGCGGGGGGAGGGGCGAGGGCGCGATGCCGGGCGTGTGGCCGATGGCCGGCGAACGGGCGACCGGCGTTGATGGCAGCGCCAGGTGTTAGTGGCGTGGCCCCCGGACACGGAGGTCCGTGACTACGCGCGGGTTCGGCGCCGGGCCAGGGCGAAGAGCGATGCCGCGAACACGAGGATCGACCCCGGCAGCGCCCAGCCATTGAGTGGCCAACCCGAGACGGATTCGCGGATGACGGTGACCGCGGGCTGTGCGATCGTAGTGGTCGCGGCGCGCGCGTCGGTTGTGAGCGGGGTGCTGTCTCCGTTTGCCGACACGGCGAGGCGCGCTTCGAGGGCGGCGATACGCTCCTCCTGCTCCTTCGTGATGGCGTGGAGACCCTTGATCGCCGCGAGGGCGACGCCGTCGAGGTCGATCGTGCTGATCGTGACATCGCTGTCGCCAAGGCCGAAAGCCGCGAAGAAGTCCTGCGCCATGGGACCCATGTGCGGCGGGGCGCCGTCGATGTCTTTCGCCGTCCAGCGCTGGATGGGCACTTCGTCCAACTTCGCGAGCACATCGCGGCCATCGACATC
>DAOTTM010000097.1:0-12421 GCA_034437915.1 Dehalococcoidia bacterium | reverse complement strand
TGCGATCGTTGTCATGGATCCATCTTAGCACTCAGGGAATCCCGACCGTTCTTAGACGCCGACAACGTCGAAGCCCATGGCTGCCGCAGCCGACGCGAGTTGCCTGTCATGGGTGGCGATGTTGAGGTCGGGTCCGCTCGTTTCGCGAACGAACGCGGCGCTCGCCAGGTGAATTGCATCGAGTGCCTTGAGCACGGTCGGGAACGGCCCGGCGGCTACGGCGGCAACGCGCGGCGTGAGCGGAATCCAAAGGACTCCCTGTTCTATTTCTCCGAAGCGTTGCAGCGCCTCCGCCCATCCGTTGTTGTTCAGGCGCCCTTCGTGGAGGAGCCGTGCGAGGGTTCGGTGGACTTCGATGCGCCCAACTTCCGACGAGACGGCGGCGTCCCAAGCACCCCACGTCGCCAAAGGCGGTCCGTCACCAACGAGGCGTCTGATTACGCAGCTCGAATCAATGTACGAAATCACGGTCGTCGCGCACCTCGCGAAGAACATCGACGACATCGCGGCCGGGACCCACGGGTATCGGCACGAAGCGCACGTCGCGGAGATGTTTCGTGGGTCGGGGAACTCCGGGCAGTGCTCTCATCAGCGCCGCCAACGGGTCGCAGGGCGCGATTTGTGCCACCGCCGCGCCGTCACGCGCGAGCAGCACCGTCTCACCCGCTTCCACGCGCGCCAGAACTTCACGCAGGTGCAGTTCCAACTCTTCGATGGCGATCGTGACCATGGATCCATGGTAGCACTCAAAGGACCGGGAATATGTTCTGAGCCAGGTTCCTCACCCCGCCGTCTGGTCGGCGTAATAGCTGTAGCCGCCCTCGAACACGCGGAGGGCGCCGTCCTTCACTTCGATGACGCGGTCGACGAGGCGGTCGAGGAAGTAGCGGTCGTGGGAGATGACGACGACGGTGCCCTTGAAGGCGTCGAGGGCCTCTTCGAGCACCTCCGCGGCGGGGATGTCGAGGTTGTTGGTCGGCTCGTCCAGCAGCAGGCAGTTGGCGTTGAGTTGCATCAGGCGGGCGAGTTGGACGCGGCTCTTCTCGCCGCCGCTCAGCTTCGCGATGGGCTGGGAACAGGCGTCGTAGGGCAACAGGAACTGCTGCAGCGCGGCGACGGCATCGCCTTCGAACATCGCCTTGACGTTGCGGATCGCCTCGATCGGCGTCTGGGTGAAGTCGAGGGTCTCATGCTCCTGGGCGTAGTGGCCGGTGTGGATGCTCGGCCCAATCCAGACCTCGCCACGGTCCGGTGGGAGCTGCCCGAGGATGATCCTCATGAGAACCGTCTTCCCGGCGCCGTTCGGGCCAACGATGCCCACGCGTTCGCCGTTCATCACGGTGGCGTTGGCGTCGAGGAGGATGATGTTGTCGCCGAAGGACTTTTCGATATGGCGTAGCTCCAGCGCCTTGGCGCCGCCGCGCGTGGCCGTGCGAAAGTGGAGCGACATCTTTCGCCGTTCGAGGACGGGGCGCTCGACCTTTTCCATCGTGTCGATCTGGCGCTGCTTGACGCCCGCCTGCTTGCGGTGGCGTTCGCTCAGCACCATCCGCGCCCAGAGCGTGAACCGCGCGACGGCGGCTTCGAGGCGCGCTATCTCCTTCTGCTGCGAGCTGTAGGTCTGTTGCTGACGCATGAGGGTGAGTTCGCGCTGCGCCTGGTATGCGCTGTAGTTGCCCTCCCAGCGCTTCGGTCGCACCCCCAGTTCGCGGTTCGGTTCGAGCTCCATGATCACGCCGACGGTTTCGTCGAGGAGGTAGCGGTCGTGGGAGATCACGATGAGCGCGCCGGGGAAGTCGCGGATGACGCGTTCGAGCATCGCTTTTCGCGCGAGGTCGAGGTGGTTGTCCGGCTCGTCGAGGAGGAGCAGGTCCGGTTCGCCGAGGAGGCAGCGGGCGATGCCGACGATCTTGCGCTGGCCGCCGCTAAGCAGTTCCATGGAGCGCTGCCACGCTTCTTCTTCGAGCCCCAGGCCCCGCAACAGGCCTTCGGCGCGGTTCTGAAGCATCGGCCCACCGATGTCCGCGTACTCCTTGAGGAGGCGTTCGTGTTCGAGCATGACGGCGTCGAAGCGCGCAGGGTTGTCGAGCACTTCGGGGTCGCCGAGGCGCTGTTCGGCGTCGTGGATGCGTGCTTCGAGGGCGTGCAACTCCGTGTGCCCGGCGATCAGTTCGTCAATGGCCGCGCGGCCCGGCGTGCCCGTGAACTCCTGGGGCAGGTAGGCGACTTTCGCCCCGCGCCGAAACGTCACCGCGCCAGCATCAACGGTGTCCTCGCCCGCAAGGACGCGCATGAGCGTCGATTTCCCGCAGCCGCTCGGACCGATCAGCCCAATCTTCTCGCCATCCTGGAGCGACCAGGAGAGCCCGCGGAAGATGGTGCGCCCACCATGGACGCGGGAGATGTTGTTGACGTCGGCGACAATCACCAACCGAGCCTACGGGAGCGGGGGCGCTTGGGCGATCTCATGGCCGACGGGAAACATGCTGAAATGCACCAGAGGGTTTCAGGCCGCGTGGCATCGCAGCGCTTGCTGACGCGCGCGCTACGGACAGCGCGACGCGCAATGTGGCACGCTGGCGAATTCGCCCCTGGTGCTCACCGTCGGCCCAACGAACACACGCCGAGCAGCGGGCACCCTGGAGGTGTTGGACAGCGCGAAAATGGGAAACCGTGGCCCCCGGACACGCAGGTCCGTGACTACGGGAAGCGGACACCATCGACGTTCGAGACGGTGATGCTGTCGCCTCTGATCACCTGCGGGCCTATTGGAGCGCGAGGGGGCCGGCGACCGATACTATTTCACGCCACCGATCTGGGTGTAGCGTTCGATGGCGGGGCGGCCCGCAAGCAATCCGGCGAGGCTGGCGCCGAACGCCTTCATATGGTCCGTCGTGCCGTGTGCTGTTTGAGCGGCGGCATCGGCGTACTGTTCGTAGAACATGAAGAGGCCTTTTTCAGTGTCGGAGGTGTGGACCGAGTACACGGGGACGCCGGGTTCGTGCTTGGCAACATTGGCCACCATGCCGAGGAGTGCGGCCTGGAGTTCGGCTTCCTTACCTTCTGCTGCCTGAAGTTTCGCGACGAGTGTAATCATGGGTTCCATCCTTTGAGTTTGGCCGATTCTACCGGGTGAGCTTCGTCTGTGCTGGTGAGCACGGTAGGATATCGCGGTGCTGAAAGAGATGGGGGCGGCGAAACGGGCGCGGTTGGTGGCAGCTGCGCGGCTTTCGCCGATGGCGGACCCGGCTGTGCGGTATCCGCGTTGGTACCTCCAGCGGTGGCACTTCCTGCCGGAGGGGTACTTTTCCGAGCGGAGCGTGCGGTGGTATGAGCGGCTCATCCTGCCGTTGTACAACATGGGACAGGCGACTGCGGTGTATGCGGCGGTTGCACGCGAAATCGCGGGCACCGAACCGTTAACCATCGTGCAACTGGGCTGTGGCCCGGGGGTTGGCATCGAAACCGTCCGGGCGACATCTCCGGAAGCCGAGGTGATTGGGATCGACCTGTCGCCTTTCATGTTGGAAGCGGCCAGGGCGCGGCTGGGGGAGACGACGGAACGGGTTCGTCTGATCCACGCGGACGCACGGTCAATACCGCTCGAATCGGGGAGCGTGGACGCGGTGTTCGCGGTCCATGTGCTGGGGCATGTCCCGCATCGGGCGGCGGATGCGATGGCGAAGGATGTGGCGCGGCTGCTGCGGCCTGGGGGGCGCCTGGTGCTCGTGGATCATCGCTGGCACCGTCTGCCCCAGACGGAAGGGTTGTTCACCGTGTCTTCGCGGAGGTCGCTCGTTGGGCGCGTGTTGGCGCTCACGGTGTTCGAACGGAATATCGGTCCGATGTGACTTTCGCGGCGCGGACGGGGTGCAGGCGGGAGCATCCCGGCGCTTGCTCCCGCGCGCTCTACGGATGGCGGGGTGTTCCCCAGGGTCGGTGCCGAGTTGACTGCTTCGGACGACGGGGAAACACTGAAATGATTCAATCTGGAGGTGGACACGCACACGACACCGCACGGCACGCATCGACCATGGAGTTCTCAAGCGCCAGGTCCTTCCCCGGAAGGATGACGAGGCGGGGGCAGTATCGAAACACTCGGCGGGTGGCCCCCCGGCAAGCACAGTCGCAGAGTTCGCACAAACCAGCGCGGGTAACCGGCTGACAACGGCGGCCTCACGTGTAAGGGAACGTGCATTCCCTTTTTGGTCGAGACATCTCCCGCACCATTCATTCACTGATGTCCGCGTGCTCCTTCCGCTCGTCTCGGCGGGCTGTGCTTTCAAGGAGCTTTGTATATGTGTGGCATTGTCGCCTACACGGGGCAGCGCGAGGCTGCGCCCATCATCCTTCGCGCCCTCTACGACCTCGAATACCGGGGGTACGACTCGGCCGGCATCGCCCTGGTCGCGGGCGCAGGCTCGGAAGAGCCGTTCATGGTTATCAAGCGTGAAGGCAAGATCGCCAACCTCGAAGCCGCGATCACGGCTGGCAGGCTGGAGCCTTCGACGACAGGCATCGGACACACCCGCTGGGCGACGCATGGGCGGCCGAGCGATCGCAACGCGCATCCGCATTCGAGCTGCGATGGCGGTGTCGTGGTCGTGCACAACGGCATCGTGGAGAACTATGCCGCCCTACGCGATGAACTCGTGGTCGCCGGGCACACGTTCCTCAGCGAAACGGACACGGAGACCGTGGCCCACCTCGTGGAAGACCTCGTCGGGAAGGGTGCGCCGTTGCTTGTGGCTGTGCAGAAGGCGAGCCAACGGCTCGAAGGCTCCCAGGCGATCGTGGCGATGAGCGCGGCGGAACCGGGGACGCTTGTCGCGGCACGCATCGGTAACGCGGGCGGGGTCGTGATCGGCCTTGGCGATGGCGAAATGATGATCGCAAGCGATCTCGCAGCCGTACTGCCACATACGCAACGCGTGGCGTTCCTTTCAGACGGACAGGTCGCGTACATACGCGCCGATAGCGTGTCATACCACACGGTCGATGGCGCGAAGGCGACGGTGGAGGTACGCACGTTACCGGTTGATCCGGCGAACGCGCTCAAGGGCGTGTATTCGTCGTACATGCTCAAGGAGATGATGGAGCAGCCAGACGCGCTCACGGATACGATTCGCAGCCTGGTCAGCCTGGAGCCAGCGGAGATCCACCTGCGCGACCTTGGCCGGGCGGACGCGCGACTGGCGGACATCAAGCGCGTGCTCCTCATGGGCATGGGGACGAGTCTGCATGCGGCGATGCTTGGGCGGGCGTACATCGAAGCGTTCGCACGCATCCCGGCGGAGGTTGATAACGCCAGCGAGTTTCGCTATCGGCGGCCCGTGCTCGATTCGCGCACGTTGGTGGTGTCCGTGAGCCAGTCGGGGGAAACCGTCGATGTGCTGGAGGCGATGGCGGTGGCCCGCGAGGCCGGTGCGCTGCTGGTTACGATCTGTAACACGGAGGGCAGCCAGACGACGCGTGTCGCCGATGGCACCGTGTACACGCGTGCAGGGTTGGAGAGAGGCGTCGCGAGCACGAAGTGCTATACGGCGGCCGTGGTGGCCCTTTACGCGCTGGCGTTGCGAATCGGCGAAGCCAACGGCGCCCTGAACGCCGGGGATCGCGCGAAACGAATCAACGAGTTATCGCACCTGCCGGGCGCGGTGGCGCGGGTGCTCACTAGGCTGGAACGCATCGAGACCGTGGCGCGCTCCCTCCGCGATTCAGAACACCTGCTCTTCCTCGGGCGGGGGCTGGCCTTCCCGACGGCGATGGAGGGCGCCCTGAAGATGAAAGAGATCTCCTACATCCACGCCGAGGGCTACGCTGCGGGAGAAATGAAGCACGGGCCGATAGCGCTCATCGATACGAAGTTCCCGACGGTCGCGATCGCGACGGAACACGCGTTGCGGTCGAAGCTGGTTTCGAACATCCAGCAGATCCAGGCGCGGGGTGGCCCGGTGGTCGCTATCTGTAGCGACGGAGACGACGAGATGGCTGCCCTCGTGCGCGACGTGATCTTCGTGCCCCGCGTGGCAGTGGAACTCGAACCCATTGTCTCCACCGTTGCTTTACAGTTCCTCGCCTACTATGTCGCCCTCGAACGGGGATGCGATGTGGACCAGCCGCGGAATCTGGCGAAGACCGTCACGGTCGAGTAGTTCCGGATCTGGGCGCCGTGCGGCTACGGACGGCGCCCCAGATCCGGTGATAGAATCCGCAGCGGAGCTACCGGGCGCGGGCCGTCTGGTGGTAGCCGGAGGTAGACACAGTTTGGCCAGTATCACGAGTTCCGTAGTGTGGTTCGCGGATGTCGGCAAGGACGACATCGGCCTCGTTGGCGGCAAGGGGGCGAACCTCGGCGAATTGACGCGGGCGGGCATCCCGGTGCCGCCTGGCTTCGTGGTCACCGCCGATACCTATTTTCACTTTATCCAACGCAACGCCCTGGAACCGCTCATCAAGAAGGAGCTGTTCAACCTGGACGTGCACGATTCGCGTCTGCTCAACGACCGTGCCGCTCGCATCCGTCAGCGGATCATCGATGCCCCGATGCCGGCCCACATCGCCGCCGAGATCCGCAAGGCCTACAAAGAACTGGGTGAAGGAGCGGTGGCGGTACGAAGTTCCGCGACGGCGGAGGACCTGCCCGAAGCGAGCTTCGCAGGGCAGCAGAGCACGTTCCTCAACGTGGTCGGCGCAGACAATGTGGTTGTCGCGGTACAGGCCTGCTGGGCGTCGCTATTCGAGGGGCGGGCGATCTTCTATCGCGAGGAGGCGGGCTACGAGCACCTGAAGGTGGGACTCGCCGTCCCGGTGCAGCGCATGGTGCAGTCGGAGAAATCGGGCGTCATGTTCACGGTGGAACCGGTCTCTTCAGACGCAACGAAAATCGTCATCGAAGCCGTGTACGGGCTGGGAGAGGGGATCGTTTCCGGCGAGATCAGCCCGGACCTCTACATCGTGGACAAAGAGTCGCTCCAGGTGCTGAGCAAGACGTTCGCGCTCCAGGAGAGGATGATCGCGCAATCGGCGACCTCCGATGGGAGCTACGAGCTGGCCAACGCCTGGACGCGCGTGGAGGCGCCGCTTTCCAACACGCCCAAGATGACGGATGTGGAAATCCGCCTGCTCGCGCGCATCGGGCGCGACGTGGAGAAGCACTACGGGCACCACCAGGACATCGAGTGGGCGTACGAGGGCGGCAAGTTCTACCTCACCCAGGCGCGCCCGGTGACCACGATGCGGGAGCAGTTCGACGACACGGGGGAAACGGAAACCGCGCCGATTCTGCTCACCGGGCAGGCCGCCAGCCCAGGCGTGGGCATCGGCTCCGTGCGTATTTGTCATGACCCGAACGATATCGGCATCGTTAAAGCCGGGGATGTCCTCGTCGCGGAGATGACGACGCCCGACTTCGTGCCCGCGATGAAGCGGGCCTCGGCGATCATCACGGAGCGCGGTGGGCGCACCTGCCACGCGGCGATCGTGAGCCGCGAACTCGGCATTCCCTGTGTCGTCGGCGTCAGCGGGGCGACGACGACGCTTGTCGTGGACAGCGAAGTCACGGTCGATGGCTCGAACGGCCACGTCTACGCCGGCCGCGCGGAGATGCGGCTGGCGTGGGCGGAGCGTCAAAAGGAGCGCTACGCCAACGCGGTCGCTCTCAAGACGACCACCAAGCTCTACGTGAACCTGGCGGAACCTGAACTGGCCGAGCGTGTGGCGGCGCGGCATGTCGATGGCGTGGGCCTATTGCGGGCGGAATTCATCGTCGCGCAGATTGGCACGCACCCGCGGACGTTCATCGATGAAGGGCACCCGGAGGAGTACACGCGCCAGCTTGCGGCGGGCATTCGGGAGTTCTGCAAAGCCTTCGCCCCCCGCCCCGTGGTCTACCGTCTCACCGACTTCAAAACCAACGAGTATGCGAACCTCCGCGGGGGGGCGAAATACGAACAGAACGAAGAGAACCCGATGATCGGGTATCGCGGCGCTAGCCGTTATGTCCGGGAGCCAGACATCTTCCGGCTCGAAGTCGATGCCATCAAGGAGGTGCGGAGCGAGTTCCCGAACCTCTACGTCATGGTGCCGTTCGTGCGCACGCCGGACGAGCTGCGCGGGGTGAAGCAGCTCCTGGCGGAGCAGGGCGTGATTCGCAACGCGGAGTTCAAGCTCTGGATGATGGTTGAGGTACCGTCGAACGTGATTATCCTGGACAAGTTCATCGACGTGGGCATCGACGGCATCTCGATCGGTTCGAACGACCTCACGCAGTTAGTCCTGGGCATCGACCGCGACAGCGAAAAGCTCGCCGACACCTTCGACGAACGCAACGAAGCGGTGATGTCGGCGATCCAGACAGCGGTCTCGGTGGCTCGTCGCCGGGGGATCACAGTCGGGATCTGCGGGCAGGCCCCGAGTGTTTACCCCGAACTCACGGAGAAGCTCGTCGAGTGGGGCATGACGAGCGTGAGCGTCTCGCCCGACATGATCGACCGCACGCGCGAGATCATCGCGAACGCCGAGGCGAAGCTCGGGCTTTCACCGAAATAGCCGCGACAGGAATTCGCCGCGCGCGCGGTAGAATAGGCCCATGGATCTGCATGTCGTCCGCCGCCGCCTCGAAGAGAACGAACTGCGGCTCAGCCCCTTCGCGGCGCGTTCCATGGGCGGGCGGGGGCGGAAGATGCCTGAACAGCCGTCGCCGGTGCGGACGGAATACCAACGCGACCGGGACCGCATTCTCCACACGAAAGCATTTCGACGGCTGAAGCACAAGACCCAGGTCTTCATTTCGCCCGCGCAGGACCATTTCGTGACGCGCCTCACGCACACGCTGGAGGTGGCCCAGGTCGCGCGCACGATAACGCGCGCGCTGAACCTGAACGAGGACCTCGCCGAAGCCGCCGCACTTGGGCACGACATCGGCCACGGACCGTTCGGCCACGCGGGCGAAGAAGCGCTCGCGGAGTGTTTGCCCGAGGGCTTTCGCCACAACTTCCAGTCGGTGCGCGTGCTCGACCGGCTGGAGAACGGCGGACACGGCTTGAACCTGACGCACGAGGTGCTCAACGCGATCGAAACATCGAGCAAGGCGCGCGAGGACATCTTCGCCGAGGGCTGGGGCGTGCCGGCCACGCTCGAAGGGCAAGTCGTCAAGACTGCGGACGCCATTGCGTACGTGAACCACGACATCCTCGACGCGATCCGTGCTGGCCTGTTGAGCGAAAGCGACCTCCCAGACGCCGCGCGCCGAGAGCTTGGCAATTCGCACGGGGCGCGGCTCAACGCCCTCATTTGCGACGCTGTCGAGGCGAGCTGGAGCGCGACGGGCGAAGTTCGTGGAGAAAGCCGACCGGTGATCACGTTCAGCCCACGTGTGAAGGCGGTCGCGAACGAGCTGCGGGAGTTCATGTTTACGCGGGTCTACCTGTACGACTCCACGCGTCGGGAAGCGGAGCGTGGGAAGCGCATTGTCAGCTTCCTGTTCGAACATTGTGTCGCCCATCCAGAAGCGATTTCGCCGGACTTTTCCCTGGCCGCCGACCCGATCGAACGGCGGGCGGCAGACTTCATCAGCGGCATGACGGACCGCTACGCGATTCGCCTTGCGAGCGAACTTGGCTGCGCGGACGCGCTCAATTGGCACGTCTGAACCGCGCCTTACCCCCGGACATGGTTCGATTTCGTTGCTGGTAGCCGGTGCCGCCGAGATAATCGGCTGCGGTGGCGTGGAAGGTAGATGGCTGCGCGAAGCCCTGTGCGGGCAGCGCGAACGAATGAAACCGCTCTATGACTGATCGATTCGGCCAAGATTCCACGAACGAGCCCGTCATCGGCGCGACGTATCCCCCCATCACCATCGGCGACGATGGGTACGAAGACGACGTCGCTGATGGCCAATGGGCCGACGAGTACGGGGACCCTCAACCATACGACGAGTACGACTACTACGAAGACGAAGCGCCCGCGCGACAACCGATGTTCTATGTCTTCATCGGGCTCGCCGTCATCCTCGGTGGGCTTTTCGTGGTTCTCCTGTTTTCGCTCTTTCGAAACGACGAAAAGGAGATTGCCGCGGACCCCACAGCTGCCGCCGCGGGATTCCAGGTGCGCATCAATTCGCCGGCAGGCAACGAGCGAATCGAAACGGGCAAAGACACGGATGTCGTGGTGGAAGCGACATCGTCCGAACCGATCCTCAAGTTCGAACTCGTCCGCGACAAAACGGTCATCGACCAGGTCTCCGCGGGAATGCCGAACGCCAACCAGGTCTACACGGGGAAGCTGAAGCTACGCCTCGACAAGAAGGGCGAATACAAGCTCGTCGTGCGGGTGACTTCGCAATCCGGGGCGACGCACGAATCCCCCTCGGTCACGGTCGTGGCGATCGAGCCGATCGGTGAAAAGCCGACTTCCATCCGCGGCAAGGTGATCGCGCTCGTGAACCTTCGCACGGGGCCCGGGGAACAGTTCGAGGCCGTGGGGCAGCTCCAACCGAACACCGAGGTTAAGATCCTCGGCAAGACGAAGGACAACCAGTGGCTCCTTGTCGAAAACGACAATGGACGATGGGTGAAGGCCGCCGCGATTGAAGCGTTGGACTCGCTCGCATTGGTGGCGGTGAAGGAGCCGACACCGACGGTAGCGCCGCCCACGAACACGCCGCTCCCTCAGCCCTCGCCGTCACCGACTCCCAAGCCAACTACAACAGTCAGCCCGAATGCGCCGGACTTCGCTCCCACGAACGCCTCGCTCATCGACGGTGGCCTGCGGCTCCGCGTGACGGTTGCAAACCTTTCGACGAACAGCTACGACGGCCCGCTTGTGGTCAGCGTTGGCGGCGTTGGGGCGGGCACACTGACGCAATCCTTTGCCGTGCGCATTCCCGCGAATAACGCCGCCACAGTCGACTTCGAGCTGAACCCGGCGGTGACCACGCAGAAGTCCGCCCAGGTCAAGGTTGACCCGGAGAATGCGATCAAGGAAGCGAACGAAGACAACAACGGCGCGACGTTCGTGCTCTCGCCCCCGGTGGAGCAGCCGGACATCGTGGTCACCTCCGTGGACGTGTCCGGGACGTCCGTGATCGTCTCCATCAAGAACAGCGGCGGCCCGCTTGCAGCTTCGGACGTGACGGTGAAAGTGACGGTCGGGCAATCTGGCGCGGAACAGACGAAGAACGTCGCCCTGACGAAGGACAACCCCCCCGTAACGTTCACGATCCCGAAGCCTGCGTCCGGGACGGGCAAGGTCGAGGTGTTGATCAAGGGCGTGGTCGTGGCCTCGGCGCCGATAACCATACCGTAGACCCTCGGCGATCCGGCACGGGCGCGGTACGATGCGCGTATGGACAGCGTTGCCGAAATCAAGAGCAAGCTCGACCTCGTCGAATACATCGGGCGCCAGACCCAGTTGCAGAAAGCCGGGCGGAATTTTCGCGCACGCTGCCCCTTTCACGCCGAGAAGACACCGTCGTTCTATGTGTTCCCTGACCGGGGTACGTGGCGCTGTTTCGGCAGTTGCGGAGAGGGCGGCGATCTCTTCACTTTCGTCCAGAAGCGTGAAAACCTCGACTTTCGCCAGGCCTTGCAGGAGTTGGCACGCGAGGCGGGCGTGCAGCTTTCGGCGGAGGGCGCCGAACGCCGCAGCCGCATGGAGCAGCTCAGCCGGATCGTATCCGTCGCCGTGGACTACTACCAACGACAGCTGCGCGAAGCCGGGGGCGAACCTGCCGTAGGCTACCTTTCGGACAAGCGTGGGCTGAACCACGACTCCGTGGAGACGTTTCGCCTGGGCTGGGCGCCAGACGAATGGCGCGGTCTTCGGGCGTACCTCGAAGGGCGCGGACACGACCTGCGCGACATCGCCGCCGCCGGTTTGCTTGTGGAACCAGAAGGCGGGCGGGACCCGTATGACCGATTCCGTGGCCGCGTTGTCGTTCCCATCGCCGACGAGCGCGGGCTGTACATCGGCCTCGGCGGCCGCGGACTGCAGGGCGAAGAGCCGAAGTACCTCAACTCACCGCAGTCAGAGTTGTTCGACAAGGGGCGAACGCTCTACGGACTCAACCTCGCTTCGGCAGCGATAAAGGAGGCGGGCGAAGTCGTTGTCGTGGAAGGCTACATGGACGTCATCGGGCCGTGGCAGGTGGGCTTTCACAACGTCGTCGCAACGATGGGCACGTCCCTCACGGAGCATCACGTGGGCATGCTGCGCCGCTTCGCGAAACGCATCGTGCTCGCATTGGACCCCGACGCGGCGGGCGTGGCGGCGGCGGAGCGGGCTGGAGGGCTGCTGCTCGATCTCGCATCGCCCGAGGGGATGGCGAGGTCGGCACGTTCCGCCGAGAGCCTGACGGGCGCCTCGCAGATCGACCTGCGCGTGGCGACCCTGCCGCCAGGAAAGGACCCGGACGAGGTCG